>JBLFWR010000116.1:0-11367 GCA_047611725.1 Binatia bacterium | reverse complement strand
CTCTTTTCTTGAGCTTTTTGTTCGGTTCAGCCGCCATCGCCCAGGCTGCAGATCCGGCCCTTTTTTACTTCTTCAGCCCCGACTGGCGGCCAGGAAACCTGGGGCTTCTCGCTGAAAGCGTTGAAGCCATTGCCGCGCAGGCAACGACTCCACTGCGGTTTCAAGCCTTCGCGCGCTACGAGGATTTCTTGGAACAGTTGCACGCCGAGCGCCCGGCGTTTCTCATTGCACCAACGTGGGTTGAGCGATTGGGGCCCCTGACCACCGACTTGCAGCCGCTCGCGATGGCCGAGCGCAACAACAAGACCCGATATCGAAAAGCGCTGATGACGAGACCAGAGATCGAGTCGCTCGCTGACCTAGACTCGGGGACAATGGCGGCAACGATCCACGCTATGGGCCCGGCGGGAGAACGAACAGTTCTCGATGCGTTCAATCTTGATGGCTCACGGATCCGTGTTGTGCCCGTCCAGAAAGACATCGATGCTCTGCTGGCTCTAAGTTTTGAACAAGTCGATGCGGCTCTCGTCACATCCGCTCAGTTTGAAGCTCACGCTCGGGTGCGCCCAACCATCATTCGCGACTTTCACATCATCGGATTTAGCCCGGAGATCGATCTTCCAGTCCTGTATCGTTCTTCGAGCGCCTCGGACGACGACGCCACAAACGTGGCCCAAACCTTCGTCACAGCCGACGACAACGAGACCGGCCGCCGCTTGCTTGCCCTTCTGGGGCTCGATCGCTTTCGAGAACCGACACCCAGTACGACGTCCGAACCGACTTCGGAGCAACCCAGCCAAGAGGCGCCGCGATAGCCACAACTGCGCGCCATTGAGTGCAGGACGACTGACCCCTTTTCAGAGTTTCACGATTGGAGTCGACACCGTAGGATGCGGGGCAGACGCGCGCCTGTGAACGGGCGCAGAACATGAGCAAAGATCGCAAGGACAGGAACCGGATTTTAGTGGACGCGGCCCGCAGCGGCGTCGGCTTGCACCTGAAACTCGCTCTGGCGGGGTCTGTTTCTGTTTTCCTATGCGTCGCTTTGCTCTCGGCAATCCTCGTCTATCGCCAATCGGCGGTCCTCAACGGCGAGATTGATAGAGCCTCCAACCAATTGCAGCACGGAATGATCGAACGCGGACGATTGCTCGCCCAAAGCATGGGCACGAGCATGGAAACCGCGATCGCAGGCTACGACTTCGCCTTCATCACGCAGACCGTCAAGACCATGCAAGCCAACAATGAGAATCTGCGTTACGCGTTTCTCACCAACGCCGCTGGCGTCATCATCGTCCACACCGACCCTCATCGTATCGGCGGCCGCGCGCCTTCGGCTGGCGTTAGTACCGCACCTCGATATTTGGCAACGGCTGACGGATTGGACGTGGTCGAAATCACCCACCCTCTCGTCGTTGGCGGACGGGATTGGGGCTG
Source organism: Binatia bacterium (assembly GCA_047611725.1). Lineage (GTDB taxonomy): Bacteria > Desulfobacterota > Binatia > UBA1149 > CAITLU01 > JBLFWR01. The sequence goes on along the minus strand of JBLFWR010000116.1, from coordinate 9,930 downwards.
GTTGGCATTGGGGTTCGACCTGACCCCAATTCGCTCGGAAGCAGCAGCGGCGCGTAGGCGGGGGCAAGGAGTGCTCGCGGAAGCAACGACGTTGGCGCTATTCGTCGCGACCCTCGTTGCACTATTAGGGCTCGGCGCATCCGTTTGGACCAGTCGTCGCCTGCTTCGGCCAGTCGTTGGACTTGCGGAAGACGCCGCAGCCATCGCCGAGGGAAACCTCGATCAAGAAATTGCCGCGATCGATTCTGCCGATGAAATCGGTGTTCTAGCTCGGCAGTTCGAGGCAATGCGACGCTCGGTCCGCAACTACATCAGCGAACTTGTCGTCGCCAAGCAAACAGCGGAGGAAGCGACCCAGCAAGAGAAGGGACTTCGCGCGGAAATAGAAGAACACTCTCGATTACTTGAGGACAAGGTTCGCGAGCGAACCGCGGAATTGGTTGAAAGTAACGATCAATTGACCGAGTACGACCGTTTGAAATCAGAGTTTTTGAGCAACGTTTCGCACGAGCTTCGAACCCCGCTCGCTGCGATTTCGTCCGCCGCCAAGATCATCAAGCGCTACGGTAGCGGCGACACGAAGGCCAACGAGCGCTTCTCGGGCGTAATCATTGAAGAAACTCAACGACTGACGCGACTGATCAACGACCTCCTCGATCTTTCTAAAATTGAAGCGGGGAAAACCGAGTGGTCGTTGGAACTTCTTCCAGATCCTCGAGCCCTACTCGAACATGTAGTGACGACCTTTAGGCCACTATACCAAGAGTCTGACATCGAACTGACTCTTCGCTCCGAGCCTGACCTGCCAGCCTTAAGGACCGATCGCGATCGGATGATCCAAGTCCTGACCAATCTGTGCAGCAACGCGCGAAAGTTCACGCCCCGTGGCGGCCATGTCGAAATCAGCGCCTGTAGAAGTACGTTACTCGGGGCGCCAGCGCTGCGGATCGCGGTCTCCGATTCCGGTTGCGGCATCCCAGAAACAGAGCGCGAGGCCGTGTTTGAGCGTTTCAGACAAGGTGGCGGAGCCGACAAGCCTGCGGGGACCGGACTTGGCCTTACTATCTGCCGCGAAGTGGTGAACTACCATGGCGGGACTATCTGCGCTGAGGCTCCTCCAGAGGGCGGAACGCGGATGGTAATCTTGCTTCCCGCCGCTCGCGAAAGCACCGAAATCGCCCCTCCGCGAACCGAACCAGGCCTCTGGCCAGAATCCTAAACGCGAATTACCGCTTCTAAGCCTTTCCCTCGCGCATCGGCACCGTTACCGTGGCCGGGGCGGCCGACCGATGGCCCCCCACGGAGGTCGAATGTCGACAGGAAACGGCGGAGTTCCCCCACGTACCCCTAACCCCGAAGATTTAGTTTCGGAAATTTTCAATCGTGCCCGAAACAACAAACGTGTCCCGAAAATCCCGGTAGGCCTGCTGGTCGCTGCTGCAGCAGCACTTTGGCTCGCAACCGGCGTCTACCAGATCGAACCGAATGAGGTCGGCGTAGTTTTGCGATTTGGCAAAACCACACGAACAACAACTCCCGGCCTGCATTGGCATTTACCAGCCCCGGCAGAGCGCGTGATCAAAGTGCCGGTTGCCAGCGTTTCAAAGCAGGAAGTTGGCTTTCGCACAATCGACCCCGGCCCCCCGGCGCGATACCGAAGAATCGTCGAGGAATCTCGAATGTTGACCTCCGATGGCAACATCATCGACCTCGATTTTATCGTTCAGTATCGAATTCAGGATCCACTTCAGTATCTCTTCAGCATCCGTGACCCAGTCGACACGCTTCGCGATTGCGCCGAGTCAGCAATGCGCGAAGTCGTTGGAGGCACGGACATCAACTCCACGTTGACGGAGGGGCGATCGCGAATCCAAATCCAAGCGCAGGGCCTACTTCAGGAAATGCTCGACAGCTACGATTCTGGCCTTCTGGTCACGACCGTAAAGTTGCAGGACGTCGAACCGCCAGGGCCGGTGCAAGACGCGTTTAAGGATGTGATCGCCGCTGAACAGGATCGCGAACGAATGATCAACGAAGCGGAGGGGTTTGCCAACGACATCCTACCCAAGGCTCGTGGCGTCGCCGCTCAGCAACTCAACGAAGCCCGGGCTTACGCTGAAACCGTCGTCAAGAAGGCCGAAGGTGAAGCTGGCAGGTTCCGTCTTGTTCGCGCCGCCTATTCCCAAGCTCCTGAAATCACGAGGAAACGCATGTATTTGGAAACAATGGAAAGAATCCTTCCTAGCAGCGAAAAGATCATTATAGATGCCTCGCTAGCGGGCGAAGTGGTTCCGCTACTCGACCTTGGTGCCGTGGCGGGACAACGCCTGCGAAGCAAGCAGGTAGCTCCGTGAACCGCGTTTTCATAGTCCTAGGCTTGGCGCTAATCGCAGTGTCGGTCTTCTGGAGATCGCTCTTCTTTTCTGTCGGGGAATGGCAAAGCGCCGTCGTATTACAGTTCGGGAAACCAATTCGAACCGTCTCCGAACCCGGTCTGAATTGGCGCATTCCCGGGGTTCAAAACGTGATCTACTTCGAGAAACGTCTTCTTGAGTACGACGCGGCGCCCAAAGAAGTCATCACCAAAGACAAGCAGCAACTTTCGGTCGACAATTTCGCGCGCTGGCGCATTACCAACCCACTCGGGTTTTACCGTTCGGTTCGAACCGAGTCGCAGGCTCAATCACGACTCGACGACATCATTTACTCGGCGCTACGAGAGGTGGTCGCCCAAAAGACCCTTAGTGATGTTGTGTCGGGAGATCGCGCCTCGTTAGTGGATTACATTCGGATCGAGTCGAACAAAAAGGCCGAGGCTTTTGGGATTGAGATCGTCGATGTTCGAATCAAGCGTACCGAGCTTCCAGCCAAGAACGAGCTAAGCGTCTTCAATCGAATGCGTAGTGAGCGCGAACGCCAAGCCAAAGGCTTTCGGGCCGAGGGCGACGAAGAGGCGCGCAAGATTCGATCCATGGCAGAACGAACGCGTTCGGTTTTGCTGGCGGAGGCGACAAGAGAGGCGGAGCTACTTCGTGGCGAGGGCGATTCAAACGCGATTTCGACCTACGCAAAAGCCTACGAAGAAGACCCAGAGTTTTACGCTTTCCAGCGCACGCTGGACGCGTACGAACGAACTCTGGGTTCCGGAACGACCCTGGTTATGACGCCACGATCAGAGTTCCTGAAAGGGCTGATGGGCACTCCGTAAACGTCCGGATTAGGTCCGAGAACGACAAAGCCCGCCTAATCTTGAGATCAGGCGGGCTTTGTTTTAGCCATAGTCCAGTCTGGCTGGTCGGAGTCCCAATATTAGGGACAGCCACCAACGCCCGGTGTGTAAACCGAGTCGGGGTCTTCCGCGCAAAACAGAACCGAGACCCCCTGGTTCACAACTCGGGCTGGGCCCGGAAGTCCAGCTACCCCGTTGATTGCCGCGCTGACCGTCGGCGGGATACAGAAGACCGCAGCCCCGATCGGATTACCCGGATCAGCGACACCCTCTGCAACAATCGGGTCGAGGAAGCACTTGCGGCGTTTGCTGAGCGTACAGTTGCCACCATCGATCCCGATCACAGAAGGGGCGCAATCCGCGTTGGTACCGCAGCCAAGTATCCCCCCGCCATTGGCACGAACGACCCCGTCACAGGTGCGGTCGTTGGGACCAATGTTACAAGACGCTTCGCCTCCGCCCTCGTCGACACAAATCCCGTCACTGCATTGATTGGGTTGTACCGAGTTACCTGCACCAACTGAGCTGCAGGTTGACGGATCGCAGACACCTCCGTCGATCCCAGCACAGTCGTCATCGCTCGAACAGCGCTCGGTTAGCGCTGTTGAGCAACGCCCAAGAAGTAGATTGCAGGTGCCAGCACTGACTTCGGCGCAGTCGGCGTTCGCCGTACAAACGGCCGACCGGACGATGCTGCAATTCGCTTGTTGGTCGGCGCAATCCGCGTCTCGGTTACACGAGACAGTCGGGTCACCCGAACATTGCTTGCACGGACAAAGTAGCGCGGGGTTGTTGCCACACACGACTTCTGAGTCCATTTGCACCTGGCCGGTTCGCTGACTCAGTTCTATCCGCAAGCCGGCTCCGGACACGTTCTTGCCCACATCTGGGAAGCAATCTAACGAATATCCAGCTCCGCCGGTCGTCTGGCTGCGGGCCGGAAACGAAGTATTGAAAGCAGCAACGTCGCAAGACTTCCCTTCGTCTTCACCTTCCAAACAAATGCCACCGCGCTCGCCATCGTTGGCAACAGCATCCAACAAACAAATGCCAGACCCACAGTCAGCGTCGGCCGAACAGGTCATCGCTGTGTCGTCCTCGCAAACTCCGCCACAACTTGGACACGGATTCACAATCGAAACCCCCAAGAAAACCTGGGTTCGCAAGTTCGCGGTCACTTCACTGGCACCGGTGTCTACGTTGCCCGTCCCAAACACATCCTCAAAGAAACGGTTCACGACACAAGCCGGCGTCCCACCGGCCGAAAGCGGAAACGGCGTGCCAAGGTAGCAGTTACAAATCGCCTCGGAACAAACCGAATCCGTAGTACAAACAACGTCGGAGTTGCCCGAACATTCTCCCCGGCAGGTCCCGTTACCGGCGCAGCCCGCCTGGTCATTGCAAGGCGTAACTCCATCTCCGCTACAAAGTTTGGACACGCAACTGCCGAAGCTACAGTCCGAATCAACGCCGAAGGTTTCGTCACACTGGGTTCGGTTATCGGCCGAACAACGACAGTTACCCGCCGAGGGATCGACCCCGACCACTTCGCACTCGCCGCAAACCGGGCCGGTCGAAGGACAATCGATAAATGCCCGTGTGATGGTCAGGTCGTTGATATCGGCATCGTGCGAAATTCCTGTCCAGCCGGTATCGAGTTCAGTCGTCGTTCGGCAATGCCCAATACCCTGATCGCAGGTGCCGACGATGCAGTCATCGTCAGTGGCGCACTCCGGGCCAGCACCGGAGAACAACGTAAGCTCGGCGAAACCGGGGCAGAGGTGCTTGCATTCACAGGAGCCGAGACAAGCCTCGTTGCTCAGGCATCCGCTGCGAGCGGAGCCGTCGCACTGCTCGCCAGAATCCGCAACGCCGTCACCACACGCAGCCACGGAACAGTCGGCGCGGCAGGCATCGGGGGCGGTGTCCGAGTTAGCATTCCCATCGTCGCAGACTTCTGCGCCGCTCAGTGGGCCGGTGGTACAACCTACCTCGTTACAGACGAATCCATCGCTACAGCGCGCAGCTTCGCAAGTCGTCGGACAGAGATCGTTGTCACTTACGTTTCCGTCGTCACAGGATTCTGAGTTGCCAGGGTCAACAACCGAGTCTCCGCAAGTTGGATTCTGACAGTTGGTGCGACAGGCGTCAGGGGTGGTGTCGGAATTGGCACTAGCGTCATCGCATTCTTCGCCTTCATCGAGAACGCCATCGCCACAGATCGTGCAGTTGTTCGTACAACCGTCACTGTCATCCGTGTTGCCGTCGTCGCACGCCTCACCATTTCCGGGATCGCTTACGCCATCTCCGCAGAAAGCATTCAGACATGTGACCGGCCGACAGGCGTCGGGGTCAGTGGCTGAATTGGTATCGCCGTTATCGCATTCTTCGCCCAAGCCAGCCTGCACGATCGCGTCGCCACAGAATTCGACGAGGCATTCCGGAGAGCAACCATCTTCAGCGAGCACGTTTGCGTCGTCGCACTGCTCGCCGCTGCCGGGATCGGTAATTCCATCAGCACACAACGGAAGCGCACAGTTACTGCGGCACTTGTCGGGCTCGTCTACGTTGAGTTCGGGGCCGTCGTCACAATCCTCGGCGCCGCCGTTATTCACGACAAAATCATCGCAGAACTCGAATTGGCAGGTGGCCGTACAGCCATCACCGTCTTCGGTGCCACCGTCGTCACAAAGTTCCCCGCTACCCGTGTCCGCAATGCTGTCGCCGCAGACCGGGTTGGTGCAATCAACTCGACAGGCATCGGGAACGGTATCGCTGTTCTGGCCAACCCCCTCATCGCACTCTTCCTCTCCTTCCACCTGCCCGTTTCCACAGACTGGTTCGCTCGGGAAAGCGATGTCGAGAAGCACTCCGGCGACCGCTGCGTTCTTGTCGAACAAACACTCGGCCAGCTCGCTCATCCCGAAGGCGCCACCGTCATCGTCCGGACACACTTCATCGTAACCAACTTTCGCAAGATCGGCAGCCGCGCAAACCTGCGGAAGCTGGCTGAACAACGCGTTTAAGGCATTTCGAAGAGAGCGGTCGATCTTGGCGCTACCGGTTCCTTCACCGAATTGAAGGACACGAGCGCGGCAATCCACATCCAAACTTAGTCGCTGGTTCTCCTGTTTCAGCAGGCATTGCTCTCGCCGACGCCGCTCCTGACGTAGGGCGGTAGCGGCTCGACCCGCAACACCCAACATACAATGCCGAAACTCCTCACGCACAAACTCGACCTCGGCCGGGTAGTACATGGTGTAGAGCTGCGCGACCGCTGTGTCGGTTTCTTCGACGACACATTCCTCGAGATCGCTGAACGTAAATGGTGCGCCATTGTCGTCGTTACAAATGCCGGGGAAATCCAAAAGAACGGGATTCACGCCAACACAGAACTTGGGCAACAAACGACCAAGTCTAGCGCGATGGTGCCGCAGCCTCGCATCGAGTTTGGGGTCGCCAATGCCAGCGGCGCAATCCACTTCGGAGCTCTGCTTTCCCTGGATAATTTGCGCAAAGCATTGCTGACGCGCCTTGTTGCTGCGCTCGAAGTAGCGCCGCGCAGAGATGGTCACGCCCTTTCTGCAGCGAAGTTCCGCGCGCGTGAAAAGTTGTGCCTCAGCGGTACTCGCTCCGACCCCCGCAGCGACAAAAATGAAACTGAGTACGAGGCCGGTAAGAATGCGTCTCTTGGGTGCTTGCATGATGATCCGTTGGCCGTTGCCCCCGAGGGCGGGTGGTTTCCGACTCTCTCCAGTCGAACACTGAATATGTCCCGTTTTCCCCATCGTGTCACCGCCCTTCGATGAGAAACGGGGCGCGCGGGGTCGTTGCAGCGGCGATCGCTTGCCGCCAACTGACGCGGCGACGCCCTTTCCGTTTACCAGCGGAAAGGGCGTCGCGTGTCGTCTCTTCTCTTCGTCAGCCCAGCGTCACTGCGGACACCCACCGACACCCGGTGTGTAGACCGAGTCGGGATCTTCGGCACAGAACGTTATGGCTGTTGATTGGTTTACGATTCGCCCTGGCCCCGGCAATCCTGCAGCGCCGTTGATTCCGGCGCTTGAGGTCGGCGGGACACAGAACGCTGCGGCGCCGATTGCCATATTCGGATCAGCAGCACCTACAGCAACGATTGGATCAAGGAAACATTCGCGGCGTCTTTCCAGGGTGCAATTCCCACCGTCGAGTCCAATCACGCCAGGGCCACAATCAGCATTCGTACCACAGCCAAGAATGCCGTTGCCGTTGGCTCGCACTAGACCGTCACAGGTCCGCTCGTTGGGGCCGACATTACACTCACCTTCACCGCCGCCCTGATCCACGCAAACACCATCGCTACACTGGTTCGGTTGAACCGCGTTGCCAGCGCCCACGGAAGCGCAGCTCGGCTGGTTGCAGGTCCCTCCCGGTAAATTCTCGCAGTCCCCATTGGTAGTGCAGCGCTCTGAGAAATTCCCGCTACAGCGATTACTGGGACCAACCGAAATACACGGGCCAGCATCAACCGACGCACAGTCATCATCAACGACACAATCGACCCGGGTCACAGTGCTGCAATTCGCAACCTGACCAGCGCAATCGCTGTCGGAGTTACACGGAACGGTCGTATCGGCAGTGCACATCTTACACGGACACAGCAACGACGGGTCCGTACCGCATGGCACCTGTGCAGCCATTTCCACGATGCCGGTCTTTTGCGTGAGGTTAATCACCAGCCCGACGCCTGAAACATTCTTGCCGATTGTCGGCATGCAATCCAGCGAGTAGCCACCGCCGCCAGCCGATTTGCTTCGCGCCGGGAACGAGGTGTTCACGGCGTTCACGTCGCAGGGCGTGCCATCATCTGCACCGTCGACACAGGTTCCACCACGGACACCGTCGTTGACGATCTCATCCGTCAAGCAAACGCCGTCGACCCCGCATTCTTCGTCGAATAGGCACAATGTGCTTTCGTCGCCCTCGCACCTGCCGCCACACACGGGGCAGGGCTGCTGGTTGGCCTCACCAAGGAATACCTGAGTGCGCAAGTTTGCCGAGATTGCACCCTGTCCGGTGTCAACGTTCCCGGTGCCTGTAATATCTTCGAAGAAACGGTTCACAACGCAGGCTGGCGTTCCACCAGACGAGAGCGGGAATGGTGAGCCAAAGAAGCAAAGACAGTCGGATTCCTGGCAGACATCATCGGTGCGGCAAATGACGCTATCGTTGCCTGAACACGTTCCTTTGCAGTCACCTAAATTACCCAAGGCTTCGTCGAAGCAGTCGGCGTCTTCATTGCAAGACCGCGACTGCGGGTCGTCGTCGCAAACCTTCGAAGCACAGCCACCAAAATCGCAATCGCTGTCCTTTGAGAAGGTCTCGTCACAGAGGGTCTTGTTGTCCGCCGAGCAGCGGCAGTTACCGCCACTCGGGTCGACACCCGCAACTTCACATTCACCGCAAACAGGGCCAGTTGCCGGGCAGTCCAAGAACCCGCGTGTGACGGTGACGTCATTGATATCCGCGTCGTGGGCCAAGCCGTTCCAACCACTATCGAGTTCCGTCACCGTGACGCAACGACCCAAACCAGGATCGCAATTGCCCACAATGCAGTCGCCATTCGTTGCGCAGTTAGGGCCGGTTCCAGAGAACAGGGTCAATTCCCCGGCGCCTGGGCACAGATGCTTGCACTCACAAGAATCGAGACACGCCTCGTTGCTCGCACAGTTATCGTTCGCTTCGCCGTCACAAGATTCGCCAGAATCGACCACGCCGTCACCACAGGTTGCGGTGCTGCAGTCCAATCGACACGCATCCGGAGCGGTATCGCTATTCGCCCCGCCTTCGTCGCAGTCTTCAGTCCCGTTGTCCGGCCCGGTCGCACATAGGATCGGATCGGTACACAGCAAACCGTCACCACAGGCGGCGAACTGACAGGAGTTCGTGCATAGGTCGTTCGGGTTCGTGTTGTTGTCGTCGCAGACCTCGGAATTCGCAGGATCGATCACCCCGTCGCCGCAGAACGGGATCTGACAATTCGCCCGACAGGCGTCCGGCATCGTATCAGAGTTGTCAGGGCCGTCGTCGCAGGTCTCGTCGCCGGAGACGACGCCGTTTCCGCAGATCGTGCATTTGTTCGAACACCCGTCTGAATCGTCTTGATTGCCGTCGTCACATTCTTCGGAGTTCGCAGGATCCGTTACGCCGTCGCCACACGTCGGATTGACGCAACCCAACCGGCACGCGTCTGGTGCCGTGTTCGAATTGCTACCATCGCCATCATCGCACTCTTCGCCGAGGCCAGCTTGAACAATGGCGTCGCCACAATCCTCGATTGCCGCACAGGTGGCGTTGCAGCCGTCCTGCGAGACATTGTTCCCGTCGTCACAGACCTCGCCGGTATCTGTTACTCCGTCACCGCAGCTAGGGCTCAGGCAAAGGACTCGGCACGCGTCTGGCGTCGTATTCGAGTTATTGCTCCCTTCGTCGCATTCTTCTGTCTCGGCATTGTTGACCTGGCCATCGCCGCAGAATTCAACGGTGCAATCCGAGGCACAGCCGTCGCCATCTACGAGGCCGCCATCGTCACATTCTTCTGAGTTACCAGGATCCGCAACACCGTCGCCACAGGACGGCAGCGAACAGTCGACGCGACAAGCGTCAGCGACGGTGTCTGAGTTGTTCCCCTGACCGTCGTCACACTCTTCTTCGCCAGCCAC
>JBLFWR010000115.1:0-11492 GCA_047611725.1 Binatia bacterium | reverse complement strand
GTCGCTTTGAGGTCGTGGAGATTCCGTCACCCGGTAGCGTCTGCACGAAAGATGGAACGTTGATGCCAGCCAGCCACCTGAATTTTGTACTCAGCAACGGAGTGATGATTGTGCCGCTGTACGACACGGATCGCGACGCGCTCGCAGTTGACGCGTTCGCCGCCGCCTGTCCTCAGTATCGGGTCGTCGGCGCTTCTGCTCGCGGAATTTTGTCGGGGGGCGGGGCGTTTCACTGCATCACGCAACAAGAGCCAGGCGTGACTAACACTGATGCCGACGCCGACGCCGACGCCGATGCCGAGATCGAGAATGGAGGATCCCGAGGATGAGCGAAATCACTACGATTGGAGTTGTGCAGGCCCGCTTCGGGGATGACGTCCAAGAAAACGTGGCTCGTGTTGTAGGCTTTATTAGAGGAGCGGCAGCCGACGGCGCGAACGTGATCGTAACTCCCGAGCTGTTCGAGAGTCGCTACTTTCCAAAAGTCGAAGACGAGGAGTTCTTTGAGCTTGCGCGTCCGCTCGCTGGACATCCGACGATCCAGGCTTTTTCGCAGCTCGCGGCGGAATTGGGTGTGGTGCTACCGGTAAGTTTCTTCGAACGCGCCGGCCATGCCTACTACAATTCACTTGCGATGATCGACGCAGACGGGACCGTGCTCGGTGTGTATCGCAAGTCTCACATCCCGGACGGTCCTGGATACGAAGAGAAGTTCTACTTTCGGCCGGGCGATACCGGGTTTCGAGTTTGGCCGACAAAATTCGGAATGATTGGCGTCGGCATTTGCTGGGATCAGTGGTTCCCAGAGGCAGCCCGAGAAATGGCGCTGGCAGGAGCCGAGATTCTTCTGTATCCGACCGCGATCGGAAGTGAACCGGCTGATCCGACGCAAGATACGAGTCAACCGTGGCGCCGCGTGATGCAGGGGCACGCGGTTGCCAATGTTACGCCGATCGGTGCCGCAAACCGGGTCGGCGACGAAGAGGGGCAGGTTTTTTACGGCAGTTCTTTTCTCAGCGACCACCGCGGCGAAATCGTTGCGTCGCTGGGACGCGACGACGAAGGGTATGTCGTTGCGTCATTCGATCGAGGTGCATTGAGACGCTATCGCGCGTCCTTTGGGTTTTTCCGCGACCGACGACCAGATCTGTATCGAGCGATCGCGAATACGTTGCCCCGAGAATCAGGGGCCTGAACGCCGCGTCAGTCTTCGCTCGGCCGCCCCGCCATGGCGTAGACGCGCGTCAGTTCGACGTCGAGTTCTACCACATCTCTGGGTTCGCCGGCTTGGGTCTCGCGCGCGGGGCGCAAGCTTCCCTGGACTTCGCGGGCTCGTCCGTACAGCAAGACCGCTTCGCCTCGATCGCCCCAGGTACAAAACGAAACTCTGGGATTCGTCCTTAAGTCACGTCGCCGCACAGTGTTCCCGTAAATCACCAGATAAAGGTGGTCGCCCAACAAACGGGCGTGGACGGGAGCGGTATGGGGCTGGCCCTTCGGCCCGACCGTGGTCATTGCGGCGACTTTGGCCTGCGACCAGAAATCTACGAGATCCTCGGCACTCATTTGGCGGGGACGCCAGGCCACCGACTGAGCGACTGCGGGAGTGGCGGTTTCGCTGCTGCGGTTCAGTAGTTCCTGGAGGCGGGCGATACCGGGCAAGTCGAGAGAGACTTTCATGGTTTGGGGCGTAGCATGAAGCTTCGCGAACTCCCATCATCGACCAGCTTGCCATGGCCGCGTTGTATCGCCGGACGTTATGAGGCACAGAAAGCGCGTTCGATTTCGGGGGCACAGATGAAGGTTTTAGTTGCCGGTGCGAGTGGTTTGGTGGGGAGGCGATTGGTTGATCGGCTGCTTGCCGACAATCATGAGGTCGTCGCGCTTTCGCGCGATCCTGACCTAGCGGAGTTAGAACTCCCTGTTCGCTGCCAGACCTTGGGCTGGTCTCCTGGGATTGGAAACCTCGATGTAGCTGCCCTTCGCGGTATTGACGCGATCGTTCAGTTGGCTGGCGAAGGCGTTGCAGATTCTCGTTGGACCCCCGCACGCAAAGCGGCGATCCGCGAATCTCGAGTGGCCACCACGCGGCTTCTGATCAATGCCGTCAACGATTGTCCTATCGACGGTCGTCCCAAAGTTTTCCTTTCAGCGTCAGCCATCGGGTACTACGGCGATTGTGGCGACCAACCGCTCGACGAATCGGGGGCAGAGGGCGAAGGCTTTTTGGCCGATGTGTGCGTTGACTGGGAGGCCGAAATTGCCGGGGCCGAAGACCTCGGCATGCGCACCGCTTGTCTGCGGACCGGGATTGTCCTGGCGCGCGAAGGCGGGGCACTGCCGCGAATCTTGCCTCCATTTAGGCTCTTCGCTGGCGGCCGTATCGGCTCTGGCAAACAGTGGATGAGCTGGATCCACGTCGACGATCTGGTCTCCATGTTCATGTACGCCTTGGAGAACGATAGCGTTGTTGGCCCCGTGAACGCTGTCGCGCCCAACCCGGTAACCAACAAGCAATTTACGAAAATTCTTGGACAAGCGTTGGGTCGGCCCGCGTTGCTCCCTGCTCCGGCGTGGGCTGTGCGCGCCGTTCTCGGCGAGATGAGCACGCTGGTTTTGGATTCGCAGCGTGTGCATCCAGCGGCGATGCTCGAAGTCGGTTTTCGTTTTGACTACGAGACCCTCGAACACGCACTGCAAGATCTTTGCACCGATTTTGCGATTGAGTTTCGGCAGGAAATTTGGCTCGAAAATTCACCGGAAGAAGTCTTTCCGTTCTTTTCCGACGTCTACAATCTGGAACGGCTTACGCCTGCGAACTTTCGTTTCAAAGTGTTCGGCGTGAGCGACGCGAAGCTCAGGGACGGGACCGAAGTTCGCTACAAGTTCCGGTTACGTGGCATTCCTGTTCGTTGGCGCTCACGCATCGACGTTTGGGATCCTCCGCGCGCGTTCGTTGATTCGCAGGTTAGCGGGCCCTGCAAAACCTGGCACCACACCCACGAGTTCGAGCCGTTCGACGGCGGAACAATTGTTCGCGATCGTGTGCGCTACGAAATTCCGCTTGGCGTGATCGGTGAATTTCTAGGCGGATGGCTGGTGCGTCGCGATGTTGAAATGATGTTCGCGTATCGTCGCGAGGCGATCTTTGACCATTTCATCGAACCATCTTCGTCCAGTATCTGGTCCGGCTGAAACGCGGGACCAGGCACTTCGTGCTCCCTCACCGCTACGGTAACGGCGTGACGACTGAGGGAATGCAAAAAATCCCTTCTTTGAATGTCACGGAGATGCCGGGGCCGAACTGGTCTCGGGTATGAATCCCCTCTAGCCCGGTATGCTTGTCCTGCTTCGGCTCGATGGTCGTTCCGTCGGCGCCGGGAAACACCCCGCAGCCGATTTGCGCGAACTCTTTGCGCGCTAGCTTGGCTTTCCAGCAAAGCAAAGCCTTTTCCGGGTGGTCCACGCTGGCTCCGTCGATAGGGTTTGGCAGGCCCGCTTTTCACCGGAAAGAAAAACAGGAGAACCGCTCTTCGTTACCGGCATGCAGAGCGTACGCGGTTTGATTAAGTCGAAACGTTTGGTTTCGAAATCATCAACGACATCGACCTGTGTGTTGCGCGCCAAACGTGGCAACGCTGTGCCGTCGGTAAGCTTGCGCTGTACCTTGGCGCCGTAGCAAAGGTAGTGATCGACCTCATGGAGGGCGTCGTCGGGCGTCGCCACTGGGCCAGCGTCGCCACGCGCAGCGGGAATCAACACTTCGCGTGGCTTGGTGATTTTCAAATGAACGCTGCCGCATTGGTTGGCAACGGCGATATCTGAGATTTTGGGGAACTTTGCGCTACCTGCGGAGCGCGTTAGCTTGTAAGCACGTAAATGTGTGTTTGCGTCCAGCACGCCTTCCGCGTTTTTATCGGCTGGAAGTCCTAGTGCTTTCGGAACCAGAATATCAAAATTGGTGGCGCCGGGGACGGTGAACTGTGCGTCGTTAAGAATGACGGGCCCGAACTTCGCGAAACGCTCAGCGGCCGGGTCTTTCCGGGTGCGATAGAACATGTAGTGGTCGCCAGCGACGTCCACAGCACTGTCGACGACACGGAAAATTTCACCGTCGAAGTCCACAATGTAGAGGTTGCCGTCTCCGTCTTCGCCGAACGATGAGATGTTTCCGACACTTCCCAAGTCAGGCAGTAGCGTGTCGGTCCAATCGACGAACTCGCTGAAGTTACTTCCGTCGTGGCTCGTTTCCGCAGACCCGTCAAAGCGAATCGACCAGAGTCGACCGCTGACGAAGTCAGAGAAGAAATAGTTACCGACCAGAGCGGGGACAGGGCCCCGATAGACGTAGCCACCGGTCACAGAAAACCCTTGTGTTGAACCTGCCCCGTGGGAGTACTCGTAGATCGGGTCGATTGCCCCGATTGGTTTAGAACCTCCCACGCCGCCGGGTGTTGCCTGAGTGCCTTCGCGCAAACGCCATCCGTAGTTGGTCCCGCCGGGGCTTGTCGCCGCTTGCACGTCGATCTCTTCCCACTCTCCTTGTCCGACATCGCCGATGTAGAGGTCGCCGTTGGCACGATCGAAGCTTGCCCGCCATGGGTTACGAAGACCGTAGGCCCAGATCTCGTCGTCTCCAGCTACGCCCACGAACGGGTTGTCTGCTGGCACCGCGTAGTTGCGGTTGGGGTCGCCGGGGAAATCATCGCCGGCAGTGTCGATGCGAAGCATTTTCCCGAGAAGATTGTCTGTCGTGTCCTGCGAGTTCCCGGTCGGTTCGACATGCCCACTGCCTGAGTCGTTCGCCGAACCACCGTCGCCGACGGCAACGTAAAGATAGTCGTCCGGGCCGAACCCTATCCAGCCGCCGTTGTGGTTGCTTTGGGGTTGGTCGATTCGAAGTACGTCTAATGCGCTCGAGGCGTCAGCCACGTCTGGGTCGCCGGACACTGTGTATCGTCGCACGATGGTCTGAAGCTGCGGGCCGTCGATGGCGGTGAAGTTGACGTAGAAGTATCCATTGGATGCGTAGTCGGGGTCGAAGGCGAGTCCGAGTAACCCGCTTTCGCCACCTCCCGCGCCGCCTGAGATCGCCAGAAACGGTGTCGTCAATAGAGTCGCGCTGCCCGTATCGAAGATACGGATCTCAAAGGGGTCCTTTTCGACGATAAACAGACGCTCCGCTGTGGCTGGTGGGGTTGTCACGAAAACCGGCGTCTGCAACCCGGCTACAACTCGCTCCAACGAGGGGGCTGCCAGCGTAGATTGCGGTAGGAGCCCCATGGTGATGACGACCGCAATAGCCGTCGCCGTCGCGAAGCCATGACGCGGGACCGAGCGAACGGAGACGGAGTGGAGAAGTGGAGTTGGCATCGTTGTGAATTCCTGGCCAGTCGGTGGCCGCTGCGTAGTTTCGACGCCTTCTGGTCTAGCCTGCCCAGCGGATTACAGGAAGAGGCTTGCGCGTAGGCTGAACGCATCAATCATGTTCGGCCAGGTCCTCAACCAGTGCGCCCAGACGCATTTCTCCTTCACGAGTTTGCGCCCCCCGCTTCATCGCCAGTGCCATCCGGCGTTTCGCTTCCGAGGTCGCCAGCGTGCGGCCAAATAGCCAGGCTTCATCGCAAAGACCGGGCTCTACCGGTGGCTCGGCCGAGGCAACTGCTTGCTTTGCCATCGCGATCGCCTCGGCTGGAAACGAAGCGATACGACGAGCCAGCGTCTCGACGAAGGGGCCGAGTTCGTCGGCGGGCAACGCGCGATTCACATAGCCGTATCGTTCCGCAAGGTCGGCGGAAAAGTCGTTGCAGCCTAGAATGATCTCCAGTGCGCGGCCGCGACCGACCAACCGGGGAAGGCGCTGGGTTCCCCCACCGCCGGGCAGTATCCCCAGAGCCACTTCGGGTTGGGCGAAAACGGCGCGGTCGCGAGCGGCGAAACGCATGTCCAGCGACAGTACAAATTCGCTGCCACCTCCGCGCACGCGACCGGCGATTTCGGCGATGGTCGCTTTTGGCATGGTGCGGAAGCGGTCAACCATGGTGTGGAAGAAGTTTAGCTCATCGCTTCGCGGTGGTGCGTCGTCGGGCAGGGTCTGGATCATTTCGATATCAGCGTGCGCGATGAAAAATTCATCGTCAGCGCTATCGAAAACGACAACCCGAATGGCATCGTCGGTCGCCAGTTCGATTCCGAGCCGGTCCATTTCGAGCATAAGTTTGACATCAAAGAGATTGATCGGCGGGTGGTCGATCGTAACTCTAGCGACGCCTTCGTTGATGACGATACGCAAGCATTCATATCCCTGGTAGCTCATTCGATTCTCCTTTCGCGCTCGGACGAGTCGGCTCACCTATCGATCAGCCGGGTTTGCGTGCTCATATAGGCGGGCTAGCCTACGAAAATGACAAAGGTCAGGATCTCGCATTGTTTGTTCGTCGTGTTTATCGCGTTGCCGCCGCCGCCGCCGTCAGCGCTTGCGCAAACACCAGAGCCCGTTGTGTTCAGCGCCGCAGATGGAGTGCGGGTGTACGCCGATTTGTATCGCGGACCTCTCGGGTTTCGTGGCCCGCTCGTCATTCTTTACCATCAAGCCGGCTCGAATGCAGCGGAATACGAAACCATCGCGCCCCGCTTGGTTCAGCTTGGGGCGACGGCATTGGCTGTTGATCAACGCAGTGGTGGTCGACTTTTTGGGCTAGGCAATCGAACGGCCGCTGGCCACGGCAAACGAGCGGATTTTAACGAGGCCTTTGCGGATCTCGAGGCCGCTTTGGATTGGAGCATCCAGCGTGGAGCTGGCGCCCGGCTGGTCGTGTGGGGCAGCAGCTACAGCGCAGCATCTGTGTTTCGCTTGGCTGCGGCGCGACCTGAAATCGACGTTGTGTTGGCGTTTTCGCCTGGCGAGTTTTTGGGCAGCGAGCACAGCGTTGCTGGCTACGCGCGTCAGGTGCGAGTTCCAACCTTCGTTACGGCGGGTGAGGGGAGTGAGCTAATTGAGGCACGCGCGATCTTCGACGCCGTTGCTTCGACCGACAAAATGTTTCACCACCCACGCGTCGGCGTTCATGGCTCGTCCACCCTGCGCCCCGACCGCAATCCCGCCGGGGCCTCGGAAAATTGGCGCGCGGTCGAAGAGTTTCTGCTCAAGTATGTGGGTGGGCTGCGTCAGCCTGAGCCCGGTGATCAGGCGTCGCGATGAACGCCAGCCGGTGAAAAGGCCGGGATGCATACAGCTATGTATTCCGCGCCGTCGGCGCCGGGGCTACTGTAGCGAACCCATTCGCCAGCCTCCGCGACAACCGCTTGGCCAGCCCCGACAGTCATCGTTCCACCCTCGTGCTCAACGTTAAGCGAACCGCGTAACACTACCGTATACTCAGAGAATTCTGGCCGCTGCCCTGGCTCCGCCCAGCCCGCGGGCGAGCGCATGTGGGCGATGCTGGCCCGACTGTCCTCGCTGTTCACGCGACCGACGTACTCGTCGATAACTTTGGGCGGATTGCCGGGAGCGGGGATGGTGGTCGGGGCTTTGATCAAGGTTGGCATGAGAACTCCTCCAGGCGAGCAACATCGCCGATCGAGGAGGTTATGCAAAGGTTGTTGCTTGTTGACGCCCTTGAAAGCGGCGCATAGGGTTCGCCGAGTTCGCGCCCGATGGCTTTCACCGAAAATGCAGAGTCCTGCCTATGTCCATCCACGCTCAAAATGACTTGAACTCAACCCCGCACCGCGTGCAGTTCCAGGGCCACGACAATGTCGGGTTGGTGGGCGATGCGTTTGGAGACCCGGCTCGACCGCCTGTGTTGCTCCTACACGGAGGAGGTCAGACTCGGCATGCGTGGGGTGCGACCGCACAGGCTTTGGCAGTCGCCGGTTTCTATGCGATCGCATTGGACCTTCGCGGCCATGGCGATAGCGACTGGCACGAACACGGCGACTACCACGTTGCCCGCTTCGCAGAAGACATTGCGCTGGTCAGTCAAACGCTTGCCGCGCCGCCGGCACTGGTTGGTGCTTCGCTTGGCGGTCTTTCAGCACTGTTGTGCGAAGGTGAGGTGGCGAAGGGGATCGCTTCAGCTGTCGTTCTCGTCGATGTGACACCGAAAATGGAACCAGCGGGCGTCGATCGAATCATCGCGTTCATGAGCGCCTATCCAGATGGTTTTGCGAATCTCGACGAAGCTGCCGATGCGGTGGCCGAGTACCTTCCTCATCGCCCGCGTCCGTCGGATTCAAGTGGGCTGGCGAAGAACTTGCGGCGCAAAGACAACGGTCGTCTGCGTTGGCACTGGGATCCACGTTTCATAGGTGACAAGCCTCGCACGCACGACCCTGATTTTGGAGAGCGCATGCGTGCTGCGGCGCGGGCGATCGCAGTGCCGACTCTGCTCGTACGTGGTCAGATGAGTGAGATCGTCAGTGAAGAGGGCGTCCGGGAATTCCTTGAGCTTGTGCCACACGCTGAGTACGTCGATGTAAAGGACGCAGCACACATGGTGGCGGGTGATCGCAATGATGCGTTCCGGGGCGCGGTCGTAGAATTTCTAGCGCGGGCTCTCGAAAGCGATCCCGCTTGAACCGGCCGTGACACCGGCCACGTGTCCACTAAGCCCACTTTCAAATTGATTCTTGTCCGAGTGCTGATTGTGGTGGCGAAATCCCAGGCGGTCGCTACTCTATAAAGACCGTGCGGGGTTTTGCCCCCTGCGGTGCGTTCTCAGGAGTCTGCCGAAGTTCTTGCGACCTCTTTTCGGAGGTCTCGCATGCCCGTAGCATCACCGCCTAATATTCGCCGCAATGCGGCACGATTTTTCATGGGCCTCGCCACTGCCGGCCTTGCGCTCATGGCGCTTGCCACGAATCTGAGCAGCACATCACTCGGTCAGGAGCCGGGGGCGCGCGGTATGTCCGCGAGCGTCCATTCGCTTGCGACCGTTGCGACTGATGGCGTGCGCACTGATGCCGATGTGGTCCGCCGTTAGCAGGCCGTCTTGCTTGCGCAATAGCAGAGCTGGTCGGCCGGGCGTTTTTCGCTAGCCGACGTAGTCCCGCGTCTCATCCAGGCTTCTCAAGCCGGGCGGTGACAACACGGATTCGACCAGGTCGAAGCCCGACTGCACCGCTAGTGCCAGCAGGGCAGCCGGTATGGCCCCTTCCAGTATCAACGACGTATCGTCAAGGCGGATGCCAGCTAGAATTGGTTGTCCGTAGCCCCCCGCGCCGACCAGAGCACCGAGTGTTGCCGTCCCCACATTGATTACAGCTGCGGTTTTTATTCCTGCCAGAATCGACGGAACGGCCATCGGGAGTTCAACGATGCGCAGACGCTCGGCCGGGGTCAGGCCCAACGCGCGTGCACTGTCCACGATCGACTGCGGAATCGATTGCAGCCCTGAGTACATTCCGCGCACAATCGGCAAGAGGCTGTACGCAAACAGCGCTAGCACAGCCGGAGCCGCACCAATGCCAACGAGCGGAATGAGTGTGACCAACAACGCGAGCGCGGGAACCGTCTGCAACATGCCGATCGCCGCGAGAATCCATTTACCCAACGAACGGTTTCGCATCGCGGCGATGCCCAGCGGCAGGCCTACCGTGATCGCCGCGACGAGTGAGACTAATGTCAGAGCGAGGTGTTCGAGCGTGGTGCGTAACAGACGTTGAACCCGCGTCTCAACTTGAGCTACGACGTTGATACCTCGCTCGGCCAGGAATGCGGCCGCCACGTGTCTAAGCTCGAGTCGCTCGACCTTCACGGCCGCGTTCAAGGCTCGCATACGATCCGCATCGATGTTCCCCATGATCGGCTCCAGCGCAGCTGTGAGACTCGGAAACTGCTCTAGCACCGCGGTACGCACGAGTAAGATCGCTTCGTAGCTGGGGAACCAGCCCCGATCGTCTTCGAGGGCGACCAAGTCGTAAGCGTGGATTTCGGCGTCGGTGCTGTAGACGTCGATCACGTCGACTGCGTCATCGACCAATGCCTTGTACGCAAGGTCGTGGTCGAGCCCGCGAATCTGCAAGTTCTCCAAACCATAGGCGCTACGCAGTCCGGGCCAACCGTCACGGCGGTGAAGGAACTCGTTGGTGACCCCAACACGCAGCGTTTCGGCCGCGTCCGGTGATGCGAGGTCGCTTATTCGAGTCAGGGAAAGAGCTCGCGCCCGTGAGCGTTTGATTCCCATTGCGTAGCGATTGTCGAAACCGAGCGTGCCGATCAGCGTGATCCCGTGCGCGGCGAGGATCTCGCTCAATCGTGACAGACTTGGTGTTTCACTGTCGTCAATCTCGTTGGCGAGTAACTCGCGAGCCAACGTGCCGGTGTATTCAGGGTAGATATCGATTTCACCGCTTTCTAGCGCAGAGAAAAGGATGCGGCTCCCACCGAGTTCAGATCGATGAACGGCTTCAATACCCGAGGCGTCGAGAAGGGTGGCTACGATCTCTCCCAAGATCACCGATTCGGTGAACTTCTTGGACCCGACCTGAATGGGGTCGGAGTGAGCAGCGGCGGGCGTGCCTGCTATCGCGAGCAATGAAGCGATAACAGACGCCAGGAAATGTGTGCACCTACCCAACACTGCCCCCGGGGAGCGATCGTTGGGCAGCCACAAATTTTGTTACGAATTCCGATGCCGGACGCTCACGCAAGTCGGTGAGCGTGCCGCGTTGTTCGATGCGTCCATCCCGCATCAGAACGATGGAGTCCGCGAACAGTGCAGCCTCGGCGAGATCGTGGGTGACGAGCACAACCGTCTTCTTTAGTCGTTGGAAGAGCGCGCTTAGGTGATCCTGGAGCTCGGCGCGGATCATAGGATCTAGAGCGCCCAGCGGTTCATCAAGGAGAAGCAGGTCGGGGTCGAGCATTAGCGCGCGCATCAAGGCGACGCGCTGGCGTTGACCGCCGGAAAGCTGTCCGGGGTGGCGGCGCAAAAGTTCGGTTGATAATTCGAGCGCCTCGCCCAACTCGGTTAAACGCTCGGTGATTCTAGGCGCTGACCAGCCCGTGCGTTCGGCCATTAGCGTTACGTTGGACCGTGCACTGAGGTGAGGAAAGAGTCCGCCGTCTTGGACGACGTAGCCCATTCGACGACGGAGTGTTCCTGCTGTGACGGTGTCGAGGATTGTGCCCTCAAATTCCACGGTGCCGGAATCCGGGGTGAGTAGCCCGATCATGAGAGCGAGCAGCGTCGATTTCCCGCAGCCACTGGGGCCAACCAGGACCGTCGTCGTTCCTTCGAAAATCTCGAGGTCGATGCCGTCGGCAGCGTTGGCGCGCCCGCGCCGCTTCGCTACCTGGCGTAGCTGCAGAACCGCGGTGGAGGAATCAGGCCGGGGCAAGCAACATCACCGCCATGCGGCCTTGTTCGTCGCTCCAGGTTTTGTCGGTGCGAAGGCCGGCACGTGTCGCGAGGCCTTCGAGCTGAGCGGATGAGTATTTGTGGGAGCTTTCCGTGTGAATCGTTTCGCCAGCCTTGAAGTCGACCTTA
>JBLFWR010000114.1:0-11525 GCA_047611725.1 Binatia bacterium | reverse complement strand
CGATCGGGGCAATCGACGTTGTAGTGAAGCCCACGACTTTCCCGCCGCGATCGGGCGCAAGCCACAATTAACTCCGCAACCAGCGCAATGTTGCGCAACTCAAGAAGGTCTCTCGTGACTAGGAAATCCCAGTAGTACTGACGGATTTCTTCGCGGAGCATTGAAATTCGTGCGCCTGCGCGTTCCAATCTTCGATCACTGCGGACGATGCCCACGTAGTTCCACATCAGACGCCGGATCTCGTCCCAGTTGTGTGTGATGACCACATTTTCGTCGATGTTTAGGGCGGTTCCCGAACTCCACGCCGGGACGCGCGGTGGGCTCCCTGGCAAATCACAGGCCCCCTCGATTGCTGCCTCGGCGGCCCTCGACGCCATCACGACAGCCTCGAGTAGGGAATTGGAGGCCAAACGATTTGCCCCATGCAGTCCGGTCATCGCCACTTCGCCAGCCGCATAGAGTCTGTCGATTGAAGTCTCAGCGTGTGAGCCCGTAACCACGCCACCGCAAACGTAGTGGGCCGCTGGCACGACCGGGATCGCCTCTTGTGTGATGTCGAGTCCGTAGCTCAAACAGCGCTCATAGATGGCGGGAAAGCGTCCTCGGATAAATTCCGAACCGCGTTCGGTAACGTCAAGCAGGACGTGGTCGAACCCGCAGGTCTTCATCTCCTTGTCTATTGCGCGCGCGACAATATCGCGGGGGGCGAGCTCACGCCGCTCGTCGTAATCTTCCATGAATGAGCTGCCATCAGGCCGGCGCAAAATGGCTCCTTCGCCGCGCATGGCCTCAGTGATCAGGAACGACTTCGCAACCGGATGGTACAAGCAGGTGGGGTGAAACTGGATGAACTCGAGATCCGCCACGCGACAGCCCGCGCGATGGGCTAACGCAATTCCGTCACCGGAGGCAACGTCGGGGTTGGAGGTGTAGAGATAAACCTTTCCGGCCCCGCCGGTCGCTAACAGCGTTGCGTTCGCGGTGAATGTCTCGACTTCACCGGTTTTTGTATTGAGCGCGTAAGTCCCCCAGCACTGTGGCCGAGTCCCGCCAAAACCAAACTTCGCATCAATCAAAAGATCGATCGCCAAATGATCCTCGAAGACATCGATTTCAGGCGTCCGTCGAATGACCTCACCCAAGGCACGTACGATCTCATGTCCGGTGTGGTCGGCGGCATGAAGGATACGGCGACGCGAATGTCCGCCTTCTAGGCCCAGGTCGTAGCCTCCGCTGTCGGTCGCAGAAACCGAAAAACGAACACCCAGGTCGATCAGTTCTTCGATGCGACGAGGTCCTTCCTCGACGATTAGATTCACCATTCGCTCGTCGCAAAGACCCGCCCCAGCTTCCAGGGTGTCAGCGACGTGGCTCTCGACGGAATCATCGTCGCCCCAAACCGCGGCTACGCCACCTTGGGCCCACGCCGTGTTCGACTGTTCAACCGAACGTTTTGTAAGAAGGGCAACGCGGCCATGGCGGGCAGCCTTTTGGGCAAAGATCATCCCGGCCAAGCCGCTTCCGATCACGAGGTAGTCGTAATGACGCATAGAGCCTCAGATTGTATGCAGGCCATCGCGCTGGGCGAAGCGAAATCGTCACGGCAGTAGCAGCAGGTGTGCGATCAATGTACGGTGCTTCCAGTCGGGTCCCTGCCGACGCCGTGCTATGAACCAGCCCCAGGTCTCCCGCACGAGCGGTGCACTCCAAAACCTTCCGAATATTCTGACTCTGTTCCGAATCGCCGCGATACCAGCCTTGGTATTGCTACTGCGCGATCCCAGCACAGCCGCTGCGGCCCTGAGCTTCACGGTTTTTCTGATTGCCTCGTTGACCGATATCGCCGACGGCTGGGTAGCGCGCCGATATGGGCTTGTCACCCCTTTGGGAAAACTGTTGGACCCGTTGGCGGACAAACTGCTGGTGGTTTCGGCCTTGATTATGCTGGCCCTCATGGATCGACAGCCTGGGATTCCCGATTGGTTGCTCGTCTTGATCGTCGGAAGGGAGCTGGCCGTGACCGGGCTACGCTCAATCGCTGCCGCCGAAGGCATCGTGTTGGGCGCCGAGACTTCCGGAAAAGTGAAGATGATTCTTCAGGCCGTTGGCATCCACGCCCTGATTCTTCACTACACTTATTTTGGCATCTCGTTTCACACCCTGGGGATCTGGCTTTTGGTGCTCTCGACGATTTTCGGGGTAGGGTCGGCCATTCAGTACCACCTGCTGGTATTCCGCACCCTGAGCGGCCGCCGCACCTGAAGGCTACCTAGCGCTTGCAACGTGGACGATTTCGGCTAGAAGACCCCGGTGCGGCGCGCTAGCGACGCTCAATGGGCGGGTGTAGCTCAGCTGGCTAGAGCGTCTGCTTGCCATGCAGAAGGCCGTGGGTTCGAATCCCATCACCCGCTCCATTTCTTCCCTTTCTCGCCTTGATTCCCGACCAGTTGGGCTCCGGCGATCCGGCCCCGCCCCGACTTCCCAAAAGAAGCTTACGTAGCGCATGGCCAGCCGTCGACATTCTGTTAGAATGCTGGCATATCCATGCCCTATTGCCTTTGGGCATCGGGCCAAACGGTGACCGTCTAAAGGGGCATCCGCGCAGAGATTTTGCCCGGATGGCTAGATGGTCGATGCCGTGACGACGGCCAACCAAGTGGGAGTCATAAGTCTAGCCTTTCGGGCTGGCGACACTCGCCGAGTTGGGGTAGTTAACACAGCGAACTTGCACTGGAATCTCCCTTGGAACCGAACGTGGCTCCTAAACTGAACGGAAGACGTCTGCATATGAGAACTCGCCACTCCTCCTCGCGCACTCGGCTCGCCTCTGGGCGCCGTGCTCTCGTAATTGCCTTTGGGGGCCTGCTCTTCGCCCTAACGATCACCGCGGTCGGCGCTCCCGATCCGGCACATGCCGCCTCGAACTTCGAGGTTTTGTGCAATACCGGCGGCGACCAATTCGGTTATTCGATCGCCACAAACGGCGACTACAATGGTGACGGTATCAGCGATATCGCCGTTGGGGCTCCGTGCTATCACTCGGGAATCCATCCCCGTGCTGGACGCGTGATGGTGTACTCTGGTGCGAACGGCAAGCGGTTGCTGGCCCGCAAGGGCTTCCAAACTGGCATGTGGATGGGCACTTCGGTGTCGTTCATTCCCGATATCAACGGCGATGGCCGTGACGAGCTCGCTGTCGGATCCCCTGGTTATACGGTCACTCAGATCGACGATATCAGCGCGCCGCCTGCCGGGCTGGTCAAAGGTGGTCGCGTTGACGTGTTCCAGAAACGGCATCGACGTCTGAAACTTTTCGGACTCAGCGCTCAGTCCGGTTTCGGTGAACAGGTAGCGCCGGTTGGCGATATTGATCTTGACCGCCGCGGCGATATCGCAGTCGCTGCCTCGCGCGGAAAAAAGCTAGTTGGTCGTGATCGACCGGGGCGCATCTATTTCTTTTCGGGGCGACGCGGTGACTTGATCAACGTCATCGAAGGTCCCAAAAACGGAAAGCGTTTCGGCAAGGTGCTTGAGACCGCCGGCGACGTAACCGGCGACGGCGTTGACGATCTTCTGGTCGGCACTGACGAAATGACCCTGCTTGGCGTCACTCGGCAGGGCTTGGTCGACACCCTCGACGCTATGGCGCCTGCCGATGAGTTGTTTCGCGTCGTAGGCGCAAAAGGTGACCGCATTGGACGCAGCGTTGCTGCTGCCGGTGACGTTGACGATGATGGCATTCCAGATTTTATCACCGGCTCCGACGGTTCCGACGATACGGGTGTTAAGAAAGCCGGTCTGGTTACCTTGTTTTCATCCGACGGGCGTCGAATTTGGACGGCGTTCGACCCAGAACTTCAGGAAGGCGAGAATTTCGGCAGCGCCGTGGCGAGCCTCGGCGACATTAACCACGACGACGTCGGCGACTATGTGGCTTCGGCGATCGATTACAATCAGGTTTTCCGAGATCGCGGCCGCGATGACGTTGGCCGCATCATCAGCCTATCGGGCGTAAACGGTGACGCTATTTGGGCTGTTAACGGCGAGTTCGCCGGACAAAAGTTCGGCTTCCAGTTGGAGCCGCTGCCCGATACCGACAACGACCACACACTAGACCTAGCAGTCGGCTCGATTGGCGATCATCCGTTCGGCCGTCGCGGTGCTGGTTCGGTTGAGCTTCGCTCCGGTGCCACCGGAGAGCTGCTTCGAGAGTTCGCTGGCAAACGTGGATTGGAAACTCGCATCGTCGTCGGTGCTCCGATTCCTCCGCGAGTCAGCCGCGTACGCTCCTTCAATCATCGCGGTGGCAAGCGCGAGCTGAGCGCCCAGACCCATGCCGGCGTGAGCTTCGGCGATATGTCGGTTTCAATCGTCAACGATCGGCAGACTCGTCCGCGCCCAGGCGTCGTACAAGTGGTTGTGGCAACGGGAGCCGGTTCTACTAGCTCTCAGGTTGAAGTTTACACGATGGGCCGCAAGCGGCGGCAAATCGACAAATTCCAGGCTCTTCCGAATCTGACGGATACGGGAGCCAATTGCGCGGCCGGCGAGCTCGACGGAGAGGTCAACGAAGACTTGGTTTGTGCGCAGGCTGATTCACCTGACGGGAACGTGATTGTTCGCGTGCTGAAACGGACCGACGAAGAGGATCTGTTTTTTCCGATTGACGAATTCCAAGTTTGGAATTCGGAAGACATTTTCAGCGAGTTCTTCCCGATCAACGCCGGCGGCGCGACCATCGCGTGCGGCGACGTCCTTGGTGGCAGCGCCGATGAAATCATTGTGGGAACCACCACCGGTGTCCCGTTCGTAAAGGTCTTTAGTGCCAGCGGGCAGTTGTTGTCTTCGTTCCTCGCGTACGACCCGGTTGGGTTCTCAGGTGTCGATGTTGCAGTCGCCGACCTCGACGGCGGCGGCGAGATGGAAATAGTAACCGCTCCGCGCTCGGGCCAGGCGCTGATCAAGGTGTTCAAGGGCAATGGTGTTCGCGCAACGGTTAGTGGCAACGACCCGCGCCCAATCAGCATCTTGGCCTCTACCGAGTTCTTTGAAGGCGGCGCGCGCGTTGCCGGTGCAGACGTCGACTTGGATGATGTCCAAGAGATCATTGTCATGCATCAACAGGCTTCCGGTGCGCGCGTTGTGCAAGCTTTTGAGCGCGACGGCAGCGAAGTTCCAACCGATGTAATGCGCGCCTTCGACCCGTTTCCGGAGAGCACGATTTCCGGTGGCGATATCGAAGCTACCGACCACTACGTGCGCGAGTAGATGCACCGCGCTTCGGCGCTTTAGGTAGAATGCCAAAAGGGGCGCTTCCAACCGGAGGCGCCCCTTCTTTATTGAACTGACCACGAGTACACGCCCCCATGTCCCGAATGTCCCGACCCTTGGATTCAATTCGTGTTGCCGATTTCACCCACGTCCTGGCTGGGCCGTTTTGCACGCGGATTTTGTGCGACCTGGGGGCGGATGTCATCAAGGTCGAAACCCCGGGGGGCGACCTGTCACGCCGACTGGGCCCACGACGAGGCGGCATGAGTGGCTATTTCATGCAGCAAAACTGCGGCAAGCGAAATGTTTCGATCGACCTGCGCCAACCTGAAGGAAAAGCCTTGGCCCTAGAACTGATCGCCGCAAGCGATGTTGTGGTTGAGAACTTTAGACCGGGCGCGATGGACGGTCTTGGGCTGGGCTGGAAAGACGCTCAGGCGGTCAACGAACGGGTCGTGTACTGCTCAATCAGCGGTTTTGGGCACGCAAGCCCGCTTCGGGATCAAAGAGCGTTCGCTGGGATCGCCCATGCCACTACCGGAATGCTGGCTCGCCAGGCTCAAGCCTGGAAGACGGCCCCTCAGGACTCGGTGCTGGCTGTGGGTGATACCGTAACAGGGCTGCAAGCAACGATAGCCGTTCTGGCTGCTCTGCGTGTGGCAGAGAGCACGGGAAAAGGGCAGTGGATCGATCTGGCAATGCACGACGCTCTTCTGGCGATTCAGGAAGCAGCCAACTTCCATTCCTTCGGTTCCGACTCAGACGAGTACGATTTCCTGTGTTCCTGGCTATATCCCTGCGGCGAAGACTGGGTGGTGCTCCCGTCCGACCCACGAGCAGATTGGCCACGATTGTGCTCGGTCATGAACCGTCCTGATCTTGCCGCCGAACCCCGGTATTCCAGCTACGAGGAGCGGGTAGGGCTGCTGCAAGAACTTGAAACACACGTCGCACAATGGATTGAAGCTTTTTCTTCCGGAGATGCGGCAGTCAAGTTTCTCCACGCCAAAGGCCTAGCTGCCGCGCGTGTGATGACGATGAGTGAAGCGTTGGAGTCAGAGCAAACACGCGCTCGCAACATGGCTCCGCAGTGCGACGACCGCAATGGTGGAACGGTGCCAGTTTTGAATTCGCCATATCGCTTTTCCGAATCTGAAAGTGGTGTCACGGGCCGAGCGGCATTTCGTGGCGAGGACAACAAAGCTGTGTTTTGTGGATTGCTCGGACACAGCGATGACGACGTTCAAAGGTTGGTACAACAGGGAGTCCTGACCGACCGCATTCCGACGCGTGAACCAGGGGCGTCGAGTTAGAGCCGGGACAATCGTTGCTACCTGACCGGGTGTGCAACGCTGAGGTCCGCATCGTACAAAATACGAAAAAGGCCGGTCTGCATAATGCAGACCGGCCTTCTAATTCGCGCCACGGCCCGTTGGGGCCAAGGTTGGCAAACCTGAGCTAGAAGCCCTTGATGGTTCCAGCCTTCCTGTAGAACTGCCACACGATGTGCCAGCCGAGTAGAATGACCACCAGCAGAACCACATACTGCGGTGCGCCCAGCGTAACCGAGGCGGTATGTTGGTTGAGCATCGTCCAAACCAACGGCACCGACAGGTACGTGTTGTGCTTAGACCGTAGCCCCGCCAAGGCTGGCAAATCCGCGGCCGGAGCCTCGCCATTCTTGATCGCAGTGATGATCTGTTGCTGCGCCGGCCAGATCCTGAACCAAACGTTGTACGCCATGATCGTGCCGAACAGGGTGCCAATATGGATCATGTACGAACGGGCGCTGAAGCCGACCGAGTCCATGATGATCAAGAGAAGGGCGACGACGACGAAGCCGACCGAATTCTTGATCTTCTGGTCGCCGAACAACGTACTCATCATCAAGAAGTCGTAAATAAACACGCCGCCGAAAACGAAGCCGAGCGAGATAAACGTTCCCATGCCCCAAATTCGGGAAGAATCATCGAACATGATGCCGCCATGGTAGAAAACCATGAAGAGCAGCAGTACGCCGGTGATCCAGGTCCATGCTGCACCCATACGGAACCAGTAAAGGGCTCGCGGCATGAGCTCGGGAACCACAGCCTTCTTGGTGGGACCGTCCATGGTTGCCGCAAACGGGCCGTTTACGAAGTTAAAAAAGAAAAGCAGGCCGATCCACATGATGCCCGCGATCACGTGGATCCAGCGCAGAAAGTGGTTAAGGGCGTTCATCGCCTCCATCAGCGGTCTCCTTTGTCGTGGCTCGCCAGCAAGGGTGGCGAGCGTCTAAACCCTCAAAATAGAACGGAAAACAAGCCAAAAAATTATACACGCCCAATGCGCGCGGGTCTACTCGCGGGCACTGCGCATCACAAGGAGAGACGCTCGCTAGCGGCCGGAAGAAATTATGTGTGAGATCAGGAACACGTCCTCGACGGTGCCTTCAGACGCCCCAAAGTTGAAATACCAGCCCTCTTCCCCCGGGTATTCTGGGCTTGGAAGGGTACAACGGGTCGCATGGTCGAGCTGCATGTCAACGATGACCAAACCGGGAATGAACTGTTGATCGTAGTCGTAGACCACGCGTTTAGCTTCGGGGAACGGCTTTTTGCCGAGCTTCCACTGGTTGATCCAGACCTTCCAAAGCTCGCCCTCGCGGTCGTAGAGCTCGGTGTACGGGATCACAAAACTTTCCCGGTCGAGGTAAATCACTCTCCTGGAATAGGCGTAGTTTGGCACTCGCGCTCTGCCTTCGATGACGTAGACATCACGCACCTCCCACGTGTCGTCGAAAATGAAATCCGCCGGCTTTTCACTCCATTTCGCAGGGAAATTTCGGGTATGCATCGGAGCCAAGAGCTTTTTGGTTCCAAGTAGCCGCCATTCCATCCAGGCCGGATTGCCCGCGTACCCGCCGTAGGTGTCGATGTCGGCGTCTTGGCCAAACAGAGCGTCGGAACGTTGGGCCGAAGAAAGTCGGCGGACCCGCTTCAATAGCGGGTAGTAGAGCCAACTGTCGTCCTGGCGATACGGGTCGAGGTGGCGATTGTAGGTGATTCCGACGCCCTTTAGATCGAATGGCTCAATAAGCGGATGCATGACTTCGCGATAACGAATTCCGTCGTTGGTTTCCCAAGTTGGCTTCGGGTCATGGTACAGGCGACTGACATAATAGAGCCGCCGAAAGTGCTCGATCACGAAGTGTCGTTCTAGATTCAAGCCACCCTTTGCCGAAAGCGATCCCGTATCACACTCGAAGTTTCGGATATCGACGTCGTCAACGACGATTCGATTTTCGTAGTTGAACATCAGCTTGATCGCTACGTCCGGGTCTTCGGCGGTTACAAAAGGAAAGGGCAAGCCCGCAACGTAGTTCTCAACAAAATTCTTGTCGTCGGATAGTCGTGCCTGGGCGTAGTACTTTTGTGTCGCCTGCAGGCGCGCTGGCTCGAGAGGAATCGGTTGGGTAGCGACAACCTCGATACGCGCGCCGCGTTCGAGCGACCAGCGAATCGACGGCCCGAGAAGTTCTGCAAACTCGTGCGCGTTGGCATCGGTGATGATCGTGCCGGGAGCAGGTGTTTCTGCTAGCGACCAGGGCGGCCAGAAGCCGAAGGCGGCCACGGCTAGTGCTGCTAGTACCCGATGTTTCACTGGCCGAAGTGAAGCGCGACGAATCCGCACGGTCAATAGGCACGGTCAAGAGGCACGGCTTCAATGTGGCTAGTGAAGGGTTCGGTTGGTTGGGATGTCCGGAGTCAGTGGCGGAACGATGCCACCACCCTTGGGTGGGCCATTCGGTTCTGTCGGTAATGCCGGTTCGCTGGTAGCTTCGGACTCGGACTCGGATTGGGGTTCAGCTGGTTCGGGCAGGGAAGGGCAGTAGCGGCCCAGGATTAGTCCGAAGACGACCCCGGCTACATGCGCGTGGTTGTCGCGCCCCGGACCAAAGCCGATCATCATCGCGTAGAACGCACCCAAAGCGCCGACGGCGATCCAAGGACGCAGGCGACGGTCGCGGTCAGGCCGAAGCGCCTGGCCAGCAAGGGCACCTAGAAGCCCCGCGATGCCGCCTGAGGCGCCCGCCTTCAAGCCCGCAATCGGGTTCAACGCGTGGCTCACGACATTCGCTAGCACGCCCGTAGCCAGAAACAGTCCGAATAAACGCCAAGCCCCAACCAGCCGCGCTAGGGGTGGGCCAAGGACCGTCAATGTCCCCATATTTGACAGCAAGTGTCCGGCGTCGAAGTGTAGGAAGACCGCCGAGGCGAGCCGCCAAATTTCTCCGCGATCCACCAGATAACCGGCAATCGCGCCAGCCCCCATCATTCGAGAGCGTGGTGATGGCCCAAACCCCGTGTGCACTAGAAGGTGAATACCGACGCAGGTCGCTAGCAGCGCGACGACCATCCAACTGCCCTGCCCAAACCAGCGGAAATCTGCAGGGGTTGATGAGCGGCGAATTCGCGTTCGTGTGAACTGCGGAACGCCGTCGGGATACTCGTCGGCCAGCACTTCGATTGCTCGGTCACGATCAGCGTCCGCCACCAAAATAGCAAAACGGCGACCGCCACCACCGATCACCGTTGCATTCAATTGCATCGAAGCCAGAAGTAAATGGACTCGTTCCGCTTGAAGCCGTGACAGGCCTTCTAGAACTACGCCGTCTTGGTTGCGCATGGATCGAGCGTGCCACAAGGTACGCGCGATGGACACCTGCCGAGCCTGCCGAAGTTGCCCCACCGTGCCACGGTCGAAACGTGTGCGACGACTTTCAGGCGTCTGGCTGGGCTCGACGATTCTGGGAAACGGCGAGAAACGAACGTGAAGAAACGCAGCGCGCCGGTCGCGCGCCTCGATGACCCCTCTTTGTATTCAGTCAGCGCGCTCGTCGTCGCGCTGACTTTAATTGGTGCGGGCCTGGTTACGACAATCGCGGCCTCCGCTCACCCACATTCCTTGTTCATCTCGATGGCGCCTCCATCCACAATCAGCGCGATGTATGGCTCCTTCATCGTCATCCCAGCAATTCTGGGGTTTTTGGGAATCGGCGGCCCCGCCCTGGTTCGCAGTTTACGCGCTATTTTTGCGCGCCAATTGGTTGGTCGTCGTGCAGCGGCGATCGTGGCCGCGACCATCGCGATGCCGTGCGTATTGCTGCCCGGATGGTTGGGGCCCATCGCTCTTGTTATCGCCTTGTTGGCGGCTGCGCGCGGTGCGCAGTCCGATGGACTGGCAGCTCCAAGCCGTGCGCTCTTTTGGACGGCGCTTGGTCAAAGCGCCGGGCTTATTGCACTCGTGCGATTCGGTCTGATTGTCGCAGAGGGTGGTGACCCCGGCTTTGCCCTGGCGCCGACCGCTACGTTGGCCGCTGGTTTCTTTGGTTGGACCTCGCTGTGGGTAACCGCGGCCGGTTTGGCCGCAGTTAGAACAACGCAAGCCGCTATTGCCTTCGGTTTGGCCGCTGTAGCTGCATCGTCATGGCCTATAGCTACACAAATCGACGCGGGGGCGACCGCAGAGCTGGCAAGCTTTGCACTGTCCGCGATGGCTAGCGTCGCCCTGGCTATTTTCGCGTATCGTTGCATGCGCGATGCGAGGGCTCTGTGAACCGGGGTTTTTCGGCGACTCTCGCCGCCGCGTTAGCGACCATCGGTGTAGCGGCTGCTACAACGTGCGGTGCACCAACTTCGGCCATGCGACCAACGCTCGAACCACCGCCAAGTAACCAGAGCATCGTCGCGCGTATCGGGAAACAGCCGGTTCCATTCGAGGCCTTGAATGGTGCGAGCCAAGGAGCGATCGCTGCCGCCTACACAGAGCTTGATCGCGAGTTAGCTCGGGCCACTGTCGAAGGCTGCGTTCGTTTGGCGCAAGACCAAACCGCTCGAAGCCTTGGGATGTCTAGAAAGGGTTGGCTAGAGCGGTTGTGGGAAAATGCCCGCCCCACAGAAGCCGAAATCGACGCGTTCCAGATTGCGAACGTAAAGGCGTTTCAGGACTCGACGCCGGCGCCCGAGCTAATCGCGCACCTGCTGACCCTACGTCAGTATCGTACTTCGCTGGCCGAAGCCGTTCCGACATTCGAAATCAGCGAATCCGATTTGTATCGGCGTGCACTGTACGCGCCTCACGAAACGTTGGCTTTGTGTGCCAATAACAGTGTCACGGCGGCTCGGGCTTTGGCCTGGGCCGGGCCTTCATTGGTTCGCAAGCAAGCACTAGCTAACGAGAGCGTTTGCACCGCATTGAACGGTGCGGCGGGT
>JBLFWR010000113.1:0-11697 GCA_047611725.1 Binatia bacterium | reverse complement strand
GGTCGCCGATCTCAAGTCGGTTCGCCCGGTGCGTTTGGCGGGAGCTTACGCATTGGCGTTGGCAATGCAGTTCGGCTTCGTCGCGATTGCCGCCTTGCTGATGGGGATTGACCCGGTTGCCTTGATTCCCATGTTCAGTGGCCCGATGGGCGCACTGCTTGTGGTGCTGGTGGCGGGTGCGGTTTCCTGCGGGCTGGTCGCGGTTCGGATGTCGGTGCCCGGCCGGTACGTGTCTCCGTATGTGACTGGTGGCCTGGCATTGCTCCCGATTGTGCTGTCGGTTCTAGTTTTTGCCGTGTCGTCTTCGATGCCTGACTGGGACCACTATGTCGCTCACTTTGTTGGCGGCTTGGGTTGCCTCGGCGCTACGTTGAAGATGGCGCTTCCGGCTTGGGTTCTATCTATATTACTGCTTCGGCGCCTCGCGCCAATCGGTCCGACGGCGGTCGGTCTGTTTGCCGGGTTAACGGCGCTGCTACAGGGCGCGTTGCTGGTGCAATTGACCTGCCCCATCACCGAACCCTTTCACCTTGCGCTGACCCACTACGCGCCGCTGATCTTCATTGCGGCTGTTGCCAGTGCAGCTTCGGGCTGGTTGCTCAGGATCGTGGGCCGAACGCCGACTAGCGCCGCTTAGGCGTTGTCGTTTGGTTCTAGGGTGTGGCGGCTAGCGGGTGAGCTTCGGCGACCGTTACTCGGTGCGCAACAAAGCGTGGTATTTCGCCACCAAAAAACACCATTCGAAACTGGTCGCTAGCTCCTGCGGCGATGGGGGTGATGGCGCCAGCGTTTTCACGACCATCGAGCAGATTTTCTGCCGCTCGGTTGTACCCTTCCTCCGTGTAGATCGGGGTTCCACTTTCGTTGAGTAGTTCGTAGCGCAACACGGCGTGTGCGATGGCCGTTTTTCCGGTGTTTCTCAGAGTCCCGGAAATGACGTAAACGGCGCTTTCCGCGAACGGCGTGGCTTCGCCGCCGCCCATGAATAGTGCGCTCAGGTCGTCCCAGGAGCTGCTAATGTTTTCCAGTGCAAGGTCGGAAGTTTGGTCTGCGCCCGCTCGCCCACCGGCTCGTTGCTTTTCCGATTGGTCGTCACCCATCCAAAGCTGGGTTGCGTGGTGAAACGTTGCCCAAGCGAACCAGTACGAAATGGTCGTTGCCACCGGGGTTCCGTCACTGAGAACGGCTCGCCCGTTCGTGCCCAGAATGCTCAACTCGGTATCGCCGACGCGCGCGTGATGCGGGAATTTTGTTTGCGCTAGCGCTTCAAGACTCCAGGCCTTGGCATGACCGTCGACTTCGATACCGAGGACGAGCGCCTTGGGAGACAGCCTTCCGTCGCGATGCGAAATGGGGAACCACAGTGCTCCGCTTTTTTGGTAGTCCGCGTACGGGTTGTGGCGTGAGTTGGCGGGACGCGGTGATGGGTCAGCGAGCACTACCGTGTTGGGGTGATCCCGCTTCCATGCGCCCCAGGTTGTTCTGGCCACTGGTACTTTGGTCAGCAACGAACCGCTTCGTGCGCCGCTTAGACCGCGATTACCGAGCTGCGAGAACAAGCTTCCGGTCGCGCGATCGTACAGCAGCAAATTGCTTTCGTGCACAAGGCCGGAAACGCCGAAGGTATCGTTGGCTGGTCGCTCAAAACCTATGGCCGAACCGGTTAGTGGACAGTACGTGACTGCGATGGCTTTCTCGCCAACGGTGTCGTTGACGATTTCGTAGCGGGTCAAAATCGACAGCGGATAGGCTTTGGCCAAGATGCCGTTTGCGACCCCGACGATCTTAGCATCGTCAGCGAGCGACTCGGCCGCGCTAGCGGCGACAAAGGTGGGGGCGTCGATCGCTCGAATGCCATCGCGGCGCGGACCTCCATGAAGGATCGACCCCCGAGGCACAATGCTTTTTGAAAGGTCGAAGCCGTTGGGTCCAGCCTGCGGTGCTGAGACGGCTGAGCCGGCTGTGGGCGGCTGGTCAGTAGTTGCTTGTGCTGCGTCGGCGGTCGGCGCGAGCAACGGGTTTCCCCACCACGCCAAGGCAAGGCCGAGGGCGAGGCTGAGCCCGAGGGCAAGGCCGACGCAAAGGAAGTGAGTGCGGTCGAGGGGGCGTTTCATTGCGGCCTCCATGACAAAGCATGGCTAAGAACGAGTCAGCTAAGAACGAGTTAGCTAAAACCGTGAACCCACGCCCCCGTGGTTCTCGGCCATGGTCAGTATGACCAGGATGATCAGCGTGGCATTAAGATGTCTTGATAGCTTCTCAAGTGGGTGATGCCCAGAAACAGATTCAACCCGCCGATGAGGAGCGCCGGAACAACTCCGCCCGGGTCGAGTACCAAATGAAACACCACGATGTTGATACTGATTGGCGCTAATATCACCAAGGAAAGCGGGACGAAGAATCCGCTGACCAACGCCGCTCCGCAGATGACTTCGACCGCCCCGACCATATCCATCAGGTAGCCGCTTTGGACCATCGCGCCGAGAAGAGCGTCGGCGGCCTCAGTGTGGGGCGGAACAGGGATAAAATGGCCGAACTTGTTGGCGCCAAATATGACCAACGCCAAGCCGAGGACGAAGCGGGCAATTTTTGCCGGAGTGCTTTCCATGAATCGTTCTCCTAAATTGGGTCACGGCGTTGAATCGCAGCGACGGGCAATCTTAGTGTGCTGTCAGCCGGGCGTCGAACGGGACAGCCTGCTGGCGGAAACCTAGGGCTGTAGAATCTTGCTCTTCCAACCGTCTTTGCTGCGTGTGAACAGTTCACGGCGGTGCAGTCGCGGCTCCGCCCGGGTCCAAAACTCAATACTTTCTGGGACCACACACAGGCCGCTCCAGCGCCGCGGTCGCGGGACATCGCCGTCCGGAAAGTCCTTTTCCAGCTCGCGATACTTCGCGAGCAGTTCGGCCCGCGTCTCGACAGGGCGGCTTTGATCCGAAGCGGTTGAAGCGAAGCGGCTTTCGAGCGGGCGCTCCAGCCAGTAGGCGTCGGCATCGGCGGCCGACACTTCGGTGACCTTGCCCTCAACCCGAACCTGTTTGCCGGTCACATCCCAGTACCAGGCCAGTGAGGCCCAAGGGTTTTCTTCGAGCTCGCGCCCCTTGCGGCTCTCGAAGTTGGTGAAAAAGACGAATCCGTCGTCTTCAACCCCCTTCAGGAGAACAAAACGCACGCTGGGGCGTCCGCGGCGGTCGGCGGTTGCTAGCGCCATGGCTTCGGGAAGGGAAACGCCGGCCTTTCGGGCTTCGGCATACCAGCGTCGGAATCGTTGGATTGGATCGGTGGCCACGGGCGCTTTGTAGGCCCGGCTCCGATGAGCGTCAAAGGCTAGGGCCTCGGCGCAATTTGCAAAAATCACTTGACGACCTGTTGTTAACGGTGTTTACTCCGCTTCGATACTCGCCAACCGGCGATCATTCTTAAGGAGACCCGACATGGCCCGACTCGATACGGCCGCCGCAGGCGGCGCGCAAGAAAACGACCTCGACCTTCGCCAGTGGTGGATTGACACCTGGCGCCCGACTGATTTTCGCGGCAGCTACGAGATCACCGACATTGAAGGTGAAGTCCCAACCGAGATTCACGGGACGTTGTACCGCAATGGTCCGAACCAAGACATACTGCCGGCCGAGGGGCACCAAGCGCTCCATCTGTTCGACGGCGACGGATTGATCAACGCTTTTCGTTTTGAAGACGGCAAGGTTTCCCACACCGGGCAGATTGCCGAAAACCCCACCTACCTGCGCGAACAGGAACTTGGCAAATTTTGCATGAACTCTGTCGGGGTCCAGGTTGCCGACCCGGACCCTGAATTTTTCATCCGCACGCAGCACAACACGAATGTCGTTTACCACGGCGGTAAATTGATGGCGCTGGTTGAAAACTCTTGGCCCTTCGAAATGGATCCTCGAACGTTGGAGTCGCGTGGCCTTACGAATTTCGGAACTCCTGAACTCGGCATGAGTGTCACCGCCCATCCCAAGATTGACGCACGCACCGGACAGATGTTGATCCACGGCTACGGTGTAATCGATCCGCTCTTGCAGCTTTACATTGTGGAGCCAGACGGCGTAGCCAGTGTCGCCGAACAGGTCGAAGTTCCGTACGCAACGATGATGCACGATTTCGCGATCACCGAGAACTACGTGATCTTCATCCTGACCTCGATTCGTCTTGATGGTGAGAAGCTGATCACGGGTGGAGCGTTTGGTGACTGTGTGGCTCACGACCCCAGCGTTCCGCTTAAGTTTGGCATCCGACGTCGTGAAGCGGGCAGTCCTGTCCAATGGTTCGAAACCAACAACTCGTCGTACATTTTCCATTCAGGCAATGCCTATGAAGACGGTGATCGCATCGTCATGGACGCTTGCACCTACTTCGATCCGGCAGCGTTGTTGTCTTCGCTGCAAACCTGGCGCAGCGGTCGCGTAACACCGGGGTTCGACGCGAAGCCGACTTCCTATGAGTTCAATCTGAAGACCGGAACATGCACTGAAACCGTGCTCGACGAGCGGGGGGCCGAGTTCCCACGCCTGGATGATCGTCTGATCGGTTACAAGAATCGCTTCGGGTACAGCGCTCTGAATCGCGGCAAGACAGGTGACATGGAAGACGTCTGGTCAACGATAGTGAAGTACGATCGTACCGGTGGGGCCAACCAGGCCCATGATTTTGGTCGTTGGCATTGGCCAAGCGAGCCGGTTTTCGTCGCTCGATCGCAGGACGCCGAAGAAGACGACGGTTTTGTCTTGAACGTTGTCTACGACGGGCCGAATGATTCTAGCTACTTGTCTATTTTGGACGCACGCAACATGGCCGGCGAACCTGTGGCCAAGTGTCGGCTTCGTGAACGAATCCCGATGGGTTTTCATGGCAACTTTGCGCCAGGGATTGTTTAGATAATCACGGCGGTTCGATTTGAAGACGAGGGGGGCTCACGCACGAGCCCCCTTCGTCGCTTACTTCCCAGCCCAAATGGGCTTTCTCTTCTCTAAAAACGATCGCTGCCCTTCTTTTGCGTCTTCGGTTTTACGCAGCGGGTGGCCAAGTTCTTCCTGCCGTTTCCAGCCTTGCTTCAATGGAAGATGAAGAATCTCCCGTACTCCGTCGCGCGTTGCTCGCACTGCCAGGGGGGCGTTGCGTGCGATCGCGTCGGCAACGTCGAACGCTTCATTGAGAAGTTGATCGGTGGGCACGACTCGATTCACCAAACCAATCGCGGCCGCGCGTTCCGCGTTGATGGGACGGGCGGTCAACATCAACTCATGCGCGTGAACCCACCCAATCTGTTTGGGTAAGAGCACAGTCGTGTTCCCGGTTGGGTAGAGCCCTATTGCTACTTCCTCCAGAGCGAAGGTCGCGTGGGGGACACTGAGGCGAATCTCCGCGGCCAGCATCATGTCGAAACCGCCTGCTCGGCAGTGTCCGTTGATCGCGGCCACCAAGGGAGTTCTCAAGTCGAATCCGGCCAGCAAGGCGGTGCCGGCATCGCGCAAACCCGCGAAGTCGCGCTCGTCGATCTTTTCGCCACGAGCCAAAGCCTGGGAAACCGGGATGGTCGTGCCCATATCCATGCCGCCTGAGAAAACTCGATCACCTGCACCGGTCACGATCGCGCAGCGAATCGAGTCGTCATCGGCGATTCGTCGCCAGGCGTCGCCTAGAGCTGCCAGCATAGAGGGAGTCAGTGAGTTGGCTTTCTGCGGTCGGTCGATGGTGACGACGGCGACGCCTGGATGAGCTTCGGGAAGTTCAAAACGAATGGACATGGGGCACGATAGGCCAGTGAGGTCCGCTACGCGAGGGGCGCTCGAACGTCGCCGCTCTGCTTTCGCAGGGTGCTCGCCGTGCCTCGCAAACGCGCACGCGCTAGGGTTGCGGCCGGAGGATCCAACCTAATGACCAGCCCGTCACCCATGTCTCGTTCCGCCCAGATCTCAGCCTCGGCAGGCAATGCCGCCGTCGTCTTTTCGCTGTTTGGGGTAGTTCTAGCCTACACCGCCGTCGTCAGTCCGATGGTGGGCTTCATCCTATTGGCTCTTGGGCTCTTGAACGCCG
Organism: Binatia bacterium; assembly: GCA_047611725.1. Classification (GTDB taxonomy): domain Bacteria; phylum Desulfobacterota; class Binatia; order UBA1149; family CAITLU01; genus JBLFWR01. The sequence continues at coordinate 5,640 of JBLFWR010000113.1, read as the reverse complement.
TAGTCGGAGTGCTCGCGGGTATCGTTGGTCTTGCGGGCACCCGCGCGTCAATGGGAGTCGGCGGGCGCAGCCAAGCTCTGCGCGGCTTCGGGCTATCGGTCTTAGTCATTCTGGCCGCAATAGTTCCAGCATCAGCCGCCAACGGTTTGCCGCGTATCAACGACATCACCACAGATTTTGAGAATCCTCCGGTTTTCATTGCGGCTACTGAACTGAAGCCTAACGTGGGCCGCGACATGGCCTACCCGGGAGAGAGCTTCGCGCGACAACAATTGCCGGGGTATCCAGACCTCGGGGCACTGGTTGTGCCACTGGCGAAGAACGAAGCGATGGACGCGGTTGTCGCCGCAATCGGCGCGCTAGAGCGCAGCAAAATCATTGCCGATGATCGCGCGACGGGCCGCATTGAGGCAACGCAGACCTCACTGGTCTTCCATTTCGTTGACGACGTCGTGGTTCGCGTGGAAGAGACCGAGAACGGTTCGCGCATTAATATTCGTTCAAAATCGCGAGACGGAAAGGGCGACCTGGGTGCCAACGCGAAACGGATCCGTGCGATTTTCTCTGCCGTGTTGGCGAGTGTGGGCTAACACGTTGGTCGCCGGGCGTCGCCGAAGTTGAACGCAAAAGATTTCCCCTTCGAAGCGCTTCCGACAAGCGCGCTGTTCGAACGCATTGAAGCTGGCGCGCTTGTGCTCGTGCCGACCAACCGGTTGGCGCTTGATCTCGGCCGTCGCATCGAGCGCCAGCTTTGCGCTGCGCAGCAGTCTGGCACGCAGTCTGGCACGCAGTCTAACGTCGGCGCCGACGGCGCGAGTTTGCTGAACGGTGTGTCGGTTTGTGAAGCGCCGCCGGTCGAACGGTTCGAAGGGTGGCTGGCACGGTTGTGGTCAGATCTCGGCGACGACCGAGTGCTTCTTAGCCCGGCTGCTGAGCGCGCCCGATGGGAACACGTGCTGGTCTCGGATCCGGAAACCCGGGACGTTGATGACCCCGCCCAATTGGCGCGCAGCGCAGCCGCAGCGTGGCAAGTCGTTTGCGGATGGGGTGATCCCGAGCCCGAGCCAAACCCGACACCTGAGGTTCGTGCCTACGCACGATGGCTCAACGCTTTTCGTGGAGACCTGACCGAGAACGAGTTCGTGACTCGATCGGAGTTACCGACATTGCTTGGCCCAATCTTGGCGGCGAACGCCGAGCGCCCGGCGGAAATCATTCTTCTAGCCTTCGAATTGATCGAGCCCGATCGCAACGCGATGCTCGCTGCACTCGCCACGGCGGGGACCAAGGTTTTCGTGTGCGATGGAGCGTCCACCGAAGCCGGGACGGTCGAGGTCTCTTCGTTCGCCGACGCTGATGAAGAGATTCGCTCGGCCGCGCGCGAAATTGCCACGGTGTTGCGAGCCGACCCCGGTGCGCGAGTTGGGGTCGTGCTCACCGATTTGGACACGGATCGTCTGGCGGTCGAACGCATGTTCGCCGAAGAGCTTGATCCCGAGGCTTCGTTAGCCGGCGGTTCTTCCCGTGCCGCCGTGATCGATGTCGCTGGTGGTATCCGTTTGACCGACCAAGCTGTGGTTGGTCACGCTCTTGACCTTCTCGAACTCGGGCAACAGGGCAACCCCTTTGAACTCGTGACTCGCGTGTTGTTGGCGCCGTACCCGAAGCCATCGGTGCGTGACAATGGAGGGGACACGTTCGCGCAGGCCGAAGCGCGGGCAGTCACCGAAGTTGCCTTGCGCGATGATCACCTGCGTCGCGTCGATCTGGCGCAACTCCAGAAACGCGCCCGTGATTGCGGCGCCATCGTCTTCGCGGACAACCTTCAGCGCTATGGCCAGCGGCTAAGTGGACAGCCGCAAGAAGGAACGTTGGCTGATTGGTGCCATACGTTCCTGGGCGATCTTAGTGAGTTAGGTGCCTTCGATATCGAGCCGGAAAGCCGCGACCGACAGGCTCTGCAGCGCCTGCGCGAAGTGATCGAAGAAGGCGCAGTTTTGTCGCCCTTTCTTGGCCCTGGCCTCTCGACCATGTCCCGAGACCGGGCGTTGGCGCGAGTTTCCGAGCTGGCCGCCGACGTCCGCACCCAGCCACCAGCCGAAGGCGCCCCAGTCGCCGTCCTTGAGCTTCTCGATGCCGCGGGTCTGAGTTGGGACCGCGTTTGGGTGCTCGGAATGAACGACCAAGTTGTGCCGGCTCCGGCCCAGCCCTCGGTGTTGCTTCCGGTCGTGTGGCAGCGGGCCAACAGGGTTCGCCGCGGGTCGCCCGAGGCGGAGCTGGCTTTCGCGCGAGAACGCATCCGTCGCCTATACGCTTCAGCGCCCGTCCTGCACGTCGGTTGGCGTAGGCTTGGCGCAAGCGGCGAAGAGCTTGGCCCTAGCCCTTTGATCGACGCTCCGACAACGGCTGCTTCAACTGATTCGCCCCACGCTCCTGCGCGGCCTTGGTACGAAACCGAGATCCCCGGCACGCTCGAGAAACGTGGCACCGACACCGCTGTGGTGCCGCAGAGCACTCGCATGAACGTCACGGCCTTGCAGTACGTCTCCGCGTGCCCGTTTCGAGGCGTCGCGAAACTTCGGTGGGCGGCCGAACCGCTCGAGGCTATAGAAGCAGAGCCCTGCGCCAGAACGCGCGGCATCGTCGTTCACGACGTCATGGAAGCGGTCTACGGTCAGATCGGCGATGCGAAAACGTTGGCCGCCACGACTCAAGCCACGATCGGAGCGTTAGCCGAGACCGCCGCTCGCAAAGCGATAACGAAAGGCAATACGCATCCGGTTCCCGAGTGGCTCCATGAATCGTTGATTTCCTGGGCCAAAGAGATGGCGCTGGCGTGGACCCGTTATGAGCGCGAAGCCAGAGAAGACGATTGGAAGATTCACGAACGCGAAGCCACTCATCGCGGAACTGTCGGTGCCGGGCTCGAAGTCAGTGGTCGTGTTGATCGCGTCGATTGCCTTGCCGACGGAAGTCTCCTGATTGTGGACTACAAGACTGCGGCTGAAGCCAAAGGCGACGGCGAGTGGAAAAGTGGGCGACCACGAGATCCCCAATTGCCGGTGTACGCGGCGATTCTCGCCAGTCAGGCCACGATTGGTGGATTGGCCTTCGCCAATCTCGCCGCGCGCGACGATTGTAGCTTGAAGGGTCTGTCTGCATTTCCTTTGGCTCCCAAGCTCGCCCCGCCTGGCGCGCTAAAGTCACGGCAGTGGCCACCGGACTGGGAAGACGCGTTAGCGACCATGCAGGGCAGTGTCGAAGCGATCGCGAAAACCTGGCTTGCCGGCGACGTCGCCGTTGATCCACGTCCCGGCGTATGTCGCCATTGCGGCCTTGAGTCGCTGTGCCGCGTCTTCGAACAGGAACTCGACACGGACGACGAAGAGGACGACGCATGAGCGCCCCGCTGTTACCGGCTGACGGCGAGGCGCGGCGACGAGCGCTCGACCCCGAACACAGCTTTGTGGTTCAGGCGCCCGCGGGTTCCGGGAAAACCGAGCTGCTCGTGCGTCGCTATCTGACCCTGTTGGCCGGAGTCGAACGGCCCGAAGCAGTGCTGTCGGTTACGTTTACCCGCAAGGCTGCCGGCGAAATGCGCGAGCGTGTGTTGCGTGAATTGAGGCGCGCACGCGATGGCTTCGAGGCCACGGATGAACACGGCCGCCAGGGGCTTGAACTAGCCCGTCGCGCGTTGGCGCGTTCCGAGGAACTGGGCTGGAACCTCGTCGAGAACCCGTCACGCTTGGCCATCTCGACGATCGATGCACTGGCCTCGTCTGTCGCCCACAGTCTCCCGCTTCTGTCTGGCGCTGGTGGCGCCCTCCAAGTCAGTGATGATGCGCGCCCCCTACTCGCTGCTGCGGCCCGCCGCGCGCTGGCGTCGCAGAATCCTGAAGTTCGCGCCGCTGTAGACTGTTTGGCCTCGCGCGGGGAGCTGCGTCTGGCCTCTTTGGAAGACCAGATCGTAACCATGCTCAATCGGCGCGAGCAGTGGGGCGAAGGCCTAGCATCGGGGGCCCGTGATCAAGCGGCGTCGCTACTGGAAGGGGTGGAGCGCGGCTTCGCTAAAGTCATTTCCGAAACGCTGCAACACGCGCACGCTTTGCTCGGTGAGGATTTCATCGCTCAAGTTGAAAGTGTTGCGGTCGCCACGCGAGCCAACGTTGAAAAGCAATGCAAGTGGCCGACCCTCGGCGAAACCACGAGTCTGAATTTGGCTGTGCCGGCTATCCATGCTGGCGATGGCCACGGTCTTGAGGACGGCGAGGCGGACCGGCCAGCGCAGTGGACTGACACGGTCGCGTGGAAAGAAGCGGCTGCGTTGTTACTGACTACCGGCGGAACGTTCCGCCTGCCCAGGGGCGTCAACAAAACGATCGGCGCACCGCCCGGTAGCGATGCGAAAGCGTGCGCCGATGCCTTGTTTTCGGACTTAGGGGAACTCGACGAAGCCGACGCCACGCGTCTTATTGCTGCTGTGACGGGCGCCGCCAAGTTGCCAACCAGCGCGACATTCTCATCGCAGGGGCGCGAAGCTTTGCGCGCCTTGTTCGTGGTGCTTCTCGAGGCCTGGGGATGCCTAGAACAAGTATTCACCGAGCGCCGTGTCGTTGATTTCACCAAGATGAGCTTGAGCGCCTTGGAAGCTCTTGGGCACGAAGAGAATCCGAGTGATCTCTTGTTGCGCCTGGATCGTCGCATCGATCACATCCTTGTTGACGAGTTCCAGGATACCAACTTCCTACAGTGTCAGCTGCTCGCACGCCTGACGGCGGGTTGGATGCCTGGCGATGGGCGTACTCTGTTTCTGGTCGGTGACCCGATGCAGTCCATTTATCGTTTCCGAAAAGCTGAAGTCGGCCTCTTCGTAGATGCGCGAGCCGGAAAGGGTGTCTTTGCGCATGTGGGTCTGCAGGCGCTGCGTCTGTCGGTGAGCTTTCGAAGCGACCGGCGGTTGCTGGACTGGGTCAATGAAAACTTCGCGCCAATGTTCGGCAGCAACGAAGATGCGCAAGCTGCGACTGTGGCCTATGCCGCGTTCGATCCGGCGCCAAGCGCCGACGAGGGCCGCAGCGTAGAATTGCTTCGCTGGCAGGGTGCATCGCTCGGTGACGAACTCAACGACGCCTCTGGCAAAGAATCTGACGCCGAGTCTGACGCCGAGTCCGACGCTGACATCATTCGTGAACCACCGCAGCGATCTGAAGCACGCGGTTTGGCGATGTTGATTCGCGACGCACTGGCGGCCGATGAATCGACGGTCGCCGTTCTCGTGCGTTTCAAGCGCCAGGCGTCGACACTGATGCGTGAACTAACGAATTTGGATATCGCCTACAGCGCTGCCGGGGTTGAGACCCTTGGCCAGACAACTGCAGTTCGCGATTTAGACTCTTTGACGCGGGCCTTGTTGCATCCTGCCGATCGCTTTGCCTGGCTAGCTGTCTTGCACTCGCCCTTGGTTGGTCTGAACAGCCAAGACCTTTGTGCATTGGTCGAATCCGATGTTGTGCGGGCAACCGAAGCCGCTCGGGCGCGACGCGATGCTGCCAAAGAGCAAACCACCGATGCTGCCGCGCCCCGCTCAGCTAGCAAGCCGCGTCCCATCCCGGCTCTTCTTCGCGACGAAACCGTGCTTGC
>JBLFWR010000112.1:0-11850 GCA_047611725.1 Binatia bacterium | reverse complement strand
CCTTCCAGCGTCCCGATGCGACGAGCTTGTGGATGTCGTTGATTAAGGCGGGCGTTCCACAGGCGACGTAGACGAGTTGGGGCGGGGGATGGTCGATTAGCCCTTGCAGGAGCGCTGCGTCCAGGCCTCGACGGGGCGGATCAAGCACAGCCACGTCGACCATCTCTATTCCCTCGACACCGCCAAGGATGGCGACTGCCGCGCCAGCGGTGCCGGCCATCGTTTCGAGTCTCGATGCAGCCTCAGGGCCCTGAAGAGCGGCTGCGCGTGTCATCGAGTCCAATGCTTCAGTTGAGATCTCGTTGGCCCGGACGCGAGCGCCGCGAGCCAAAATACCCAGGCCAATCGCGCCGACTCCCGCGTGAAACTCGGCAACGACTTGCGCTCGCTCGGTCAGCGCATGCACGTACGCAACGAGCTCGTCGGCGAGGTCGAGGTTGCTCTGTCCAAAGGCCCACGGCGGAAAACAAACCGGGGCGCCGCCAATTTTTTCGACGATTTCGCGTGCTCCCCACAGGTGTTCCCAGTGCGGCCCGAGAATCGTGTTCCCACGCGCCGGGTTACCGTTCCACCAAACACCGAGCAACTCGTCGCCGAGTCTTTTTTTCAAGCTGGTGCACAGGGGGGTGAGTCGTTCGGGGGTTTCGTGGTTGCCGACCAGGGTAAGCAATGCGCGTCCGCTTCCGCGTTCGATAACGATTTGGACATAGCGGAGATCGCCAACGTGGGGTGCGTCGGCGTAAGGACGCACCTTTGTTTCGCGAATAGCGGCGCGTAACGCCGTGCCCACGGTATTAATGGTTGGATGGTGGATCGGGCAACGCGGGATATCCGCAATTCGATGGCTCCCTTCTTGAAAAATACCGATTTTGGGAGACGCGCTCCGGCCCCGGACTGCCAATCGTGCGCGTACTCGAAAGGCTGAGCGCTTGCCGAGCAGGGGGCGGGCGAGGTCGGCACCGGTTTCGGAAGCGAGAGTGCCCAGCAAGCCGTAAGCATTGGGGGCAACATCGGTGGCTCCGAAGCGAGGACAGCCCGGACAAGTCGGCCGGTGTGGGCAGAGCGGAATCGATTCCATGGAATGTTGTTCAGACCGAACGTGTCTTGATGATTTCGCGCAGCTCACGCCAAAGGGTGAGGAAGCGACCGAGGTGTGGTTGTTGCGGGGCAAGACCTTCGAGGAGCTCTTCTAGGATTGCTTGTTCGGCCTCGTACTCACGAGTGTCAAAGAACCCGCCAAGGTGGGCAGTCCGCAACCAAACTAGATATGTGGTCAGCGCGTCGCACTCGTTGTAGGCGACGATTTCGTCGAGTCGGCCCGCGAGCCATAAGTCGGCGACCGCATTCCCGTCGACGTCCATCTTGCCGGGAACTCCACACTGAACGGCGAGCTGATGAAGGCTTGGAGTGGCTTTGCCCCAGCCACCGATCGCATCCTTGATGTCTACGTTCCACTCGCCGCCCTTGGCAAAGTAATCAACCCCTTCCCAGGGCTTGGCGGGCCGAGCGCAAAATTTCGGTGCCGTGATTCCGAGGATGAGGGCGCGTTGGATGAAAATTTTAAGGTCGGAGTCGAGGGAATTGAACCCGACAAGTTGTGGCCGGTGTTCTCCGGCTGCGCCGAGAAACGTAGACAGAACAGCGGCTTCACTACACTGGTTTTTGTCGGAAGAGTCGCGCGGCAGAGACATTAGCCTCACCGACGCTTTGCCTCCCCGCTGGTCTGCGATGCGTTCCACGGCAGCGATCGATACGACTCGACATACTGCCAATTTCAAGAATGGCGTGGGGTCCTCGGCAGTGGCCCCTCCGGCGCGCCACAGTGCTTCCATGGCCGTGCGGTCTTCGACATCACAAGGCAGGTCGTGCAGCAGTTGCGCAGCCAACGGGTCGGGGATCCATTCGGCATCAAAGGCCCAAACGCGACGCTGAACGCTCTTGAACATCAGGGGGTGGCGGTAAGGCGGCGGACGGTTTCTAGAGCCTCATTGACGTGACGTCCGGCAAACAACTGCGAGTTGGTTACGTGTCTAACAATTCCCTCGCGGTCGATCACGTAGGTGACCCGGCCAGGCATAATCCCGAGTGTTTTGGGTACTCCGTATGCTTTTCGAACCGCTTGTCCGGGGTCACATACCAGGTGGAAGGGCAGGGCATGCTTGCTGGCAAAAGATCGATGCGACGCCGCGTTGTCGTCGCTGACCCCGATCACTACGGCACCGGCGTCTGTGAAGTCTTCATGGGAATCGCGAAATGCGCAGGCTTCTTTGGTACAAACAGGCGTGTCGTCCTTCGGATAGAAGTACAACACCACTACAGCACTGCCTCGGTAGTCGGCCAGCGATATCTCAGTTCCGTCTTGCGACTCCAGCGAAAAGTTCGGAGCCAGATCTCCTTCACCAATTGTTGCCATCGGGCGATTCCTTTCTATGCCGCGCTTAGTGCGCGGCCCCAGTAGTTGTAGCTCATTGGTCGTGGCCCGGGCAGGTACATTGTCTCCAACGAATCGAGGACGAATCCTGAGCCTTCAATGAGCCGGGGTACTTCGCGATTGAGATTGCAGCCTCCCGCAAAACGTTTCCAGATAGGGTTGATGCGTGCCTGCCAGTTGGCGACACCTGCGTCGGGGGCCTTGCCGTGTTCGCAGAACAAGAGGGTGCCCCCCGGTTTCAGGACGCGGCGCATTTCAGCCAGCGCGCGTTCGGGGTCGGGAATCGTACAAAGGGTGTATGTCATCACGATGGTGTCGTAACTGGCGTCTTCGACCGGGATTTCCTCGCCGCGCAGGCCGACAAAGCCGACTTCGATTTTGTGTTCCGCTGCTCGTCCACGAGCCATGGCGCGCAACTCTTCCGAAGGTTCAAGACCGTCCAAAGCCTGGACCGCGTCCTGATCGTAGTAGGAAAGGTTCAGGCCTGAGCCGATTCCAATCTCGAGTACGCGCCCACTGGCTTGAGGGACGATTTTTTCCCGCTGACGCATGATCGGCGGCTGGCGCATCGCAAAGTCGAGGAGGCGGGGAAGCACATATGTGTCGTAGAGACCCATCAATAGTTACCTTCGTCGTTGGCCTTTGCTCGCTCTACGGCGAGGCGCTGCAATGGTTGCGTGGTGATTTAAGGCGCCGGGCACCTGCTCGTCTTGTCTGATGCTTGTTGCCGTGGCCAACGCTCCATTGTCGCCGACGCTAGGCCTGGAGAGTTGGCGTGTCGACCTGAGTCAGCTTGCACCGTTGGAGAACGCGAGGAAATGTAAGGAATGATCGGCGTCATAGGATTCTTGAAAACACTACTGGTTACCACGTGCTTCGTCCTGCTTTCGGGCGGGATGCCAGCACAAGCTCAACCTTCTGGGGGTGAAGCGGAGACTGTGGAGCAAGCTTGGGTGCTGCGGGGCGCGTTGGCCGGTGTGCTCGCCATTTAGGCGCAGCCACCATCTGGGGTCACGCTCTTGGCTGAAGTGGGCAGGGGCTCGGAGCGTGCGGCGTTGTACTGGTCCTTGAATCTGACCGCAGAAGGGGACGTTGACGACGACATTTTCGCGACCGTGTTCGCGACCGTGTTCGCGCCCGAAGGCGAGGGCTGGTCGGCCGTTTCAACCCCTTACAAGATCAGCGGGAAGGGACGAGCGGCGTTCCTAGAACCTTTCCCGTTGGAGGGGGCGCCGATTTATCGGGCGCCAGCACCTGCTGCGGGGGATCTGGGTTCGTTCGTTCAGGAACGGCTCGATGCTGCCCGCAGTGCCGAACCAACGGAGCTGATCAGGCTTGCCGAGGAACTCGTGGCCGCGTTCACACTTGAGACCGGAACGCTATCTGACCGAGTCATCGAAGCGCTACTTGAGGCTCGGGTTGCTGATTCGCTTACCTGGGAGATAAGCATTGATGCAGAGGGTTTGGGTGGCAGATTCGCGATTGAGCGACGACACGGCAACCTGGTGGGCTGCGAGAGTGGTTCGCTCGAGTTCGAGCGAGCGGATGGCGGGGGGGTAAGAATTTCGGCTGGCAAGGTCGCGCGATTGACCAAAACCGGGGGCGACGACGCCTCGAAGTTGGAAAACGCCGCGCAACCCGCTGGCTAGAGTTGTACGGTCGGCGTCATCCTTTGCGATTCTTCGTTTTCGTCCTTGGGGTCGACGGCCGCCATGCTACAATCCCGCTTTCCGGAGGCTCGTCGAGCATGTCCCATATTCTATCCAGCGCTGCAGTCGCGGCATTCCTTCTGACCGTTGCCTGTCCGGTTGCTGCCGATCAATTCTCGGCCACGGCCGGGACGACGATCACGTCTTCTGACCCGCGTGGCATAGCGGGCGATAATCGGTGTGTTGTGTGGTTTCGCCTCACCAGTGCCGTCGATGTGAGCAATTTGAATTTCACCGTCGATTATCGCTTGGCGGACGGCACCTTTATTGGCGAAGGCAGCAGGGTTGAGTGTGGGGTCGCGATCACTGGCAGGACCGTTGCCGCTTACCGTGATCGAGACATTGATGGTGTCCGAGAGTTCAACGCCGCCATCATCCGGTTGAACAATTTCTCAGGACCAACTGATTTGGCGGCCTGTCGGTGGTTGTTCAACGATGCGCCTCCAAGCATTGGCGATTTTTCGGCTGTGGTGACCGGTGCGGGCACGCACGATCCTGATTCGGGTGACATTGACGATATCAGGCCGTTGCCAAAAGTTCGGGTCGATCGAGTTGTGTGTCCAGGGGAACTGCCCAACGGGTTGAGCACGACGACTACAACGACCACTACCTTGACGAGTGTCACCAGCTCGACATTGTTGTTAGGTGAAATCTGCGGCGTGCCGGTTTCTGGTGGTGAATCGCCCAAGGCCAGCGATGCGCTCTTTGCCCTCCAGGCTGCCGTCGGGGTGCGCTCTTGTGAATTGTGCCTCTGTGATGCGAATGGGTCCGGTGCCCTGGGTGCCAGCGATGCTTTGGCTATTCTGCGTGCGGCGGTTGGCGGCGATGGCGACCTCGATTGTCCGACCTGCACGTTCTGAACGCTGGATTGTCTCCTTTTTGTAACCGACAGTTCAAGAAGACGTACCTGCGCTCGTGTCTGCTTTGACAATGTCGGAGAATCGACAGTCCGCGTTGTTTTGAAAGGGACCCAACCGACCGATTTTGGATCGTCACCAACTCTCCCCTAATCGGGAAATATTGAAGGAGTTCGAAAAACTATGAACAAGAAAATGTTGCTCGCAAGCGCCGCCCTGGGCGGTTTCGTATTGGCCGCCACCGTTGCCACCCCGTCGTGGGCTGAAGAAGCTGCCACCGGCGGCGATAATGGTGCCGCAATGGGTGAATGTCACGGAGTGAACTCTTGCAAAGGAACCGGCGATTGCGGCGGTAAGGGTCATTCCTGCGCTGGCAAGAACGAGTGCAAGGGAAACGGATGGATCAAGGCTTCGAAGGCGGACTGCGAGACCAAGGGCGGCGAGTTCTCGGAATAGTCGAGGCCTAGCCGATCTCATGATTGATTCGTTGGTAGGAGTCGGACTGCGCTCCGTTCACTACCCGTATCTCGTGGAGAGGCCTCGAACCGGCGTCGGCTGGTTCGAGGCCATCTCCGAGAATTACATGGATACAGCAGGGCGCCCCTTGAAAATTCTCGAGGGTGTTCGGCGTGACTATCCGATCGCGCTGCACGGAGTATCGTTGTCAATTGGACAACGGCCCGACCCCACATCTGCCGCGGAAATTGAAACCTTTACCACACTGCGCATGCGCTACTTGGATCGACTTGCGTCACTGATTGACCGCATCGATCCCTTTATTGTATCCGATCATTTATGCTGGACTGGTGTTCCCGGCGGTAATATCCACGACTTGTTACCGGTCCCTTTCACCCCCGAATCGCTTACTTGGATTTGTGAGCAGGTCGATTTGGTACAGACGCGGCTTGGGCGCACCATCGCGCTTGAGAATGTGTCGAGCTACTTGACCTGGAATCAATCTACCCTTGGGGAGGCGGAGTTCTTGGTAGAGGTAACCCGCCGCACCGGGTGCAAGGTACTTCTAGACGTGAACAACATTTTCGTCACGTCCCGCAATCACGGTTTGGACGCGTTGAGCTACCTCGATTCGATCCCCGCGGACTGCGTTGCCCAGATACATTTGGCGGGTCACACGGATATGGGGACCCATCTGTTCGATACTCACAACGACTACGTTTGCGATGAGGTCTGGGAGCTGTTCGACCGAGTGATCGCCCGTCTTCCGAAAGTCCCCGTGCTGATCGAGTGGGATGATGACATCCCCGAGTTTCCTATCCTTGCCGCAGAGGCCGAGAAGGCGGCCCGGATTCGTGAACGTCACCATCCCGATTTGGCGGCTGCGTCGTTATGAGCCAGGTACGACCCGGCCTATCGCTGCAACAGAAAGCATTCGCTGATGCTGTGTTTGCCCCCGGTTCCGCCCCTAACCAGGCCTTGCTAGAGGAACTGGTTCCCGGCGGTACTCTTGACCGACAGGGCGCAGTTGATGTCTACCGGAACGGGTACACCGCGCGTCTCACCGAGCAGTTGGGCGAGACATTCGAGGGCGTGTGGTGGGTTCTCGGTGATCAGGAATTCTTTGCGCTGTGTCGGGCGTTTATCTCCGAGCATTATTCGATTTCCTACAATCTTTCCGACTATGGACGGGAATTGCCGAGTTTCATCGCCGCGACATTGAACACGGACGAAATCCCTTTTCTCCCTGAATTGGCGGAATTCGAACTGGCATTTACTGAACTGTTTCATCGCGCTGAGCACGCGCATCTGGATGCCGCAGGCGTTGCCGCGAACATCGATGCCCCAAGTACGCGTTTGGAGATTGGGCAATGCGTGTTTTTGAGGCGGCATGCTTATGCCGTGCAGCGGCTGTGGCGGCTTCGCAAAGGGCCGCAGGCGGCGGCGCAGGATGAAAACTGGCGAGAAGACGAGCGCCTGCTGGGCTACAAACTGAACGGCGAAATCTTTCTCCGGGAGTTGGACCAGCCGTCGTTTGAAGCGCTTGAAGCCCTTGCCCGTGGTGTCGAACTCGGCGAAGCGCTTGCCGAAGTCACTGCCCGTCATCCAAGCTTTAATCCCGAGGCCATCCAGGCGCTGTTCGCGATCGTGTTTCAAACCGGAATCGTATCGAGGGTCGTTACTGACCCAGACTTTCACCGCGCGTAACCTTCCTGCTAGGGTTGTGCCGCTGATGAATGCGCTGCCTCCCACTCTGCGTTTGTTCCCCTTGGGGGAGGTCGTTCATTTCCCGGACACGCTACTCCCTCTGCACATCTTTGAGCCGCGCTATCAGCAGTTGCTTGCCGATTCAGTCGCGAGCGATGGTTTGATCGGCATGGTGTTGCTGCGCCGTGCCAGCGAAGACAGCCAGCCTGCGGTCTACGAAGTCGGCTGCGCGGGAAACGTACGTGAACACAAATCGTTGGAAGACGGTCGCTCGGTCGTTGTTCTCGAAGGGGCGGTGCGATTTCGGATCCAACGGGAGCTTCAATGCGACGAGCTTTATAGAAAGGCAGAGGTGCAGGCGCTTTACGAGGCTCCTCCAGAGCCGGAGCAAAGCCGTGTTTGGGCGGCGGATTTGCGAAAGCGTATTGACGGTCTAGTCAAAGTCTTTGGGGGTGATCACGCGAGTGTCGATCAACTTTTCGATCGCATCGATGAGGTTGACCTGGTGAATGCGCTGAGTGCCGCGTTGCCCTTGGCGATGGTTGAGAAGCAAAGTCTTTTGGAATGCCCGACTGTGCAAAATCGATACGCGCGACTGGTCGAACTTTTGGATTTCAAAGAGGCCGAAGGGCGTTCGGGAATGTCGGCGTCCGTTAGCGGCGTCGAAAACTGAAGGTCGGATTGGTGATCACGGCATGGCCTCGTCCGCGTCGGTTAGTATTGGTGCGTTTTCTTCTCTGTCTGCTCGTCTTTTCTGCGGTGTCCGGCTGCTGGAACGATTCTGTTCCATGCGCTGACTGCAATGTCGTTTTGATTTCGATGGACACACTACGCGCCGACCATGTGGGTGCGTATGGGTACGGCCGACCGACTACCCCGAATATAGATGCGTTTGCGGCGCAAAGTGTCGTCTTCGAGCGCGCGGTCAGTCAATCGGCTTGGACCCGTCCAGCCCACGCGTCGATGTTTACCGGCCTGTATCCGTCCGAACACGGGATTGTGGGAATCTCCGGTGAGCCGGCGATACCTCGAGAACTTCCGCTGTTGGCAGAAGTGCTCGCCAATGGGGGATACCGCACGGTTGGGCTTGTCGGTGGCGGGAATGTAGATGCGCGTTTTGGGTTCGGTCGTGGGTTTGAACGTTACGAACAAGACGGCCGACGTTTTGAAGACCACATGGATGCCGCACTGATGGTCCTACGCGATCCAGACCGGCGGCCGTTTTTTCTGTTCCTGCACGGCTTCGACGCTCACAAACCCTACAAGTCACGCCCCGAAGATCGACGATCGCTTGGTCTTGCAGGTGAACGCGCTCGTGGAATGGAGCGAATTTGTGCGGAAGGTGCTCGTCCCGATCGGCTGGCACCGCACGTTGACGAGTACGACGCCGCAATCCATCGGGGCGATCGAAGCCTTGGCCGTCTTTTCGAACAGCTTGGTGCTGTGGGCAATGGACGTCCTACCGTAGTCATTTTCACATCCGATCACGGAGAGGAATTCGGCGAACATGGAGGCTGTTGGCACATTCGATCGCTGCATCGTGAGATTGTCGAGGTGCCGCTTGTTGTCTTGATACCCGGGTTCTCGCCGCTCAGAGTTGATGGCCCGATACCGGCGTCGGTTTCGATTGCGCCGACGATTTTGGACGTCGTTGGAGTTCGCGGACGTCCGTTGCCGGGGCCATCGTTGCTTCCGCAACTCATGGGCCACAGTTCCCCCGGGTTGCCCGTAATCAGTCAGACTGAAAGCCGCCTTCTGGATCGCAGTGGCGGTGAGCTTTGGGCGCTCACCAGTCATGACGAGAAGCTTTTGGAATGGAGCACGTTGGGCAGGCGAGAACTCTACAATCTGACTACGGATCCCGGCGAGCACGAGTCGGAGCACGAAGGCCCCGATGTGGAGCGGGCGGGTAGGCAGGTTGCTCACTGGCGAGCGCTGCATGGACCGGTTGCGCCACCGCGCCACTTGGGCCGGCTACCAATTGATCTCAAGCGTCAGCTGAAAAGGCTTGGATACGCGGAATGAATGGGGGGCTCGGTTTGAGCGGGTTCGCTTCGCACGGCATAGGTGCGGCGGTCTTTGCAGTGGGATTGTTTTTTTTGGTGATTAGCGCGATCGCGGCTTGGCGGCTTCAGGCCACGCCGTTGTTCGTGACGGCGACGGGTTTCGCGGTTTCAAGTGCGCTCGGTTGGATTGCCACGACCTGGATCGAGGCGCGCACGGGAGACGGCGCGCCCCGCTGGTTGGTGGCGTTCGGTCACGTTTGCGGCGCTATGGGTGGGTTCTTTTTCTTCGTCTCTTTCGCGATGCCATGAAAGCCACGCTCTATCATAACCCTCGTTGTTCGAAGTCTCGCGCTGCCCTGGCGCTGCTGGAGGAGCGTCGCGTAGAAATTGAAGTGGTCACCTACGTCGAGGCTTCGCTTGGGCAAGAGGAGTTCGAGCGAATCGTAGGGCTTGTTGGGGGCGCTCCGATCGAATTGGTTCGAACCGGGGACGCTGCTTTCAAAGACACTGGCGTCGAGCTTGGGGAACATGCGACGGCTCAGGAAGTCGCTCAGGTACTGGCCGCTCACCCCACGCTTATGCAGCGGCCGGTCGTCGCCGTGGGCGACCGGGCTGTAATCGCGCGACCGACAGAACGCATATTGGAGTTGTTGTGAGCGAGACGCAGCTCGCCAGGCCCCCCCGTTGCGCGATATTCGATTTGGATGGAGTGCTGCTCGATACCGAGAGTTTCTACACCGAGGTCACCCAGGAGATTGTTGGCGCTTGGGGAAAGAAATTCGACTGGGCGATTAAGAGCAATATGATTGGTCGGCCATCTCTGGAGTCAGCGCGGTATCTGGTCGACGCACTCGAATTGCCTATCTCTGCAGAAGAATACTTGACGCGCCGCGCCGTAAGGCTCGAGGAGCTTTTTCCAGAGGCGAAAGAGCGACCTGGCGCCGAGGCCTTTGTTAGGGCGCTGTCAGCGTTGGGCGTCCCACTTGCGCTGGCCACCAGTAGTGAGCGGAGATTGTTCGATCTCAAGATCCAAAACCACCGCGACTGGTTTGCGTGTTTTGATGCCATAGTCGTGGGCGATGACCCGCGTGTGATGCGCGGAAAGCCGGCGCCGGACATCTTTTTGGTGGCAGCTGGCGACCTCGGGATCCCGCCTGTGGACTGCCTGGTCTTTGAGGACGCCCCGGCCGGATTAGAAGCCGGCCTCGCGGCTGGGATGCGGGTGATCGCCCTTCCCGATGCAGAAATGGATCGTGCGCCGTATGCTGGCGCTGACCTGGTGGTGGACTCGTTCGGTGACCTTGACCCTGCTCATCTAGGATTCGCGAGACAGCCGTAGATGTTCGTGGAATATAGAGACGCTGCTGCCGGTTGTTGGACTCACAAAAGGCAGCCTCAACTTGCACATTGACGCTCTAGCTGTTCGATGTCTCTCCCTTCTATGAGATCGATATGTTAGAAGCTGCATTGTTGCTGAGTTGGATATTGAGTTAACTTCGAGTTGTGAGCACCTCATTTGGGGTGGATGTTTGGACCGAGAGCTAACGTAAGCTCCTGGAATATCTGGCCTTTCGCTTAATACGTGTCGGCGAAAGGACACATATAGAAACTTTCCTGAGGGGTGAAACCCCCCTATCAGGGTTGTGCCGATTGTGGCCGCAAGTAAAGGATACAAGCAGTGAAACGACGGATTTTGTTGGGGTTTTTCTCCGCTGCCATGCTTATTTCGGGTGCGGTATCGATACCGGATACCGCCGATGCCCAGCTTTTCAATCGTGATCAGCTGCGCTGCCGATCTCGTATCGCTGCCGCGACACGTCGGTACTACGAACGGCAATCTCGTGTCCGGCGGGCCTGCGTCAAGCGAGTCATTAAGGGAAAAATCCCCCCTTCGACCGAGTGCGTCAAAGGGGATGGTGACGCCGTCTTGCAGCGCCAGCTGCCACGAATCCGCGCCATCGTTGAGCGAATCGTTCCGCGCTCATGTACTGGCGTGAATCTAATTTTTCTCGGCTTCCCAGGCATTTGCGAAGACCTCACAGGGGTTCCGTTTGATACGCGCGACCTAGAGCAGTGCATCCTGGCCGAAACCGACGAGATCGTTCTCGCATTGCTGATGAGTTCCTATCCGGAGATCGAGAACTTCCTGCGTGGCAAGCCAGCGAGGTGTGTTCGAGGTGTCGCCGATCGCACGGCGGGCTCTATGACTCAGAATCTGCGCGCTAGGTTGAAATGCCTGCTTCGACAAGAGCGCCGCAAAATCACCGACGACGTTGATTGCCGCGCTGATATCGCGCCGTACGGCAATGGGACGACCGATAACGGTACAACTCATCAGGTCGAGGCAGCGTATGTTCGCATTCTCTCGGGCATCCCTGCGGTTTGCTCAGGAGCGGATCTTATCGATCTCGGGTTGGGCGTCATGTGCGACGACGCGACCGGAGAAGACTTCAATCTGTTTGATCTCAAGCAGTGTCTGCTTGACGACGTGCGCATCAATATCCCGGACCTTTTGGATATCGTTTACCCGCGTGAGCCGGTTTGCGGCGATGGTGTCGTGGCTGGCGAAGAAGAGTGTGACGACGGTCAGGGGAACAACTCAGACACCGTCGCTGACGCTTGTCGCGTCGACTGTTCGCTGCCGTCCTGTGGCGACGGTGTTGCGGATCCTGGTAACTCAGAAG
>JBLFWR010000111.1:0-11888 GCA_047611725.1 Binatia bacterium | reverse complement strand
TTCTGTTGGCCGTGGCGTACTCGGCAACCATTGGCGGCATGGCCACGATCATTGGCACGCCGCCCAACGCCGTCTTCGTCGGAGCCCTCGCGCAACTATTCCCTGAAGCGCCGCCGATCGGATTTCTGCAATGGATGCTGGTCGGCGTTCCCCTTGCCACGCTCATGATCCCCTTGGCCTGGGCTTGGCTTGTATTCGGCGCATCCGACGTGGGGCGGCATCAATTCAGCCTGGATCGCGGAATCCTACGCGAACAACTTGATGCACTCGGAACACTGTCTACACCCGAACGGCGTGTTCTCGTTGTCTTCGTAGCCACGGCGCTTTTGTGGATGTTTCGTCGGCCGATCGAGATCGGCGCGTTTTTACTGCCGGGTTGGTCGATGCTGCTACCGCAGGCAACAACCGTGGGTGACTCCACGGTCGCAATTGGCATGGCGCTGATGCTCTTCGCTATTCCTGCCGGCGATGGCAAAGGATCCCGACTGCTGGACTGGGAAACGGCGTCAAAACTACCTTGGGGAGTCATCGTTCTTCTTGGCGGTGGATTCGCACTGGCCGCCGCAATTCAGGGTTCCGGGTTAGCCGCCTGGCTCGGAACACTGCTTAGTTGGGCTGGATCACAACCCGGATTGCTCGGCGTGCTTTTGCTGTGTCTGACCGTAAGCTTCGTCACCGAGGTCACCACCAACACCGCAATTACGACGATCCTCATGCCAATCCTGGCGGCCACGGCCGTGGCCGGTCAGTTCGACCCCCTGCTGTTGATGGTCCCCTGCACCTTGGCCGCGTCGCTGTGTTTTATGATGCCGTCGGGGACAGCCCCCAACGCGATCGTGTTTTCGGATGGACGCCTATCGGTCGCGACAATGGCGCGGGCGGGATTCCCGCTGAACCTATTCGCCGTCCTGTTGGTTACAGCCGTAGTGTGGCTACTGGCGTTGCCGGTATTCGGGATCTCACTCGGCGCCCCGCCACCCTGGATTTAGACCTGCGCTAGCTTTCGAGGGCCGAGGGCCCGAAGCGGTGGGAAATCAAAACCGCAGAACGCGAGCGTTCGACGGCGGCTGCGTCGTGGCCGGGGATCACAAGCGAGCGCGGAGCGAGTTGCCAGTAGCGACGAATGCGCCAAGCCTGCTCCCACCATCCAGCCATACTCCAGGCCGTGATCGGACGCGCGGCGTAGCGCCAGCTCTTCTCGGTCCAAGCCGCATCGCCGGTCAGCAACACCGACCCCAGATCGGTTCGCACCAACAGGCCCTGAGAACCGGCGGTGTGTCCGGACAACGCAACGCCGAGCAGACTGCCATCGCCTATCAAATCGAAATGCGACACGAAGGTCGCCAAGGGCTCGCCCTTTTCGTAGTCGAGCTCACGCCAATTCGAGACTTGGTCGAACTCATCATCGAAGACGAAATCGGGCATCAGGCCTTCGCCGCGTGGCGCGTTGATTTCCTCGGCCGCGATCACGACTTCAGCATCGGGGAAATCCTCGATGGTTCCCGTGTGATCAAAGTGAAGATGGGAAATCACCACCAGCGTGACGTCGTCGGGGTTCATTCCCGCCTCACGCATTTGTGACGGCAGGTCTTGCCCGACACTGGCTTCGACCATGCCCAGTTCGCGTCCAATCGCACCGACATAGTGACCGGGGTCACTGGCTGCCCGCGGTGAAAGCCCGGTATCGAACACCACCAAGCCAGCCTTGGGATGCTCGATCACAAAGGCGAACACTTCCATCGCCTCGGTATCGGTCCAACTCCCGCCAGCCCACACAGCTGCCTCGACCGACTGAATCGATCCGGTGTTGAACGCATGAATGCGGATGCCGGCCAAAGGCGTGTAGGAATCGGTGAGCCCGGCTTCAACCGGTTCGATCGTGGGGATAACGAGGGGGTCGCTACAGCCGGAGGCGAGAACCACGACTGCCATTCCGGCAACCAAGCGAACTGCGAGACGCGCCATGACCGATGGGCCGCCGGCGCCCTGGCCGTAACGCTCAGGTCCAGTAACAGCCGAACGGATCACGCGAAATCTCCTCAAGGCACTCCGCCAGTGACCCGACGAAGCGTTCGCCGCGCTCATCGTAGTAGGCAGTCCAACGGCCGTTGCCCTTCTTCCAAAACAGTTGGTAACGGTCGCCGTTCGGCCTGAGCTGGCCGATTCGCAAATCAACAACTTCCGCAATGGCGTGATCACGCTGGCGATGAACAACCGTAATGACTCCGAGACTGCTTGAGCGAGCCAGCAGAACTCCACGCGATCCAATCCGCGGTCCAAGCACCCTTCGAACCAGAAACGGGACGAAGTTGAACAGGGTGGCACCCCGTTGGGTTTTCGTTGATGGAGAACTGCGCGGCATGGGACGAGAACCTACCCATGCCTTGGTCGCCGGGCAACCCCACACCACTCTAAACATTGAAACTAGAAAAAAGGGTCGCCGATTTCTGCGACTGCAACGCGGCGCGGCGCGACCCCAGAGCAACTCAAAGACGATGACCGCTTTCATGGCCTGTGGCAGCAGGGTTACAATGCCGGTTCCGTGAGTGATGAAGTCCAAAAGATCAGTCGTCTCTGGCAGCTGCTGATAACGCTGTCGGTCCGCCTTCTCGTCAAAGACGCTAAGCGCTATCGCCAATTGTGGCCCAACGACATCGAATCGCTCCGCGCCCTGCTGCGTCCAGGCGACGTTATGCTGGTTGAGGGCAATCAGCGTGTCAGCCAAGTCATCAAATACCTGACCCAAAGTTCCTGGTCCCACGTGGCCCTGTATGTCGGCGACGCACTCGTCCAGCGCGACGGCAGTGATGAGATTCGTGAGCGCTTTGGCGACGACGCCACCTCGCTGCTGATCGAAGCCAATATGGAAAACGGGGTTTGCCCGGCACCACTGTCAAAGTACCGCGACTTTAACATTCGGATCTGCCGCCCTATCAAACTGCGGCGCGAAGACGTGGATGACGTCGTAGACACGGTGCTCGACCAGATCGGAACACCCTACAACGTCCGTCACATTGTCGGGCTCATGCGGTTCTATTTCCCGTTCAGCTTCTTCCCCCAACGCTGGCAAATGACCGAATCGCGCGACGCCGAGCGTTCTTCCCGCGACCTGATCTGCTCATCGCAGATCGCCATGGCCTTCCAACGCGTGCGCTATCCGATCCAACCCTTGATCATTTCGGAAGATGAGGTCGAAACAACGCGTCCCTTCGTACGCTCCTTTCGTAACCGTCGACCCGGTGTCTTTGAGACTCACGTTTTCTCACCGTGTGATCCCTTCCTGGTTACTCCCCGCGACTTCGACCTCTCTCCCTACTTTGAGATCGTCAAACACAGTGTCGCCGGCGCTCGTGACTTCGACTACAAGCGCATGCGTTGGTTAGACTCGGCGCCCGTTGATGAAGTGACCGAAGTGACCGAAGTGACCGAAGTGACCGAGGTAATCCAAGCGGTCGAAGCCGCCGTCCGACCGGCCTCGGCCACGATTCGACCTGAGGCAACAGTGGTTGCCGCCGGCGACGCTTCAGCGCCGGCGGGTGCAGTCGCGCAAGCACGCGAACGCGCTTGACCCCTAAACCTAACTGCCCGACTCTTAGGGGCTTCGGGGACGACTAAGCCGTCACTCCGCAAGCCGAGGTCCTGTGAGCAGCGCATTTCGCATCGATCGAACCGCCCTGTTGGGCCTTGTCGCCCAGCGCGACGAGGTGGCCACACGCGATCAACTGACAGAACTGCACCCGGCCGACCTGGCCGACCTTCTTGAATCCCTCGAAGCCACGGAAGAGCGCCTTTGGCTGTTCCGATTGATGCCACCCGACATGGCCTCGGAGGCGATTCGCGAGGTCAACGATCAGACCCGAAACGACATCGTCCAGGACCTTTCCGACGCCCGTGTTACGGCGGTTCTTGAGCGATTAGATACCGATGACGCCGCCGACTTACTCGGTGACGTTCCCGAAGAGCGTCAGCAGGTCCTGCTCGATCGGGCCAGTCCTGAGGTAAGGCGGGACGTCGAAGACCTTCTGGCCTATCCCGAAGATAGTGCTGGCGGCATCATGAAGACCGAAGTGGCGTCGGCCTATACCGATGCCACCGTGTCAGAAGTGATCGACTACATGCGGCGACGAGCTACCGACTTCCACGACGTTCACAACCTATTCGTGGTCGATGATAAGCAGCGCCTGGTTGGCTTAGTTCCCCTTCGCGATCTGCTGTTCGCGGACGATGACGCTGGCATCGAACGCATCATGACGACCGACATCGTCTCGGTTGAGGTAGAAATCGACCAAGAAAAAGTCGCGCATCTGTTCGAGAAGTACGATCTCCTGTCGATTCCAGTCGTTGATGCGCTCGGTCGCTTAGTCGGTCGCATCACCGTTGATGACATTGTTGACGTCATCGCCGAAGAGGCCACCGAAGACATCCTCAAGATGGCTGGCATCGGTGATGAATCGATCGCACAAGGCGGTGCCTTGGCGGCGATGCGATCACGCCTTCCTTGGCTGGTTCTGAATCTGGGGACCTCAGCGATCTCGGCAACGATCGTTGCCACGTTCGAAGAAACGATCCGCACCGCGGCAGTCGCAGCAGGATTGATGACCATCGTAGCCAGCCTCGGCGGAAACTCAGGCGTGCAGGCAATGACCGTGACCGTGCGCGGCCTCGCTCTGGGTGAACTGCACGGCTCCGCTATCTGGCGGGTCCTGTTCCGAGAAATTGCGGCCGCAGCCGGAAACGGCCTGGTCCTAGGACTTTCGGCAGGTGGTTTTGCCTATTTCTGGAAGGGGGACGTGTTGCTCGCTTCGGTACTCGGAGTGGCGATGCTCGCCAACTTCCTAACCGGTGCGCTGCTCGGGACCCTCGTCCCGCTTGGGTTAAGAGCCGTGGGCGTTGACCCAGCAGTGGCGTCGGGGGTTTTCATTCAGACGTCCACCGACATTGTCGGCTTCTCCGTCTTCCTGGGATTGCTCAGCCTGGTGCTGTAGCGGGCCGGGCAAGTGCACCGGCCGAGGCTGGCACTTCGCCGATCAGGTGGGCCCACGAAATTTTCTTCACCTGCCCTGCCGCCAACGCGTCGCGAACGACCGTTGAAGTCACGACTGCAGCTTCTCCGGTCCCGTCATAGCGCGGGAGCAAGGAACCGGGGTGACAAACCAGCTCGGTGACGCCCCGACGCATTTTCCCCAGCCGCATCACGACATCCGATTCGACGGCCGGGCGCTGAGGAGCCAGGCGTTCCACCCGGTCGGGCCCAATAAAGCGACGGACTCTAAAGGTTCCGCGCCGAACCACTGCTTTCAACAATCGAACCTCGAGTGCGGTTTGCATGGCTGGAATCGCCGGTCGGCGCTCGAACATCGCCAACGTCGCGCAAGGTTTGCGCATCGCCACGATCGGATACTCCGAAGAAAGCTCGACCAGAATCGACGCGACCACAGGGTGCAGGTGCAGCTGGTAGTGCGACGAGATGAAGGTCATCGTCAGGTTTGTGGACATGAAACGTTCGATTTGCGCCCGAATCTCAGAACGAAGCTCGTCGACAAGACCCGCGCGACGCCGGTAGTTCCAGGCAGCCTCTAAGGGCTGCGTAACAAAGCGGCCGGTACTGTCCACCAGGCCAGGGATGTGTCGCCTCGGCAGCGTGGACTGCCCGTCGCACAGCACCAAATGGAGCCCGACGGCCAAACCAGGACGAAGCGCCGCACTGGCTGCTGCAGAAGCAGAGGCGGTCGCGTTCACACGCAGGGCCGCAGACGTCACGACACCGTTGTCGTATCCGCGCAGCACCGCATCATTAATCTCGGGGACTAACCCGAAATCATCGGCGGTAATGATGACTCGATGTTCTTTCACGACGTCGCGGCGATTATCAGCCGTGGATCTCACGGGCAAGCAGGCGTTTCTGGTAGAAATTCTGTAAGTCGCGCAATTTCAGGATCCCAACCACCTTGGTCCCGGTCTCGTCATCGACGACCGGTAAAACTTCCAGGCCACGGGCTTGAAAGCGCTTCATCGCATCAAAGAGATTGTCGGAGGGTTTGACTGGCGCAATATCGAGCTGGGCCAATTCCGACACCACTACATATGGCCATGAATCTCGCTGCAGAAGCACGCCGCGCAGGTCTCCCATCCCGATTAAGCCGACCAGCGCACCTTCCTTGCTCACGACCGGGAAATGGGTGTGGTGGCTGTTGGTGACGTAGGTCATGAAATCGACCAGAGCCAGGTTTTCGGGAATCGCTTGGAAATCCTTGGTCACCAGACCACGCACGTACAGCTTGGCCATCACGTTGACCTCGCTCTCTGGGTTCAGATCCAGGCCCCGGCGATGAAGCTCGTAGTGGTCGATGCTGTCGGGAAAAATACTGCGAGCCACCAGCAACGAACTGATGCCAGTGATCATGATCGGAAGCACCACGTTGTAGTCCTGCGTCAGCTCGAAGAGCAGGAAGATCGCGGTCATCGGAGCGTGGGTGGCGGCAGCAAGGAAAGCACCCATGCCAACGAGGGCGAATGCCCCTACGTCCTGGATCGTGCCCGGTAGCATCCAGTTCACGATCGAGGCGAATCCGCCGCCAAATACCGCCCCGACGAACATCGAGGGGGCGAAGACACCACCAGAGCCCCCGAAGCTAAGGGTAATGCAGGTCATCAAAATCTTGACCAGCGCCAAGGTGATCAGAAGAGCCCCGCCCATTTCGCCGCGAAACGCGACGTTCATCGTCTCGTATCCGCTGGCCGCCACCTGCGGGAATAGGATCAGCACCGCGCCCATCAACGCACCGCCGACCAACGGCCGGATTCGGTCGGGGATCCACGAGCCCGCGACCCAATCTTTCATCCCGTAAAAGCTGCGAATGAAGATGGTGGCCAGCACGCCACACATCAGCCCCATCAATACGAAGAACAGAAGTTCGTGGTTCAAAGGGAAATCGAAATGGGGCGCGTGCAGCTCGCCGTGCTCGCCGCTGAGCATCTTCGAAACCACCGTCGCGGTCCCCGCCGACATCACCAAAAGCGACAAGGATTGGAGTTGGGTAGACCCCATCAAAATGATTTCTTCGGCGAACATGACCCCGGCGATGGGCGCTTGGAACGTGGCCGAAATCGCCGCCGTGGCTCCGCAGGCAATCAGCACCCGCAAACGCTCAGCCGATGGGCGCAGGCCACGACCCAACGTGGAGCCAATCGAGCCGCCGATTTGAGCGACAGGCCCCTCGATGCCGGTGCTCATCCCCGAACCCAGGGTAATCGCGGCCGAAAGTGTCTTTAGGGTGATCCAGCGTCGCTTGATGTAGCCGCCCTGGAGATTGACGATCTCCAGGAAGCGCGGCAGGCCATAGCCCTTAATCTCGCCTGGGAACCAGTAGTCCAGCAATACGATGATCGCCATGCCCGTCATCGGAATGATCGGGATTAGCCACCAATTGGTCGGGAGTTCGCGCAGGCCGGTTACGAACACATCATCGGTGACGTGCTGGGCTCCGATGCCAAGCGTGCCCCCGAGATCGTTCCAAAAATATCCGCTCGCCCCGGCGATCGCGCCGTGGAACACAAAGCTGGCGACTGCCGCAACGGCGCCGATGATGATAGCGGTCGTGACTAACCAGCCTTCGCTTTCGTAGACGAGGCGGCGCCAGCCCGTGGTGGGGCTTTCCTGGCGAGGGAGCGAAGCGACTTCGGGTTTCGCTTCGACGTTGGTCCTGGGAGTGGTGGTCACGGCAAGATCGTTCTTTATCCCTCACCGCAGGACCTCATTCAATGAGGTAAGCGAAAGCGGCGCGGGAAGATGGAAAGTTTACGGGTCTAAGCGAGCAAGAAGTTGGCCCCGAGCTTTCTCCAGACTGGCGGGATCGTTCGGATCGTAGTGCACCGGAGTCGCATCAACACCGAAGTCTCCCCGCGACAGCCACTGCGCCAAAATCGTGCTGGCGTCGCCGAGGTCTTCCGACGCAGCGTCGCCCGTTTCGTTAACCAGCGTAATCAGAGCATCGATATCTGCCGAGCTGCTGGCAACCGTGGTGCCCACACAATGCCCGCCAACCACCGCTGCGATAAAAATTTGGCCAGGCGCGGCTGCAGGCGTAACTGCGAAATAGTGCTGGTCGTTGACCAACCAGCTCACGTCACGACCAGCGCGTTCCAGCCTTCGCGCCGCGGCCTGGAAGCGTCTTGAATCAGCGGACCCCGAAACCAAGCCAAGGCCCGCCAGGCTCTCGCGCAAGCACTCGGGGCCGCGAAACAAGGCGTTTTTGCAGCCTTCGACCTGCTCCCGATACGCGTCCGCATCTACGCTCTCATTGCACGGCGCACTGCAGTGGCCCTTGCCGGCTAGCTCGCACGCTTCAAACGTAGAACTCGGGCGAAGATTCCCGGGGCACGTGCGCAGCCGAAATGCCGCAGCGATCAGATCTGCGGCATCTTGGGCGAAGGTCCGTCCACGCAGCGGCCCCACGTAAAGAGCTCGATCGGTTCGCAGCCGGGAGGTCACGAAGGAGCGCGGAAAATCTCCACGAAGGGACAGCTTGGCGAAGTGGACCTTCGGCATATGCTTGCCGCTTCGGTTGTACGGTGGCTCGAAGCGCCGCACTTCATCGGCCTCGATGATCGCTGCTTCCAGCTCTGAACCGCAGGGGGTTACCGAAATCTCGTAGGTCTTCGAGATCATCGTCAACTGTCGGTCGCTCAAGTGATCAGCCGACAGGAAATAGGCCAGCACCTTGTCTCGAACGTTGGCCGCACGCGCGATGTAGAGTGAATCTTCCTCTTCGCCGATTAGCCGGTACACGCCGGGACCGTTGGGGAGGCTCTCCAGATCAGATTGAGGAACGTGGACCTTCAACTCGCGCGGCGAGTTCGGGTCGACCTGCGCGTCAAGGATGTCTTCGGCTGTGCGCGCACCGCGTTCTAGGAGAACTGCGGTCAATCGCTCAAGAACAATGGCCGTCGTCTCGGCATCTCCCAACGCGCGGTGGCGAGCGTTGGGGTCGAGCGAGAAGTGTTCGCAGAGCGCGTCCAGCGATGTGCGCCGTAGCTCGGGCAGCAGCCGCTGCGCGAGTTTGACCGTGCAAAGAGTCGGCAAACCGAGCGGACGACCAAGGGTTCGTCGGCTTTCGCGGTCCAGAAGACCCGCGTCGAAGGCCGCATTGTGGGCGACCAAGACTCCCCCAGCTGCAAACTCTGCAAAACGTCCGATCACTTCGTGAATGGGAGGTGCGTCGGCCACCATGGCATCGGTGATGCCCGTCAGTTTGGTGACAAAAGCGGGAATCGGTCGGCTGGGATTCACGAACTGTTCGAAGCGCGCAACGACCTTGCCGCCCTGCACCCGAACGGCCCCGATCTCGGTGACGCTTTCTTGATCCGGATGATGGCCGGTGGTCTCCAGATCAACGATCACAAACGGTGTATCGGCAATCGGCCCCGACAGTACGTGGTCACGCACGGGGCGCCAGGCACCTTCGGAGTCTTCTCGGAAGCGCGGATCTTCGGCCAAAAGGACACGCAGAAACTCGCGGCCGAACTCGGAATCGTCGCCGGCACCGCCAAACACGATGTCGAGAAGATCACCAGGGCTGGCGGCTTCGTCGCTGGTTAGAAGTCGTTCGTGAAGTCGGTTGCGCACGAGTGGTTGCGCCAAGCGGTTGGCGGGACGCTCCCGCTAGCCGAAAACCGAACGGCGAGGACGTTCAGTCAAATGGGTTGATACGGATCGGATATCATCGCGTACATCGGCCTGAATGGCCGACGAAGCCTTCTCGAAGAGCTTTGTCTCGCGCTCGACGGCAGCTGTGTGCCGATCAATTTCCTGATTCATGCGGTCGGCATACCGGCGTAGACGCTCGGTCACCAAAACGAAAAGTTGCTGGGTCGGAGAGAAGGACGACGAACAGTAAGGACAGCGAAGGACAGTGCCGGGCGCAAGGAACCGGTAGCCAACCTCGTATTCTCCCTCGCAGTCTCGGCATAGAATCGGAACGTCGAAATCTTCGATACTCGGTGCGGAGATGGTCGGGCCAGCTGGCGCTGCAGCAGCAGGGGCCGCGGCGGGTGCCGCCGCAGGCTTCGCAGCTGGCGCTGCGGCAGCAGCTGCGTCGCCAGCAGGAGCAGCACCGGCGCCTTCGCCCTTGAAGCGCGAGGGGAACTCGGCGCCAAATTCTGTACCGGGATGAAGCTCTTTGGCGCGTGTTAGCAGCGCCGATTCCGTCTCAGGGATCGCTGGATCAGGAATACAACAATCGACCGGGCAAACTGCCGCGCAGGCCTCTTGATCAAAGAAACCGACACATTCCGTGCATTTCTGGGGGACGATATAGAAGAAGTCGGCGCTGAGCGCCGCAACTTGGGCCCCCTGCCACTCATACTCAACGTCACCTTGATAGATGGCCGTATTCGGACACTCAGGCTCGCAAGCGCCGCAATTGATGCAATCGTCTGTAATGACCGTCGCCATGAAAAACCCCGGGGGAAAAACCGTCGAAGACGCGGCAATGTTCCACATCCTCGATCACGATGCGAGAATAATTCCCGTGCGATCCCGATGAGTTGTAGGAGCCCTAGAAAACAGCACCAGACAATCGGTACCTGGTACCGATTGTATAAAAGGGTACCTGGTATCGTTTGCGGGAGTCGTTGATAGCTGTGAGCTCAGTCTTGGGTCCGGGATCGCGATCTTCCGAAACCGCCTTGAGCACCCTAGGTTTCCCCGCTAGGGTTCGAAGGCCTTGAAACGACAGGAGATTTTGGCCGACCTTCGGCGTCCTTCCCGCTTCCGCGAACGCCTCGAGGGTTACGCGATTTCCGCAGTGGTGCATCTACTGCTCCTGCTTTTTCTCGCCAGCATCACCCTGACAGCTGGAGGCGAAGGCTTCGGTCTGGGCGAACGAGGTGAGTCTCCGACGGTGCGTTTGGTGGTCAACGATGAGGCGGTTGACGACGCCGAACTCGAGGATTTGAAAGAAGACGTCCAGGTCAAGCCCCTAGAAGTCGAGCAGATCCAGCAACGGGCCGTGTCTCTGCCCGAGCTGGCCAGCTTTTCCGCGCCCCGCCCGAGCTCCCAACGGCTAGCCAACCTCGACACGCGCTTCACTCCTACATCCGGCGGTGTAGGCGGGCTTTCGGGCCAGTTTGGCTCGTTTATCGGGGGCCTGCGCAAGACCGGCCTCGACGTGGTTTTGGTCATCGACGCGACGGCCTCGATGCAGCACGTGATCGACGACATCAAAACCCGTTCGATCGCACTGGTCTCACAGATCCAGTCGCTGGTGCCCATCGCCCGTATTGGCGTGGTCGCCTATCGGGACCGCGGAGACGAATTTACCACCCGGTTCACCGACTTGAGTTTCCATGGCAGCAAAATCAAGGGCTTCCTGGACAATCTGCGTGCCGACGGTGGCGGCGACTATGAAGAGGCCGTACGCGAGGGTTTGGAAACAGCGATGGACGACCTGTCTTGGCGCAAACGCTCCAAGCGCGTCATTATCATCGTCGGCTCCAGCCCGCCTCACAAGGAAGACATCGCGGCCATCGACGCTCTTGCCGACGAGTTTCACAAACTAGGCGGTGTCGTCAGCACCATCGATGTGACCCGGCGCATGCACGAAGAGTATCAGCGCGAAATGAACAAATGGCTGTACGGATCCGACAAAAAGGGCAGCGAGAAAATGCCCGAGTTCTACAAGGAAGTGCAGGCAGCATACTCGCGCATCGCAAAACGCGGCGGCGGGGAGCTGGCTATGCTTGGCTCTGAATCCGCCCTGACCCAACAAATTTTGACATTCGCTTTTGGAACCAAATGGAAGAACGAGGTCGCACGCTATGCCGAAGAAAACTGATGGCGCCTCGCCAACCAAGGGGCGCTTCGCCCAGACGTCACGTCGCTTCGCCCA
>JBLFWR010000110.1:0-11905 GCA_047611725.1 Binatia bacterium | reverse complement strand
TCGTAGTTTCCATCAACATTTTCGATAACGGCCGCGACTCGCTCCAGACCCATGCCGGTATCGATGTGCTTGGACGGCAGCTCGTGAAGAACACCCTTGTCGTCGCGGCTGTACTGGATGAAGACCAAATTCCAGAGCTCAATGTAGCGAGAACAACCAATGTTCACGGCACACTTGTGGCCCGCGATATGCTGCATGTCGCAGCTGCCCTCGCCCCGGTCGATGTGGATCTCGGAACAAGGACCGCATGGGCCGGTCTCGCCCATTTCCCAAAAATTGTCCTTTTCGTCGAAACGCAGAACCCGATCGGGTGAGATGTCGGTCAGGCGCGGCCACAATGAGGCGGCCTCGTCATCAGTGCGATAAACCGACGCGTAGAGACGCTCCTTGGGAAGACCCCACTCGCGGGTCAGAAGATCCCACGCCCACTCGATCGCTTCGGTCTTGTAGTAGTCGCCGAACGACCAATTGCCGAGCATTTCGAAGAGCGTGTGGTGATACGTGTCACGACCGACTTCTTCGAGATCATTGTGCTTGCCTGAGATTCGCAAACACTTTTGCGAATCCGCCACGCGCTTAGCTGGCGGATCGGCGAGGCCGAGGAAGACGTCCTTGAACGGCACCATCCCGGCGTTGGTGAACATCAGCGTTGGATCGCCAATGGGGACGATCGGTGCGCTCGGAACGATAAGGTGGTGCTTCTTTGCGAAGAAATCGAGGAAGCTCTGGCGAACTTGAGAACCCTGCATGTAGGGCGGAAGTACTAGGAACCGTCGAGCAAGTCACGCAGCAAATGGGCCACCAAGTCGTCCCGATAGCCACGCCGCAACAAGTGACGAGCCGCCGCCGAGCCAGCTCGAGGGTCGTTGCTTGGCCGGCCCGAGAGGAAGCGAGCCAGGACTTCACGAGCGCGAACCACTTCGGATTCTCCGTCCAGCGAAGCGACTGCTTGGCTCGCAGTCGCGGCATCGACCCCGCGTTCGGCCAACTCAGCGCAAATACGTTCCGCCCCGATCCGCCCCTTTTGGGCTCGACGGGCAGCGTAGTCGGCAGCAAAAATGGTGTCGTCGAGAAGGGAAAGGTCGGTCAATCGCGCAATCACCGAGCGCACGTTGTCCGGATCAAAGTCACGCTCCAGGCGCTCGGCGAGCTCGCCGGTGGCCCAGGCGCGGCGCGCGAGCAGGGTCTTGGCCCGATCCAAGACCCTATCTTGCGCCGCGCACGAAGCGCCGTCGGCAACGATGACGGGCTCCGTTTTTCTACTTGGCGCCAGCGGCCTTCTTCTTGGCCTTGGGCTTGGCATCTTCCTCCATACCCGCAGCCGGAGCACCACCTTCGACCACGGTCAGCGTCGGTCCAGCCGGAACCAAGCCAAGAGCCTCGCGCAGGCGTCCCTCTATCTCGTTGAAGATCTCGTTGTGCTCGCGAAGGAATTCGCAAGAGTTCTCACGCCCCTGGCCCATCCGTTCCTTGCCGTAGGAGTACCAGGAGCCACTCTTGTCAACGATGCCAAGCTCAACCCCGAGGTCGATCAACTCGCCAGCCTTGTTGATTCCCACGCCATAGGTGATGTCGAACTCGGCCTCGCGGAACGGAGGCGCCACCTTGTTCTTCACCACTCGTACCCGGGTACGATTGCCAATGGCCTGATCACCCTGCTTCAAAGAAGCGATGCGACGAATGTCCAAACGAATCGAGGCATAGAACTTCAGGGCATTGCCTCCCGATGTGGTCTCGGGGCTGCCGAACATCACGCCAATCTTCATGCGGATCTGGTTGATGAAGATCACGATGCACTTTGAACGTGAGATCGTACCGGTGAGTTTGCGCAAAGCCTGAGACATCAGGCGGGCCTGCAAACCAACATGGGTATCGCCCATCTCGCCTTCGATCTCAGCGCGCGGGACCAGAGCTGCGACCGAGTCTATAACCAGGATGTCCACAGCACCGCTGCGTACCAGAGTGTCTACGATCTCAAGCGCCTGCTCGCCGTTGTCTGGTTGCGAAATCAGGAGTTCGCTGGTGCGCACCCCGAGCTTGCGAGCGTAGCTTGGATCCAACGCGTGCTCGGCATCGACAAACGCTGCCACCCCACCGCGCTTTTGTGTCTGTGCAATGGCCTCCAAAGCAACGGTGGTCTTACCCGAAGACTCCGGGCCGTAAATCTCAACGACACGTCCGCAGGGGAAACCGCCTACGCCTAGCGCGACGTCCAGACCAAGCGAACCGGTAGGTACAGATTCGATATCGAGCTTCGCATCGGCCCCCAAGCGCATGAGCGCTCCTGATCCAAACGCCTTTTCGATCTGCCCGATCGCCAGTTCCAGTGCTTTCTTCTTGTCTTCTTTGGACATTGTCGTCTCTCCTTCTCGTTTCAACTCGTTCCGGCGCTCGCCTAAACGGCGCCCCAATCTTCTTCCATAACGGCGCTTGCGCGCTTGTTCTGTTTACTGCCGAACTTGCCGCCCGACTCTAGCTCTTTAACTGATCTCCGCGCCCTCAGCCGACTTCGGCAGCGGTGCTGGCTACGCGCCGTCCGCCCGAAAAACTTGCGTCTAGCGGCGGCTGGCCAAGAAGTCGGCACCGCACCCAATCCAGAGCCAGTTGAGAGGTGAGCATTTTCACCCACTCTCGCGATCCCCACAGCTGGTACACACAGGATTCAGTAACGAAGCCGTCGCCTTCGCGAGCGGCCAACGCCACGGCAACCGTACCAACCGGCTTCTCGTCGGTGCCGCCACCAGGGCCAGCGATACCTGTAGTCGCCACACCCAAATCTGCGCCGGTAACACGACAGGCACCTTCCGCCATTTCACGCGCGGTCTCTTCACTGACCGCCCCGTAACGAGCGAGGGTTTCGCCGCGCACACCGAGCAACCCTTCTTTCAAATCATTGCTATAGGCCACAATCCCACCGGCGTAATATTCTGAGCTACCAGCGACATCGGTGACGCGATGGCCGATCAGTCCGCCCGTGCACGACTCGGCGCTGGCCAGTTTCAAGCCATTGGCACGCAACAGGTTTCCGACAACCTCTTCCATGCCTATCTCGCCTTCGGCAAAAACGGCCCGGCCAAGTCGTTCCCGCAACACAGCCGCTGCGGCCGCAAGACGCTCTTCGGCTTCGACACTCGGCCCAGCCGTGGAAATGCGCACGGCGATACGTGGAAAGCTGGCTCGAAAGGCCAAGCGAATCTCGGAATCTTCAAAAGCGCCTTCGAGCGCTTCGTCCAACGCCGATTCGGGCAGGCCAAAGGTTTGAAAGGCTAATGCCGACACACGCGCCTGCGGATCTGCGTGGGAAGCGACCCAAGGCAGTACCGTATCGGCGAGCATCGCTTTCATCTCTCGCGGCACCCCGGGAAGAACGATGGCCGTGGCCAGCCGATCGCCACGAGCAATCTGGAGGCGATAGCCGGGGGCCGTACCGAGCGCGTTTGGAATCACCACCGCACCGCGCGGCAACATTGCCTGTTTCAGATTATTGGCCGGCATCGGTCGTCCGCGGCCCGCAAAAATTTCGCGGATACGATCGGCCTCGGCTTCTTCCAGGAGCAGCTCTACTCCGGCCACCGAGGCAACGACTTCGTTGGTCAGATCGTCGGCCGTGGGGCCCAAGCCGCCCGTACAAAGAACGAAATCGGCTTCAGAGAGCAGTGTGTTCCAGGCCCACGCGATGCGTTCGGG
This sequence comes from Binatia bacterium, assembly GCA_047611725.1. Taxonomy (GTDB): domain Bacteria; phylum Desulfobacterota; class Binatia; order UBA1149; family CAITLU01; genus JBLFWR01. Next base: position 8,218 of record JBLFWR010000110.1, on the reverse strand, counting down.
GTAGTCGCCCACAACCACCGTGGCCACGACTTCCACGCCCAGTTCGGCCAAGTGCTTGGAAATCCAGGCAGAATTCGTGTCGATGGTGCGGCCGCCGACGACCTCGTCGCCAGTTGAGATCAGGGCCGCTTTAAGAAAGGGAGTCGTCATACGCTTTCGCTTTTTGTACGCCTCTTGTCGCCCTGTTTCCAGTCCTACCCTGTCGATTGTTTAAATTCAGGCCACTACGGCCAGGATCGCGAGCACCGCTCGCACGGTAAGGTTGGCGTAGACGCCAGCCACCAAGTCATCGAGAACTATGCCGAATCCCCCCGGTAAGGCCTCGGCCTGCCGGGCTGGCGCGGGCTTGACGATGTCGAAAAACCGGAACGCAAAAAAACCTACAACCAAGCTGATCGGGGTCACCGGAAGGAAAGCCATGGTGACGAAGAAACCCGCGATCTCGTCGGAAACGACCAAGCCCGGGTCCTTGAGTTCGAAAAGAACGCTGCAACGTTCGGCTGACCAGATCGCGACTGCAGTGGTGATGATGAGAAGGCCAATCCAGGCGCTGGCACTCGTCCCCACGAGCGCCAGCAACCCAACCAACAAAGGTACCGCCACCACCGTACCAGCCGTTCCAGGCGCAACGGGCGAATAGCCACTGTATGCGCCGGTTCCAAGAAACCTTGCGATTTCGTCGAGGGAAGAACGGCCAGCCATCGCGGGAAACTACGCTCGGTCCACGCGGACGGCAATGGCGTACCGAGCGTCTGCACAAGTAACGCAGGTCGGCGACGCGAACTCGCGGCCGGAAATCAGGTAAAAACTATGAAGGGAAGGCGGTTAAGAATCGGGAGGAGCAGGGCATTCGAGAACGACTCCGATTTGGCCAACGGCGGCACGCAGGACATTGAGCGCATCCGAAGACGCAATGCGACCGTCGTCATTTACGTCGCACTCGCAGGGCATGCAGCTGTCCAACCCGACAGCCGCTTTCAATACGAACAATGCGTCACTGGCTAGAGGGCCATTGTCTTTGCTTTTAGGCGCCCCGCACCGACACTGAAATTCGAAAACATCGAAGATCTCGGCGTTGCCGTCTTCGTTGGTGCCGAGAAGATCGCAGTTACTATCGAACAACACCTCGATGCCGCTGGCATCGATTGCCGGCGCCATCGAATCGCATTCCTGGCCGTCGGTGAGTTGCTCGGTGCCAACGCCGACGCGGAAGATCTCAGAACTTTCGTCACCGTTCGAGCCGGTGCGGTCGCAGGAACTTTCGAAGGCAACGAACGAACCGTCACTATTGACGGCAGGCCGCGCGGTCTCGCAAAGCGCGCCACTATCGTCGTTTGTCAGCTGCGTCAGCGCACCGCTGTCGGTGGCAATTTTGAAGATCTCGTTGCCGCCATCGCCATTTGCCCCGGAATAGTCGCAATCACTTTGGAAGACCGCCGTGCTGGCATCGCCTGACAGTGAGACTTCGAAGGCTGCGCAGGTGTCGTCAGGAGCGTTGCTGAGTTTGGTGATAATCCCAGCGGGCGTCACCGAAAAAATTTCGGCCGCAAGATCTTCGTTGTCATCGGTGAGGTCGCAGTCGCTTTCGAAGACAATCAGAGAACCGTCATCCGAAATATCCGGCGAGAGGCTATCGCAGAGTCCGGTGAGGTCGTCGGTCAGCTGGGTGGTATCGCCGAAGTCCACGTCGCCAGCATTGGCGAGCACAATTTCGCTCGAAAAATCCCCGGACGACGAACAGTCACTGTCAAAAACAACCAGGCTACCGTCGGCGTTGATGGCCGGTTCTAAGCTGGTGCAACCGAAGGTGTCGGTCAGTGCGAGTGGATCGCCGCCCTTCCAAATCCAGATTTCGACATTGGCGTCGGGGTTGCTTCCATCCAGGTCGCAGTCGGATTCAAACGCGACCACCGAGCCGTCGGCAGACACAACCGGGGCGGTATTGGCACAATCCCTGGGTGACGACGTGATCTGCACGAGAGCGGCCCCACGCCCACCCACGAAAATTTCCCGACTTCCGTCTCCGTTGTCTTCATTGTCCCCGTCGAGATCGCAGGTCGATTCGAAAGCCACAACTAGGCCATTGGAGCTCACCGACGCCTCAAAAGAGCCACAGGCCGCGCCGCCCGCATCATTGGTAAGCTGTTCAAACTGGGCGAAGGCAGGCCCCCCACTAGACAGGAGCAACAAAATGGCGGGAGCGATTCCCCATCTGCCAAGGACTGAAAGTAAGTCAGACAAGATCGGGTAAGTTAGACAGCAATCCCGGGGGTTGTCCACTGTAGAAAAGGCCGCGATTTGCGCAGAGCCGGTGCCTGCGAAAAGGTGCCCCGTCGCCCGCCCGGGCGAACGATGTCGGCCAAGGCCGACCGTAACTCAGGAAGGACACATGCATAAGGATCTGGAGGTCGCGATCGAAGCCGCCCGCGCTGGCGGAGCCGTGGTACGCAAGTACTACAAGGGCGATTACGAGGTGCACGAGAAGGCACCCGACAACCCGTTGACCGTCGCTGACACAGAAGCTGACGAAGTCATCAAAGCTACCGTGCTCGGCGCGTTTCCCGACGACGGCTGGTTGTCCGAAGAAACACGTGACTCACCGGAGCGCCTGAGCAAATCACGAGTTTGGATCGTTGACCCGTTGGACGGAACCAAGGAGTTCACCCAGAACATCCCCGAGTTCTGTGTCTGCGTGGCACTGGTCATCGACGGTGTGGTTCAGGTCGGCGTTTCGTACAATCCGATCGAAGAACTGCTGTTCGCCGCTCGTCGGGGAGACGGAACGACTCTAAATGGCGAGAAGGTCTCGTGCACGACGCCCGCTAGTTTGGCCGAGTGCACGGTGCTCGCCAGCCGCAGCGAGGACAAGCGCGGGGAGTGGGATGGCTTCAAGCCGCTCATGAACGTGAAGCTAACTGGTTCGGTCGCCTACAAGTTCGCCCTAGTCGCCGCAGGGCACGCCGACGCCACGTTTTCGCTCACACCCAAGAACGAGTGGGATATTTGCGCGGGTACGATGTTGGTCGAAGAGGCCGGTGGAGTCGTAACCGACCGTTTCGGCAAACCGCTGACGTTCAACAATGCGAAAACTCTTTTGCCCGGCCTGATCGCAACCGGTTCAGTGACCTACGGACCGCTGCGCGACTGCATTAAAGAAGTGTCAGGCGAGTAGCGCGTTCGGCACACCGAGCGGATAGTACGAAAAAGCCCCCGTCGCACGATGCGACGGGGGCTTTTTTTAGACAGTTTGAAGCCGGAAACCGCTAGAGCCCAGCCACGGATGCCACCATCGCAAGGTTTTCGCCGCTAGTTTCAGCTTTGACGTAGACGTCGTCCAAGCGAACCACCCGAGTTCGGAATCCAGCCAAGTCGGTACCCGCCAAAGAGCGGGAGCGAGGCATCTCCGAATCCAATGGGTTGATGTAATCGCCGCGTCGATACATCGCGAAATGAAGGTGGGGGCCCGTGGCCAAGCCGCTCGACCCAACGTAGCCGATCACCTGCCCCTTTTGGACATGGGCGCCTTTGGTCACTTTCGATGCGATACGAGAAAGGTGCGAGTAGCCGGACTTATAAACATCGCCGTGCTTCACTTTTACAAAACGCCCATTGCCACCATGCCAGCCTGACATCTCCACGACACCATCGGCGACCGAACGAACGGGAGTGCCGGTGGGAGCAGCAAAGTCTACGCCGTAGTGCGGACGATTACGTTTAAGCACCGGATGAAAACGGCCCGCCGAAAAGTGCGATGAGATGCGAGTAAAAGCGACGGGGTAACGGAGGAAATCGCGACCCAAAGATTTGCCGGTGCGATCGTAATAGCCCTCAGCCGAGCCGTCTGCAGAGGCGAAGTAAATTCCTTCGTGAATTCGATTTCGGTTTTCGAGTTGAACCGCGAGAACTCGACCCGCGGACTTTTTCGTCGAACCTGGCCGCGTCAGCTCTTCGTAAATGATGCGGAACTCGGCACCCGGGCGCATGTCAGTGGCAAAGTTAATATTCCATCCGAGGATGTCGGCGACCTCGGAGATGACTTTGTCCGGGACGCCTCCGTCTGCCGCCGCTGCGTAGAAGCTAGACATGATACGACCATTGACGACGCGGATGCCGCGATCGAAGGTGGTGGTTTCGCGGGTGGCAACAACCGCCAGAGAACCAGATCGACGCGCGACCAGATTGGTCTCGGGATCGATCTCCATATGAAGGCTGGTCAGCTCGTTGCGGGCGCGGTCGATCGTCAGAACCAGACGCTGCCCCGCGTAGATGCGATCAAGATCGTAGACCTTGTCGGCGGCCTTGATCCAACTCTCGGCCTCGGCAGCGCCAATTCCATGGACACTAAATACTTCAGAGATCGTCTCGCCTCGGGCGATGCGATGCTGCACTTCTTCGATCGGCGAAACCGTTGGGATGTCGCTAGAGACCGTCAACACCGGATCGGGAGTTGCGACAGCCGGATCGGTCGGGGTCGCCGCGACGGGTTCTGGCTCCCAATGAGCTACTGAGGGAGGTTCGACTTGAACCCCGGCTGGCATGACAAGCCTACTGACTTGTGACGCAACCGTGAGAGACGCTGGGCCCGAAGGCACAAACGTTGCCGCGAGTTTAAAACCCGCAAACGACACGCAGGCCACACACACACCGAGTGCGAGCAACTTTGCGTGCGAAATTCCACTCTCCAATTGCATAAGCTTGGAGCCTTCCCGCATCACCACCTCCCCACTACCACCACATCAACCCTGCGAAGAGGCTTAATGTCCGTAAGAACAGGACCGAACGAACGTTTAAACTGCCCGCCCAAGTGGTGGTTGTCAATCACAGACTCGGCACAGACACGGCCAGACTCGGCACCGCAATGAAGCCGCAGGGGGCTTTGGAGCAGCGGCAGATAACGGTTAGGTACGAGCCGTCCGTGAGGTTGGCCGCAGGGGGCGAGACGGACCTGTTCGACGCAATGCATCATGACTAACGAAAGGCTAGCCGGGCTGGACATCGGTGACAAGCGAATCGGGGTCGCCGTAAGCGATGGCCTCGCGCTGACCGCTCAGGGCCTCGGCGTGGTCACACGCCAGTCCAACGCGAAAGACATCGCAGCCATCCTAGCGATGCTCCAAGACTATAATATTGCTGGCTTTATTGCCGGATTGCCGATCGAGATGAGCGGCCATGAAGGCAGTCAGGCCGACAAGGTCCGGCACTTTTGCGGACATTTGGAGCGCGGCACCAACCTTCCTATCCAATTTCAGGATGAGCGTCTGACCAGCGTCGCCAGCGAGCGGATGCTCATCGAGGCAGGCGTTAGACGCGGAAAAAGACGCAAGGTGATCGACCAAGTGGCCGCCGTCCTCATCTTGCAGGCATGGCTCGACACGGGGGGTGGGCCAACCCTTCCATGAAAATTCTCGGCACACTGGCCAGCCTCGCCGTGCTCATAGCTGGATTGGCCGTGGCCTGGGCTTGGCAACTATCCACCACCCCAGTGGTGCTTCCCGAACCCGTTGTTGTCACGATTCCGCGCGGTGCAAGTCCACGCAGTGTCGCCCAGGAGCTTGAGAAGCTGGGCGTCGTCGACAACGCCGAGCTGCTACTTTTGCTCGCTCGCTTCAGAGGCTCCGACCGCTCGATTCGATTTGGCGTCCACGAGTTCACCGGGTCACTGACTCCAGAACAGGTGCTCGAAGAACTAGGACAGACGCCCAAACCGACGATTCGCATCACCGTTCCCGAAGGCATGACCTGGGCCGAGATCGGCACAATGCTGGAAGCCGAAGGCATCGTCGGTGCCAAGAAGTGGAAACAGGCTGTTTGCGCGCCGAGTTTTGTTTCGCGTGCCGGCGCCACCGAAACCGCCAATTGCGCTGAGGGCTTCTTGTTCCCCGACACCTACCACCTTGGACCGGGCATGACCGCGGACGAGATCGCATCGCTAATGATTGGTCGATTCGAACAGGTCTGGGACCAACTCCTCAACGAACATCAGATTCCCGAGATCTTGACCGCAAGCAGTAACGACGCGCTCCTCTCCAGGAATCGAGTCACCACGTTGGCTTCCATTGTCGAGAAGGAAACTGGCGCCGCACAAGAACGGCGCCGCATCGCCGGAGTGTTCGCCAACCGCCTGAACCGCAAAATGCGTCTACAAACCGATCCGACGGTAATCTACGGCATCCTGGCTTCCGGCAGAGCGTGGGACGGCAACCTGCGCCGAACCGACCTGCGCGAAGCAACCATCTACAACACCTACGTAAACCACGGCTTACCGCCGGGGCCGATTTGCAGCCCCGGTCGCAAGGCCCTAGCCGCTGCGCTGGATCCTGAGTCGGTCGATCTTCTATTCTTCGTCGCCAAAGGCGACGGCACCCACGAATTCACGTCCAACTTAAAGGACCACAATCGCGCCGTACGTCGATGGCAGTTGGGTCGGCCTTGAGTTTCGCCATTTTTTCGCCTAGATTAAGTTGAATCTTCGCGCCAGAACCACGCGCCAGCACGACGACAGAAAAGGGGACAGTTCATGACGCTCACTAAGCGGCAAAAGGAAATCTTAGATTACATCGAAGAGTCGATTCGCGACCTTGGCTACTCGCCCACTCTGGAAGAGATCGGAAAGCGCTTCGATCTCAAATCGATGGCGACCGTCCACAAACACGTCACAAACCTCGAAGCCAAAGGGCAGATCCGCCGCAAGTGGAACCACAGCCGTTCCATCGAACTGGTTGAACAAAAGCGCCAATCCCACGCCATCGACCTCCCGTTGCTCGGCCGGGTAGCCGCGGGAACTCCGATCGAAGCCATCGAGGGAAGCGACTCCATTCAAGTCCCCGAAAGTTTTGTGCGACGCAGTTCGAGCTACGTCCTTGAAGTCGTCGGTGAATCGATGCGCGACGAGGGGATTTTGTCGGGCGACTATATTGTCGTCGAAGAACGTACGTCGGCCGACAACGGCGACATGGTCGTGGCCAGCATCGATGGCGAAGCAACCGTGAAGCGGTTCTTCCGCGAGTCCGACGGTTCGGTACGATTGCAGCCTGCCAACGAGAACTTCGAGCCCATCATCGTCCGAGAAGACGACGGCGAACTGGTCATCAAAGGCAAAGTCGTCGCGGTGATGCGCCGTTACCACTAAGTAAGCACTGGAGTCGCGGCAAGCTGCGAAACCTGCATTTTACATTGTAGCCATGACCAGCTTCTCCGCTTACGTTCACCTGCCCTACTGCGTACGTCGCTGCCCGTATTGCGACTTCAACACTTACGCCGTCCGGTCGATTCCCGAAGATCGCTACATCGCCGCGCTGGCTGCTGAGATCGCGGCCGCCGCCCAGGCCCCAAGCTGGAACGGCCGCAGCATCGGCACTGTCTTCTTCGGTGGCGGCACCCCCTCACTGTTTTCCCCCGCCAGTCTCGGCAAAGTTTTGACCGCGCTCGATCAGTCGTTTGGGCTTACCTCTGATGCCGAAGTCACAATGGAAGCGAATCCCGGCACCCTTGAAGGGTCGGCGGCCGAGCGATTGCGCGGCTGGCGCGAACGCGGGATCAACCGCCTTAGTCTGGGCGTCCAGAGCTTCAACGAAAAGCATCTCGCGACATTGGGACGCCTTCACGGCAGACGCGAAGTCTTCGATGCTGTTCAAGCCGCGCGCGACGCTGGCTTCGAAAACCTATCGATCGATCTGATCTTCGCCGTGCCGGGCCAAACCCGCGACGAGTGGCGAAGCGACCTCAACCATGCGCTTGAGCTGGCCACCGACCATGTCTCTGCCTACGGCCTGACGTACGAACCCGGCACCCCAATGACGGGCTTACGCAACGCTGGGCGTATCACGCCGGTACTCGAAGATTGCGAGCTAGAGATGCTCGATGACGCCTGCGAAGTTCTTGGCGGCGCCGGCCTGGAGCGCTATGAAATTTCGAACTTCGCCCGGCCTGGGAAAAGAAGTAGGCACAATCTGGCCTACTGGCTGCGCGACGATTACTTAGGGCTTGGCGCGGGCGCGCACGGATTTGCCGACGAGCGCGAACCTTCACCAACAGGCGGCGGATTGCGCTATGCGAATCGACGCTTCCCGGAAATCTACATGGGCGCCTTGGGCGGTAAGCATGCCGAGACCAACGAGGTTCTCGATCGCCGCGATGCCATCAGCGAAACCGTGTTGTTGGGCCTGCGGTTGATCGAAGGAATCGACCTCGACCGATTTCGCAGGCGCTTCGGAGCAGA
>JBLFWR010000109.1:0-11911 GCA_047611725.1 Binatia bacterium | reverse complement strand
CGGTATGACTTGGCCATTCCGGTTCGTTTGTTAGCTACAACGACGGCTTCACGCATGAGCGGTCAATCTCCTTATGAAAGTTGGAAATAAAGGATGTCTCCCCCGAGCGGAGGATGGTCTAAACCCGGGAATTCTACAGAATCCGGCCAGCGGGGCAAGCGACTACGCCGCAGCGCGGCAACCATCCTCATACCATCCTCGTACCCACCCAAAGGTAGGCCGCAGGCGGCTTCGAAGGCCTAGTACAAATCGACGGGGACCAGAGCCCCAAGGACCAAACCGGCGATAAACAACCCACCAGCCAGCCGATTCAGCCGAAACGCCCATACTACGTACCACAGCGGCCAAATTGGATAGCCCTCGGGCGCCGACTCGGGCGGAGGCTTTCGATAAATCGCAATCGTCTCGCGAAGTCGCGGCAGTGCGAGCAGCACCACGAGGCACCAAATAGAGACCACCCCGGCCAGCGCCATAACGACCGTGGTCACAAAGAAAAGACCCATCAGCCAACAGTTCACTGTCAGTGAGAGATCGGTCCCCATCAGCACCGGTAGGGTGTGAATGCCCTTGGCTTTGTCCGAATCGTGCTTGTCCACGTGCTTGCCGATCAGCACCGTGGTGACCAGCAGGGCATACGGCAGGCTGGCCAACAAAACCCACGCCGGAATCAGGCCTGTGGTAACCAGATAAGTGCCGCCAATCATGAGCGGCCCCCACACAATCGCCACTCCGGGCTCACCCAAACCGCGGTGCTTCAGCTTAAGAGGAGGAGCTACATAGAAGACGCTGATGAAAAGCCCGGCAAGTGCAAAGCCGACCACGCCCCAACCGCGCACCGAAGCGATCACGGCCAGGATCGCCAGATCAACCAGGTTGGAGATCGCGATTGCGGCGAGAAGCCCCTGTTTGGAAATAAGGTTCGAAAGGATCGGATGCGGCGCGTAGAGCGTGCGTGCATAGCCGTCGGTATCCACGCCGCCTTCAAGATCGAAGTAGTCGTTGATCATGTTGTTGGCAGCGTGGGCGATCACCAGCCCCAACAAAGCGAGGCTGAACAGGCCCCAGTCGGCCCCAGGCGTGCCGACTGCCAGCAAGCCTCCGATCAGGCCCGAAGTGATCGTCATCGTAAACACGCTCGCGCGAGTGATCAGGAGCCAACGCGAGACCAGATCGATGGGGCCATGGCCCGCCAGATTCTGCGTACGAAGGATCTCGGACCAGTTCGTGACGACCGACCGCTGTGGATTTGCGCTCATTGCCTTCTACATGACGCTGGCCCGAGCTTCGTGCAAGCCAGACCGGCGAGCTCGCTAAGGTGCGCGAGGGCGGCTATACAGGCGCCGTGTCCGACCGGACCATGGTCATTCTTGTCGGTGGTCGAGCAGCTCTTTGCCGCGTCGCTGGCATTCCCTCTGTCGTACGTCACGTTGCGGCCGCCCAACAGCTGGGCCTACGTGCGATTGTCGTGTTTCCGCGCGCGCTTGCAGCGCTTGGTGCTGAAATCGCCGGCGCCGTATCGGGGCGTTGCCCCTGCGTGGTGGTCGAGGATTTAGAGCGTGAACTGGGCGACGATAACGACGAGTTGGTGATCGTCAGCGCTGCCGATTGGTATCTCTCCTTCGGCACCATCCATTCCTTCGCCCAGCGCACACACGGATTCGCCAGAGCCCGGGTGGTTGAGCGTGGTGCTCCAGCAGCACCGTTGGCCCGTATCCCCCGCACCCTCTTGCCGCGAGTTTGTGAAGACCTCGCAACCGAATCCGTCGCTCGAATCGTGGAATTCGCCACCCGGCAAGCCGTCGTGTTTGAACCCGAGGCGGGCGACCGACAGCGCCTAAGCGACGACGTGTCGATCACGGCAGCGGAAGAGAAACTCGTCGCCAGCGTGTTTGGAAAGCCGCCATTGTTCGATGCCGGTCGGCCGCGACGAGAACTGGCTATTCATCTTGCCAAACCGTTAGCCCGAGTCGGTTTGGATTTCGCCGTGCTCTCGATGGCGAAGAACGCCGGAGGGTTGGCAGCGGCAACAATTCTGTTCGCGCCGGGATACGGCGCTGGCCTACTTGGAGCGCTCGCCTATTTCTTGGTTCGAGCCCTGGACGGCGCGTTGGCTGTCGCGGCTCGCGCCAGCATCGGCGAGAACGCGCGACGGGAAAAACTCGACGCGGCCGGCGATACTGTCATGCAGCTGGCCGTGCTCTGGGCGATCGCACTACGCCCCGATATGGGGCCGGAAGGGATCGGCCTCGCTTCCTTCGCTTCGCTTGGATTGGTCATTGCCACGGGGTTGGCCTGGACTTTCGTCTTGCGAGATCTGTGGGCCGCTCACAGCTCCAAATCGCTCGTCGATGAACCGGCCGACGAGTTTCTGTCTCGCTTCGTTCAGCGCGATGGCGCCGCCGTAGCACTAATATTCGCGGCTTTGATCGGACGTCTAGATCTTTTTCTGTGGTCAGCTGCTGCCGCGGCCCATCTCTTCTACATCATCTGGTTAACTGCTCGTTCTCGCCGCAAGACATCGCTGGAACGATTTGGGGCGGCGGGATGATCGCGTGCTGAACCCTGCAACCACCAACAACATGGCCCTGGTCGTTCGCAACCTTCAATGCCGCTACGGAGTTCGCACGATTCTAGACGGCTTGGATCTGGATTTGGCCAACGGCAAAGCGCTCGCCCTTCTCGGTCCAAACGGAGCCGGAAAAACTACCTTGCTGCGGGTGCTCGCGGGATTGCTGCGCCCCCGCGAAGGCAGTGTCCAAGTGCTTGGCACGCAACTTCCCGGCGACACGAAGTCGCGTTCACGGATAGGACTGGTGATGCACGAAGGCGGCTTCTACGCAGACCTCAGCGCAATAGAGAATTTGGTCTTCTTCGCGAAACTCGCCGGTCTTCCGGCGATCGACCGCCGCGACCGCGCCGCAGCTTCCCTGAATGACGTTGGCTTGTCTGCCTCCGCCGATGCGCGCGCCGGCGACTTTTCGCGAGGCATGAAACAACGCCTGGCAATCGCGCGAGCGCTTCTAGTGCGCCCCGATCTACTTCTACTCGATGAACCCTTCACCGGTCTGGATCGACAGGGCGCGCGATCGATCTCAAAACTGCTGGCGGCCCAGAAAAGCGCCGGGACAACGCTGGTTATGGTCCTGCATGAAGTCGAGCGCGCCACGGCTTTGGCCGACGAAGCGGCCATTTTGGTCAATGGCCGTATTGGCTGGAATGACGTCGTAGGCGACGCAGACGGCCTGGCCCAAGCCTACGACGAAACGGTCGGGTATCACTAGGAAGGCCCCGGATGTTTGCGATCGTCTGGAAAGACCTCCTTTTGGAGGCGCGTAACCGCTCCATGCTGGCCTCACTGTTCGTACTGTCAGTGCTTATTTTGCTGGTATTCGAGCTTGCGCTGTCGCCCAGCCCTCATGAAGCCGTACGCATGGCGCCAGGCCTATTGTGGACGGCCATCGTCTTGTCCGCCTCAATCGCATTGGGACGAAGCTTCGCGATCGAGCGCGAGGGCCGCGCCATCGACATCCTGGTGGCCGCCCCCATCGATCGAGGAAGCATTTACCTGGCCAAGGTCATCGTAAACGTCACCGTCTTGAGCATCTTTGAACTGATGCTGCTGCCGATGCTGGTTGGTTTTACCGGAGTTGAAATCGCCAACGCTTTGCCCGCGCTGATGCTGATTCTGGTAGCGGGAAATATTGGAATCGCAGCGGTAGGAGCCCTCTTCGCGCCAGCCGCCCATGCCACCCGCGCACGGGAATTGGTGCTGCCGTTGGTCGCGCTACCGCTGGAAGTCCCACTGATTGTGGCCTGCGTTCAAGCCACAGAATTGGTTTTGGCGGGAGCCCACGCATCGGCCATTTGGCCCCGGGTCGTTCTGTTGGGAAGCTTCGATGCCCTGTTCCTTGCCGCAGGATGGATACTTTTCGAATCCGTCGCGGTGGACTGAACCTGCTGTCACCAGCAAAATACTCTTCGTGATCCGCTTCCTTGAACGCAACGTCTCTCGCTTCGCCCCCTTCCTGGCAGTGCCCTTGTTGTTTGCCAGCATGAGCGCCATTTTTTTCTGGGTTCCCACTGACGCCGGTCTTGGAATCAGCCAGCGCATCTTCTACTGGCACGTCCCCTGCGCCACTACCTGTTTCGGCGCTTTCGCCTTCGCAGGAATTTCGAGTGGCATGTTCCTTTACAGCCGCGACCGCAGTTGGGATCACGCCGCTCAGGCCGCGGTCAGCGTCGGAATGCTGTTCGGAACTCTGGTTCTTGTCACCGGATCGATCTGGGCGCGCACGGCTTGGGGAACCTGGTGGACATGGGACGCGCGGTTGACCACATTTCTCGTCCTATGGCTTCTGTTCGCATCGTATCTCGTGTTGCGATCGCTGTCTGACGACGAGCTCGGTCCCCGCTACGCCGCAGTTCTGGCCTTGGTGGGCACGCTCAACATTCCCCTGGTTATGTTCGCCACTCGACTGTGGCGCACGATTCACCCACAGGTCATCCGCAACCCCAATGGTGGCATCGATGACCCTCGAATGGTCGCCGCTCTGGTATTGTCGTTCGCAGCGTTCTTTACTTTCGCACCGTTATTGTGGTCGCTGCGTGTAAGAGTGCTTCGCCTCACCGAGGAAGTCGCCGTGCTCGAACACGAGCTCGCCAACCCCAGAAATACCGGCCTTGCCGGAAGGACGGCGCCATGACGCCTATTGCCTACGTAGGAATGGCGTACATCGCCATTTGGATCGGAGTTCTTGCTTTCGTGGTTCGCCTCGCCGCCACGTCCAGCCAACTTGATCGTCGCATCAGCGACCTCGAGCGAACGCGACGCTCATGAGGATCGTTTCGCGCCAGCGCTGCGTGGCTCGTTGACCGCCGGAAGCAACTCGCTTTCGCTGAATCGCCGAATCGGTCGTTTCTTGGCAGTGGCAGGGATGGTCGTGACCATCTACGCCCGATACAAGTCTCGCCAGATTCACGGGCGAATCACCGGAAAGGGCCAGGAGCGTAGCTGGTACGACGACGTCCATCGCTTCGCCGCAAAGCGCGTACGTGACACCGCCATCGATCAGCAAGGGCTATTGGTCAAAGCCTGCCAATTCGCCGGAACTCGTGCCGACGTTCTGCCGCCAGCTTTCATTGATATTCTTTCGAGTCTGCATGATCGCGTTCCACCGCGGCCTTGGACCGAAATGCTACCGTGGCTCGAAACCCAACTCGGCGGCCCGGTCGCAGACGTTTTTAGTCGCTTCGATGAGGTCCCTGTCGCCGCAGCATCACTAGCCCAAGTCCACCGCGCGCAACTCATCGACGGCCGTGATGTAGCGGTCAAGCTACAGTATCCGGGGATCGATCGTGTCGTGGCCACCGACCTGGCCAATTTTGGGTTCTTCGTCGAAATCCTCGCGCGCCTCGAACGCAGCTTCGACCTGCGCCTGCTTCTCCACGAGATTCGCCAATACATCCCGCTCGAACTCGATTTCGAACGGGAGGCCGCCAACGCTCGCCAATTTGCATCAAATTTCGCCGGTGATTCCGCCGTCGAGTTCCCCGTACCGATCGAAGAACTGTCCGGACCGCGGCTGCTGGTGATGAACTTCATCGAGGCGACCAAAATCAGCCAGATCAACGAACTCCAAGCGCAAGGAATCGACAAGCACCAGGTCGCAGAGCTGCTCGTGCGGGTCTATCTCGACCAAATCCTAGAGCACGGATTCTTTCACGGTGACCCGCATCCCGGAAACTTGATGGTCAAACCCGGGCCCGTTCTCGTAATCCTCGATCTCGGGCTCGCCAAACAATTTTCACGGGAACTGCGGCTAGGGCTGCTGCGTTTAACCGCGGCGATTCTCGCTCGCGATGCAGCAGCCATCGGCGATTCGTTCCGGGCACTCGGCTTCCATACTCGAAGCGGCAGCGATGACACGTTGATTATCGTTGCTGAATTGCTACTGGGCCAGGCCTTCGACGCCGGTCAGGCGTACGCCGACGCCGGAATGATCGACCGCATTAACGACGAATTGATGTCGGCACTGCGGATGAACCCAATCGTACGGGCGAGCTCCGATCTCATGTTGGTGCTTCGCGTAATGGGGCTGCTAAGCGGATTGAGCAAAATGCTCGACTCAAAGGTTGACCCGGCCCAAGCCATGATGCCGTTCGTCATCAAGGCAATGGCAAGTGCGTCGAACCCGTAAAACCTAACGCTTGAGTTCACGACTCCCCGGGGATTGGATTCCCATTGTACTGAACCGGCACGAGCGTTTCGTCTCGTGCAATAAACCACGTCTCCAAAGGAGCCCGCCCCATGCGTACGTCCTTCACGACCGCTTTGCTGTCGTTTTCCCTAGTCGCCCTCGTGGCCACTCCGGTTGCCGCTGCCGAGTCCGACGCCCAAGCCGTCGTTTCTAACTATATGAAGTCCTGGAAGGCCGACGGCCTCCCCGCAACGGCAGTTTTCTTCGACCCGAAAGGAATCGAAGAGGTCTCGGAGATGATGAAGCCCTTGCTGGAAATGAACGACTCCAAAGACGGCAACCCGATGCGCCAAATGCTTCGTGGGCCGGAGTTCTCGGCCGCAGATGTCGCGAAACTGAAATCGACCGAAGTCTTCGCCATGGTTCTCGAAATGACCGAGGGCGCAATGCAACGCCAAGGTGGCGCCACTCTAGAAACCTACAAGGTGCTCGGAGCGGTTCCTGAAAGCGACGAGCTTGTCCATGTAGTGGCCCGCGCGACGATGAAATATCGCGACACTGAGGTCGAGCAGGTTAATCTCATCAGCACGCAGAAACGCGACGGGAAGTGGACGATCGCTATGCGTCCGGATCTCAAGCAGATGGTGGCGGGACTTCGTCAGCAGTTGGTTGCCGGCATGGCGCAACAGGCGAAACAGGACGCTTCACGCTGATCTAACGTAACGCTTTCGACCGTTTTGACCGTTTTGACCGTGGCAGTTCGTGTAAGTGCCGCGGTCGATCGCTCAATCCTGTGTGCCTAAGCGGCGTACCAACGCCTGATCGACCAACTTCTGAACGTACTTGCCGAAGAGGTCGTTTTCCAGATTGACCGCATCCCCCGGCTTCTTCGATCCCAAGGTCGTGACAGCGAACGTGTGAGGAATCACCGCCACGTCGAAGCGATCATCGGCGCAGGCGAAACAGGTCAGAGAAATTCCATCGACGGTGATCGAGCCCTTCTCAATGAGTAGCTCGGCGATCGACGGACCCGCCCCAAACGTAAACAAGTACGACTCGCCTTCCGGGCGTATGGAAAGAACCTCGCCGGTGCCGTCAACGTGGCCCGAAACCATGTGACCGCCGAGACGGTCAGCCATGGTCATAGAGCGCTCAACATTGACCGCGTGGCCCGGGGTCATTGCGCCCAGTGTTGTGCAGCGCAACGACTCGGCCGAGACGTCAACGGCAAACCAGCCCTCGCCCCATTCGACAACCGTCATACAAGCGCCGTCCACGGCGATGCTCTCGCCGAGTTCGATATCAGCTCCGGCGACCGCAGATTCCACAGTCAGGCGCCGCCCCTGGGCGAGAGCCTCAACCGATCGAACGCGGCCGAGATCTTGGACAATGCCAGTGAACATGCGGAATCGAGCGGAGGTTCAGCTACCGAGCACGCTGCGCACCCACTTGGAAAGCCAAGCTTCGTTTACGCGTGATTCGATTGTCTCAAGCTCGCCTTGATCCAGCCAAATGCCGTTGCAGGTCGGACAAACATCGACGCTTACGCTTTCGAGTTTCTGCTCGACCAAAGAGGCACCATCGCGCGGACAATGGCCAGCTTTGAACTCGCTCTTTTCTTGGCCATCGCGAAGCTTTTCCAAACGCGCCGCGTCCTGGTTGGAGAAGTAGCGATCTTCATCGGCCTTTTCCTTCTGGCGCAGCTTGTCACCCATATGATCTTTTGAATCGGTCATGATTCCTCTTTCCCTTCGCCTGTACCGGCTGTCCCGTCATTGGCAGCGTGTGTGTCATCAGTGGCAGCGTCTGTGTTGCCGGCTCCAACTTTCTTCTTAGCCCATTCCAAGGCTCGGCGTGCGCGCTCGCTTTCAGGGGCCATTAACGTCAGCCCGGCGATTACGAAAATCCACCCCTGCAATACAGGAATGAAACCCCCGATCACTCCCACGAGAAGCAAAACCGAGCCGCCTCCTAGTCGTGCGATCCTTAAAACTTGTCTGTTCAATTGCCAATCTCTGCGGCGTGCTGCTGCGCCGGAGCGTGAGTCTACCGAGTACGGACGGCCAGCACCACGGCCGCTCCGATCGATCCTAAACATTGCCGATCCGGAAAAAGTGCTTACATTTTGGGCAGGAGGCGGTGCCGTAACGCTGCCGAATGGAGAGGAATACAATGGACAACAAGCTTACCGAGAAGACACGTGCTGCCGTTACCGAGGCTCAGGGACAGGCCTTGGATCACCGCAATCCGACCCTAGAGCCGGAACATTTGCTGCACGCCCTGGCCGCCCAAACCGACGGCCTATTACCCACAATCTTGCGGCGTCTTGGACGAGAGCCCTCCGCGCTCATCGCGCGCACCGAGACCGCCATCGCAAAGCTTCCCACCAGCAGCAATGGCGACGAGGAACTGCGTGCCGGTAGCCGCTTTGCACGTCTGATGCGCGAAGCCGGTCGAATCATGGAGTCCATGGGCGACGAGTACGTGTCCGTCGAGCACCTTTTTCTAGCTCTGATTCATGAAACCGGTGAAGCCGGGCGTATTCTCAGCGAATTCGAGATCGATCCGAAAGCCGTCGAAGAGGTCATCGCGGAACTCCGTCAGGGCCGAAAAGTAGACAGCGAGAACCCTGAAGATACGTACGAAGCGCTGGAAAAGTACGGACGCGATCTCACCAGCGAAGCCGAAGAGGGCAAGCTCGATCCGGTCATCGGACGTGACGACGAGATCCGTCGAACCATCGAAGTCCTGTCCCGCCGCACCAAGAACAACCCGATCCTGATCGGCGAACCCGGCGTGGGAAAAACCGCGATCGTCGAAGGATTGGCTCGCCGTATCGTCTCCGGAGACGTACCGGAAGGACTCAAGAACCGGAGGATTTTCTCGCTCGACATGGGGGCACTCATCGCGGGCGCGAAATTCCGAGGAGAGTTCGAGGAACGCCTCAAAGCGGTGCTGGCGGCCATCAAAGAAGCGGAAGGCACGATCATTCTATTCATCGATGAGTTGCATACCGTGGTCGGCGCGGGCGCTGCCGAAGGATCGATGGACGCCTCCAATCTCCTGAAGCCAATGCTCGCTCGTGGCGAGCTGCACTGCATCGGCGCCACCACCCTGACGGAATTTCGAAAGCACATAGAGAAAGACGCGGCACTGGAACGACGATTCCAACCCGTGCGCGTTGCCCCTCCGTCAGTGGCCGATACCGTCTCGATTCTGCGAGGGCTGCGTGACCGCTACGAAGTCCACCATGGCGTGCGCATCAAAGACGCCGCCCTGGTCAGTGCGGCCGTGCTTTCAGACCGCTATATCGCGGACCGCTTTCTACCCGACAAAGCCATCGACCTGATTGACGAAGCCGCGGCTCGATTGAGAACTGAAATGGACTCGATGCCCTCTGAGTTGGACGAGGTCAGTCGCAGAAAAATGCAGCTGGAGATCGAGCGCGAGGCCCTGCGCAAAGAAAAAGATGAGGCTTCCAAGCAGCGACTCGAAAAACTCGAAGAAGAACTCGCGGGTCTTCAGGAACGACACAGCCAGATGAAGGCGACCTGGGATATTGAGCGGGCCGACATCGATCGTGTGCGAGACATCAAGCGTGACATTGATCATGTCCGTACCGAGATCGAACAGGCCGAACGAGCCTACAACCTGGAGCTTGCTGCAGAGCTCAAGTACGGCAAGCTCGTCGCGCTCGAACAACAGCTAAAGGCCGCCGAAGCCGAGGCTGACGACAGTGATCCACGCCGGATGCTGCGCGAGGAGGTCGCCGAGGACGACATCGCTGAAGTCGTCAGCCGTTGGACCGGCATCCCGGTTGCGCGCCTCATAGAAGGTGAGGCCGAGCGATTGATTCACCTCGACGATCGTCTTCACAAGCGCGTAATCGGTCAGGATGAGGCTGTGACTGCGGTCTCCGAATCGGTGCTGCGCGCTCGATCCGGTCTCGCCGATCCGAATCAGCCTCAGGGCAGCTTCCTGTTTCTTGGCCCCACCGGGGTTGGCAAAACAGAACTCGCCAAGGCTTTGGCCGCCGAGTTGTTCGACGACGAGCACGCGATGGTTCGAATCGACATGTCCGAGTACATGGAGAAGCACGCCGTGTCGCGACTGATCGGAGCCCCTCCCGGGTATGTTGGGTATGAAGAGGGCGGACAGCTCACTGAAGCCGTTCGCCGTCGGCCCTACGCAGTGATCCTGCTCGATGAAATCGAAAAGGCGCACCGAGATGTCTTCAACACCTTGCTACAGGTGCTCGATGACGGGCGTTTGACCGACGGTCAGGGACGTACGGTGAACTTCACCAACACCGTAATTATCATGACAAGCAACATCGGCTCTCAGGAGATCCTGTCGTGCGGCGACACGTCGGACACTGCCGAGTATGCGACCATGAAATCTCGCGTCCTGGACATTCTTCGCGGTGAGTTCCGACCGGAGTTCCTGAACCGCCTCGACGAAATCGTGGTCTTTCACGGGCTGCGCCGCGAAGAGTTGCGACAGATCGTCGATCTTCAGATCGTCGGCCTACAGAAACGACTGAGCGATCGGCGCATCGGCCTGGAGCTATCCGACAGCGCCCGCGACCACTTGGCGGGGGTTGGATACGACCCCTCTTACGGCGCGCGTCCACTAAAACGCACCATTCAAAAAGAGGTCGAGACGGAGCTCGCGAAGAAACTGATCGCCGGCGAGATTCGCGATGGAATGAATGTGCGGGTGGACTACGCCAGCGACGGCGATGGTCGGTTGGAATTCAGCGCTGTCGTAGACGAGGCAGCATAAGAAACCCCCGCACGGCTGTGTTGGCGAAGGTTCGTCAATACAGCCGCCTGGCCCCAGCCCGCTTCGCTTATTATCCCAGTCGACAGGGGGCGCGGGGGACCGATTCCCAAAACTCCGGATCGTGCCCAAACATAATGCGCGAACCCGCTGCCTCTAAGCGGCGAAACGTTTCAAACGATCGAAGCGTCGCCTCACGGTCATGCATCACTCCCGGCAAGTGCCCAGCGTCCAACGCGTGGCGCATGTAGCAAGCGTCACCGCAAAGAATGAACGTGCCCCGCTCGGTGCGAACCCGTAACGACTGATGACCCGGCGTATGCCCGTAGGTTGGAAAAACAACGACGGATCCATCACCGAACACGTCGTGCTCACCATCCACCAAACGAACGGCCTGCCCTGTCGAGAAATCAACCTTTCGATAGGCCACCTCGCGATCTGGAACCGCGTGCGCATGGTCCCACTCGGGCCGCTGCACCAAAATGTCAGCGTTGGGGAGCTGGGCGTTGCCACCCGCATGATCGTAGTGGAGATGGGAATTGATGATCAGGTCGATCGCCGTTGGATCAACATCAACTTCGGCCAATCGAGCCGATATTTCTTCACCAGGCTCGAAGTGAAATTGCGTAAAACGTGCGCCATTCGGCGTGATGTACGATTGCGAATCGGACTGTACGGCAACATTCAATCCGCTATCGAACACCGCTCGCCCCCGCGGATGAACGATTAGATAGCTAGGGACCGGCGTCGTAATGTTTCCCAGAGCACCTTCTAGAAGAAAGGAACGCGGAATGGTGAGTCGTCCGCATTCGAACGCGTAGAGGTGAACAGTCATAGCGGATGTTCAAACTTACGCGTCTGGCACGGGAGAAACGAGTGGAGCATGACCGACGAGACAAGGTGTACAAGGTGCATGTCGTCGGACGTCTAAT
>JBLFWR010000108.1:0-12059 GCA_047611725.1 Binatia bacterium | reverse complement strand
AAGTACTGCTGGCGCCCGGTGTTTGATCGAAGTGCACTTCTTGCACTGCGCACCCCTTCTCTCGTAGGTTCTGCTCATGCTTAAACGAATCCTCGCGGTCGTTTCGGTTCTCGTACTTTTGGCACTGCTGTTCGTAAGCTGGCTCATCGGTTCCGCGCATTTTCAGATCCGACGCATCCGCCCTGCGCTTCCCACGGTAGGAGCCGTTCGCAGCGCGGTAGACGCGGTGTCTGACGGCCCCGTTCGGTTGCGCTGGATCAACACTTCCTCCCAGGCTTCCCCACGCGCGGCAGCACTCGGTTCAGCCGATCCCAACCCGGAACTGCCCTACCGACTTTGCCATAGTAGCTTCGTTTTGGAGTGGGCCGATGGCCGTACACTCCTCATTGATGCAGGCATGACCCGACCCGAGGCCGAAAAGTTCGGCGCCCTCGGGCAGTGGGTCGGAGCGGAGCCCGCCGAAATCATCACGACGGTCGGCGAAACGCTGGGCAGCAATAACCAGCGAATCGACGGACTCATGTTCACCCACCTGCATGTGGACCACATCGAAGGAGCGAGAGAACTCTGCCCCTTAGTTGGCGACAATCGCTTACCGGTGTTCATGACCGGCAACCAGCGAAACGAACAGAACCTCCATACGTCTCAGGGACTGCGAACGCTGGAGGCGCTAAAATGTCTTGACCTACGCGAACTCGCTGACCAGGCGCTTGCGCCGGTAGCCGGGTTTCCAGGGCTCTTTGTGATTCAAGCGAGCGGACACACTCCGGGTAGTCAGGTCATCGTTGCCGCCTTGCGAACAGAGGGGCGTAATACACCCGTCGTGTTCACGGGAGATACGGTCATTCAGATCGACGGCGTGACCCACGACGTAAGCAAGCCCGCTTTGTATAGTGCGTTGATCGTGCCGGAAGATGACGAGCGCTTGGGTGAGGTACGCCGCTTCCTGCGTTCGCTACGCGACGAAAGCGAGTTCGAGCTCTTGGTATCCCACGATCAGTATGCCCTGGAAGCCAGCTCGATCTTCGAATACTAACAGGCCGACTCTAAAACTTTTCACCGACCGCGAAGATCAGCGAGTCGGGCGATCTGTTCGCCATCGGCGTTGAAGTTCTCGGGAGCCAACCAGGCCTCAAACCCCTTGGCGATACGGGGCCATTCGCTGTCCAGCATGGAAAACCAAGCGGTGTCCCGGTTCTCACCCTTGGCGACCATATCGTTGCGAAAAATTCCTTCGAACGAAAAGCCGTAACGTTTGGCGGCGGCCATCGAGGCCACGTTCTCGGCGTTGCACTTCCATTCAAAGCGGCGGTAACCGAGTTCCGCGAATAGGTGGCGAGCCATTAGGTATTGGAATATCCTTCGACATTGCGCTGTCGTCGCAGCCCCGTCGATGCGAATTTTGTTCGACAATGTTTCGCAAGGCCCGGCCGTTTCCCGCACACTTAGATGTCACCACCTCCGGCACGTTAGTCAAAGCTCTTCGAAATGCACTCAATGACCACATCCTCCCCTCTGGACCCCCAGCAACAACGCGACCTGCTCGCTGCCGAAGAAGGACTGAAGCAGTTTATGGGGGCCACCGCAGTCGCGACCTTCAACGGCTGGGCTCTGGGTGGGGGCGCCGCTTTGACACTTGCGATCGGGCTCGGCAGCGTCGAAAACTTGATCACCGGCTTAGCCGTTGGCGTGATGGCGCGCAACGAGTTCAAAGGGCGAAATCTTCTGCGCGCCATCGACCCCGCTGGCCTGAATCTTCTATGGCGCAATCAAGTCGGTCTGATCGCACTGGCGGCTGTCTACTGTGTTTGGGCAATGAGTAACGCGATCTTCTCGCCAAGCCCCGAGCTGGCCCAGATCACAGCCCTGCTCGGCGAGGGAAGTGACGAATTCATGACTGATCTAATCTTTTCGGTCTACGGATCCGTCCTCGTTCTCGTTTGTCTGTTTCAAGGGATGAACGCCCGCTACTATCACGCCCGCGTGGGTCGCCTGGCCACTTACCTTGCAGAAACACCGAGTTGGATTGTGGACATCCATCGAGCGCGAGCGTCCAAATGACAACGAACTACGAGGGAACATGATTCATCCATACAGTAACGCCACCCAAACCCGCTGGGATCGGGGAGACTTCAAGGTTCAACTGGATGTGCCCGGAAACTCACAACCGATGGGGTTTTGCGACGGAACCGACGACGACTTGTCCGAGCTCGCATCCATCGCTGAAAGCGAAGGTGCCGAGAACATGCGGATCGAAAAGAAGATCCTGAAAACCGGCCGTGAAATTTGGACGCTTCACGGCGGGGGCTGAGCACCGACCGGCCCCAGTTCTCGCTAGCCGCTTCGACCTTCCACAATCAATTCGATCTCGCTGTGACGACGCACAAAAATGCTAGGCACGTACGTGGGCTGACGTTGGGGGTTCAGCGAAAAATCCGACGTACGCGCAAGTAACTCTTCCAGAACAATTCGAGCCTCAAGCCGCGCCAAACGCGCCCCCACGCAGAAATGGGTTCCGCGACCGAAGGCCAGGTGTTCGCGCTGTCGAACTCTGCGGATGTTGATCGAGTTCGGATCTTCAAAGTTCTCGGGGTCGCGATTCGCCGCTGCCCACAACAGCAACAGGTGTGAACCTTCCGGCAGCTCTATTCCGCCGAGCGTCACGTCGCGTTTCACCGCGCGATAGTGACCGCGAAACGGCGATTCCAAGCGCAGTGCCTCTTCGATGAAGTCGTCGATCAACACCGGGTTCGCGCGCAACTCGGCTTGAAGATCCGGCCTCTCGGCCAGCATCCTCACCGCGTTTCCTACGAGGCTAGACGTAGACTCACCGCCAGCTCCCACCAACACGATTAGGATTCCAACTGCATCGCTCTCAGAGACCAACCCCTGGTGCACTCCACGGGCGAGTTCGCCGAGAACGCCAGGCGAAGGCGCGGCGAGCGACGTATAGAGCGACGTAGCGACCGGCGCAGCGATCGCACGCTGGAGATGCTCGTCCAGGTAGACGGCCATTTCACCACTTTGAACGGCAACCTGCGCCATTCGTTCGTGGGTCGTCGTACCAGCCAGGATTTCCGTACCGGCCATTGCCCAATCCAACAGGCGGTCTGCATCTTCGATCGGCAATCCGACTACCGACGCGATCGCGCGTGCTGGAATTGGGTTGGCGACGCTGCGAACCCAGTCACCACGTCCTTCGGCGATCAATGGTTCGAGATGGGCAACTGCCCAGTCACGAAGAACCGGCTCCATCGCATTGACGGCCGTCGGCGTCAGCCCGGGCATCACGAGCTTGCGATGAACTGCATGGAAAGGTTCGTCGGCGTTGGCGATGGCATCAACGGCAGCGCCGAGCGCCAGTAGATCGAAAACCTCGGGCTTCCCATCGGCCCCAGTCATCAACACGCCTGTCAAGTTGGCCGAAAAATAATTGTGGCGTTCGAGCACCTCTTCTATCAGGTTACGCTTGGATACAAAGTAAACGTCGGTTTCGGGAATCTTGTAGACCGGGGCCTGCTCTCGCAGTGCGGCATAGTACGGATAGGGCTCGCCCACCGTGGACGGATCGAGAGCGTCAAATTCGTCGGGTGATCTCAAATCAGAATCCTCAATTCTTGTCGCCGTCAGCGCCACGGAAAACCAGCACCACGCAAACCCTGTTTTCCATGAAACGTTCGCAAAAACCCGCCAGTTGCAAAATCACGATGCGATTGCGGCGCGTTGGTTCCCAAAACCGCACTCGCCATGGTACCCCTAACGCCATGCGCCGAGTTCTGGGCCTGACCCTTCCGACTCTCGCAATCGCGATTGGCTTACTGTTGCATACAGCTGCGCCAGTTCACGCCGCCAGGGGTGATTGCTCGCAGCCTCTAAGTACCGGCGATGAGCCCAAAGCCAGTGACTGCCTGCACATTTTGCGTACAGCGGTTGAGCTCTCTGAGAGCACACCCCGCTGCATCTGCGCACCAGGCGGGGCACTACCAGTTCGCGCCAGCGATGCCCTGGTCTGCTTAAGGAAAGCAGACCAGGGCATAACGTCTTTCTCGATTGTCCTTGCGGCACAACGACCACGATGCCCATGGTGACCAGTACCACCTTGCCACCGCCCAGGGGGACGTTTTTCACCGACATCACCCCTCGCCTTGATTTTCGCAAAGCGGTGACCGGCTGGGGCGCATCTTTCGTCGACGTCGATGGCGATGGTTTCGATGACGCGGTCTTTCCTGGATTCGAAAACTTACAGATCCTTCGCAACCGGGGCGACGGAACATTCGACCCTGCGATCGTAGTTTCCGAGCCGGAAGGCTGGGGCTTGTACGTCTACTCCGCCGATATAGTCGGCGACTCGGCCGAAGATCTTGTTTACGTTCTCAACACCGGCACCGAAGTTCTTGAACGCACGGCGCCGGGTGTCTTTAACCATCGCCCCGCCTATCTGCCCGACGATCCAACCGGGTATTTGCCGTGGGTCTTGTCGTTCGCCGATTTCGGATCGCGCGGCCATCTCGATCTGTACGTGTCCAGGTTTACGACAACGGAGCCGGACGTAGACCCCAAGCTCAACCCCTGCGAGCTCGTCGTAAAGCCCATACTCGGAGCTCCAGACCTACTGCTTCGTTTCAACGGTTCCAGCTACGAAGACGTCACGGCCGAGTCTGGAGTCAGCACCGTTCTGCTTTCTCAGGCTGTGGCAACCGCCGACATCGACGGCGATGAAGAAATCGACCTACTGGTTGGAATCGACCGGGACGTCGATCGCTACTTCGTCCAACAGCCTGATGACACCTTCGTCGATGAGCGAACAGCCTTCGGTATCGACCAGGAAAGCGCCGCTATGGGGTTCAGCGTTGCCGACGTTGATGGCGATCTTGTTGCGGAAATATTGATCACCGATATCGGCGACAATTGGCTCCTGGTGCGCCAGCCGGATGGGAATTTTGCGAACGAATCAGTTGCACGTGGGCTTGGCGCTCCCAACGGCCGCACGTCGGGTTGGGGGAACGCGCTTCAGGATTTCGACAACGACGGCGATGTCGATGTCGATGCTTTCGCCGTCAACGGCTCGGTGGCAGTGGGATTGTGCGGGGATCCCGACTTTGCGTGGCAGCGCAACGAATTTTATCTAAACGATGGCACCGGACAGTTCCAGCGAATCATCGACGCCCCGGCCCATGATGGCCTACAGGTTAATCAGTCCAGCCGGGCTGCGGCGTTCGTGGATATCGATCACGACGGTGACATCAACGTGCTAATTTCGAACATGGGCGGACCGACACTATTACGAAACGAAATGGGCTCCGCTGGAAACTGGATTCAGTTGAAGTTGATAGACGGCGATCTCGCGCCTCCGGTTGGCGCTTCGGTCTTGCTGTCCGCAGCTGGTCGCGTGCAGAAGCGCTGGGTCGTCGGCACGCCTAGCTTTGGCGGTTCTTCTTCGCGCTGGATTCATTTCGGCTTGGGCGATGCCACTGCAATCGATTCAATCATGGTCACCTGGCCTGACGGCAGCAGTGACCAACTCGAAGACCAGTCCGCGAACAGATTCGCGGTTATTTCCAAGACTGCCGCAACAAATAACTAGATCGCGCGGAGCACACCTCCCAATGGCCGGTGGCGACTCGGGCAATCAAACGAAAAAACTATGGCATTGAATGATTTTGAAATTGGCGAGTTCGAATACGACGGCGACAAACGGCCGGTGTATCGCAAGGGCGACGGACCTGGTGTCGTCATCATGCACGAAGTGCCCGGTATCACCCCTCAGGTCGCCGACTTCGCTCGCCATGTCGCTGACGCAGGGTTTACGGCCGTCATGCCGCATTTATTTGGCGTACCGGACAAACCAATCTCGAACGGCTACGTCGTGCAGGGCATCGCACGCGCCTGCATCAGTCGGGAATTCCACGTTCTTTCGAAACACGAATCGAGCCCAATCACAGACTGGCTCCGAGCCTTGTGCCGACAGGTTCACGCCGAATGCGGCGGCCCGGGAGTCGGCGCAATTGGCATGTGCCTGACCGGCAACTTCGCACTGTCACTCATGGTTGACGAGTCGGTGATGGCACCCGTGTTGATTCAGCCCTCACTTCCTTTCGGCATCACCGCAGCGCACCGTGCTGCGGTGCATGTTAGCGACGAAGATTTGAAAGTCGTCAAACAACGCTCAAGCTCCGGTTGTCCGGTGCTGGGGATGAAGTTCACCGCCGACCCAATGTGCCCTGCCGAGCGCTTCGAGACACTCCGGCGCGAACTCGGAGACGGCTTCGAAGGCATCGAAATCGATTCGGCAAAAGGCAACGCAGCAGGGATCCCCTCCAGCGCGCACTCAGTCGTGACCACTGACTTGGTCGATGAAGAAGGACACCCAACCCGGCAAGCACTGGATCGGGTCCTGGAGTTTTTAGGCGAACAGCTTCGAAGCTGAGCTGTGACTGTGACTGTGACTGTGACGACATCGCAGATTCCCGACAGCGATGCGTCGCCCGGGCCCCCGTGGCCTAAAGATGCCACCCGCGACCGACTGGTGGGTGATTGGCACATCTACCAACGGCGCGGCGGACACCGCACCAGCACCGACGACCTGCTCACCGCTTGGTTCTGTACGCAGCGCTGCGTGCGTCCGGTTCAAACATATTTGGACTTGGGATGCGGTACGGCTTCGGTCCTTCTGATGACAGCTTACGTTTTGCGACCAGCGTCCAGCGTCGGGGTCGAGGCACAGGCGCAAAGCGCGCAACTGGCGACCAGAAGCGTTGCCGAGCTCCCGAAAGGCGCTCCAACCATCGAGATCGTAAACAACGACTTTCGTGCAGTGGACTGGGACGAACGTCGCTTCGACGTGATCACGGGCTCACCTCCCTATTTCCCGATTGGCAGCGGGCAACTCCCCGACGACGCACAACGCCGCGCCTGCCGGTTCGAAGAACGCGGCGGAATCGAAGAATACTGCCAGACCGCAGCCGCCGCGTTAAAACCAGAAGGCGACTTCTATGTCGTGTTCCAATCGACTTGGGATGATCGTGTTTTGCGCGCAGCCGAACTTGCCGGCCTACAGTTGCGAGCAAGAGCCGACGTCGAAGCCCGACAAGGCCGAGGCCCATTCCTAACGGTCTACGAATTCACCCGTAGCGCGAAGCAGGTGCGGAAAATCAGCTTCGCGGTGCGCGACGATGCCGGCAATTGGACCGCTGCGTTCGAGGAGCTGCGCCGCTCGATGGGGTACTCATAGTCGCAGCTCGATCCCGATGGTGAACCGTTTTCGCCAGTTAGACCGACATTTTTCTTCGTGTGTCGGCACCTGACTTTGTTCGCGTGGCCAACCGCGCTAGACCGACCCGTCTGGCCAACCAGCACCCCCAAAGGAGATTTTGATGAGCAACGATGCACACTCGCGCCCCGCTTCAGAAGTGGAAGAGCCGCTTTATGACGTCACTGTGGCGACCCCGACCCATGGCGATCGAGCGCGCACTCTGGTGGCGTCAATCGGTACCGGCACCCTTTGCACCATCGCCAAAGAGCCCGCCGGATTCCCCTACGGCTCATTCGTAACCTTTGCTTTGGATGGACCTAACCCCGTCTTTTTCATCAGCACGATGGCCGAGCACACCAAGAACCTTCAAACCGACCCACGCGCTTCGCTGCTGGTTGCCGAAGGCGGTGAGTCCGACCCCTTAGCCAATGGTCGCGTGACTATGCTCGGTGAATGCCGCTTGGTCACCGACAGCCAGGAGCGCGAAGTAGCCAAGGCCGCGTATCTGACCGCGCATCCAAATGCCGAGTACTACATCGACTACAAGGATTTCGGTTTTTGGCGCTTGAACGTTAGTGCCGTACGCTACATCGGCGGCTACGGACGTATGTCGTGGGTTGACCCGGAACAGTGGAAGACCGGGGTCGCCGACGCTATCGCTCCGTACGCACGGGGTATCATCGATCACATGAACGCCGACCACGCAGATTCGATGGTGAGTTATTGTCGCGCGTTCTCGAAAGCCACTGACACTACTGCCGCGACGATGACAGGAGTGGATCGCTACGGATTCGAAATGGCAGCGGTTACCGCAAAAGGACCACGCCCGATACGTCTCGGCTTTTCGCAACCGATCGCAACTTCGGAAGATGCACGACGCGAAATGGTGGAACTGCTAAAGAAAGCCCGCGAGTCTGGACTTTAGCCGGGGCTGCGAGGTGTACGGCGCTTGGCCTCGATCGCCCGCGGCGCTTTGAGAGCCTTGCGCCGGTAGACCTGAATTCGTGCCTTTCCAAATTCCGGCTCATCGACACCGACATAGCGACCGCGGAACCATCGGTTAACCACCGGTAGCGCGAAGCGTGAGTACAAGATCAAGTCTGGCGGCTGGCCCCTGTCGTCGGCGACCGCGAACATGCCTCCCGATTCCTCGGCTAGATCGTTCAAGTACATGCGAACCCGCATCGGAAAGTAGCCGAACGGACTGATGTTGGTCTGATGATTCAAAGCCAGCAGGTGCGGGCATCCTATGGCCCAGATCGATAGGCCTTCATCTTGCCAGGCAGCGATTTTGGCAGCGAGTTCTCGCTGATCCGACAAGCTCACCCGATAGGCAGGGCGAGCACCCGATGGTTCCAGGTTGACCGCTAAAGCCAACGCGAACAGCGACGAAACCAACGCGCCGGTCGCCGGTTGTGGTACGCCGAGCCCATCGAATCCAAGGCGACGACCCGCCGCCCGTATCGCGAACATGGCCGCAGTCGCCAATGCACCACCGGCCAAGGCGGCCGCGGGAACCAGGAACAGCCGATCGGGGCGGCCCTGATAGTCCAATACTGAAAACAACAGCGCGCCATGAGCATAGATCACGGCCGCAGCGACCACCGGCCGCTGTCTGCAAACTCGCAAACAAGCGCGCGGCCGCAGCAAACAACTGACCCAAACGGCAACAAACCCGACGGCCAACGGCACCATTGCTAGCTGTGCATTGGGGAATTTTCCGCCCGCTTCAAAGATACGCCGGAGCACATTGAAAGCGTTCAATGACGGCTTCCCATAAATCGCGGGGAACACGAAAGCCTGCCAAAGTTGCTCAGACAGCGCCCCGTAAAATGCAAAGTAGAGCTCGTAGAGTCCAAAAACCGCGAGACTGGCGACTAGCACGCGAGGCAAAGCTCGCCTGCGCTCGTGCGTAAGTGCGGACGCCACGATCACCGAGGCGGTCACAATGAGCGCTGGCTGCCAGACCAGGAAACACGCTCCCGCCAGCGCACCAGCCAACGCCCAACGCCTTAGATCCACCGCAAGCAGTGCGCCGAAAATGGCGGGGACAAGAAAGACTTTCGGCCGTGCCCCCATAGCGCCAAGGTGGAAGAAGAGGAAAAAGCAAAGCGGCGACGCGGCAGCCACAGCGGCTGCACCTCGATTGCTGAACAGTCGACGAGCCAACCACCAAGCCAGGCCAACCGACACGACGACGGCGGCGATGCTAATGATGCGAGACGCCAACACATCGTCAACCCCGAAAAGACGTCCGAACACGATCGCAATAGCCGTGATCATCGCCGACAGCGCGTTCTTTGGATCCAGCTGAGAAACGTGGGGCGGCACCCCTGCCGTGATTCGCTCGGCAATGTAAAAATAGATTTGGTTGTCCACCGCGATCGGAAGAGACAGTGGCTTTTCTAAGATGCACAACGCTGCAGCCGTAACCATCCACAGACACACGTGAATGGTGTCCAGCGCACGCGATCGAAGAATGGAGGCGGAAAAAATAGTGCTGAGCGACATGGTGACCAAGGTGCGAACTCAATGCCGCGTCGAGTCTTTATAAGGGAGTCGAGCCAGTGACAAAACGACGCGCCTCGACTCTGTTTCGAACCATCGCTACAGATTCGATAGATGGATGGTCAACGCAAAGATACTGGCGGCACTCGCTACCGAACAACATGCCTGGCGATCCTCGTCGTTGCCCTAACCGCAGTAGGACTCTACGCGTGTACAAACCGGCGGGTCCCGGCCGTGGAGACGGTCCATCCAGTCGTGATCATGGGGATGGATGGTCTGGATTGGGATGTCGCCCTTCCTCTCATACATGCTGGTCGCCTCCCCCATCTCGCCGATTTGGCGTCACGAGGGCGTGCGGGAAATCTCCAGACTCTGCGCCCCACGATTTCCCCCGCCATCTGGACCACCGCTGCCACCGGAGTTCTGCCAGCCCAGCATGGCATTCGCGGTTTTGTAAAAAATCGTGGGGAAGCGACCGCGCTCTACACGAGCCGCGACCGGCGCGTCAAAACGTTGTGGGATATCGCTGGCGACGCCGGCCTGCGCTCGATCGTGATCGGGTGGTGGGCCACGTTTCCTGTCGAGCGAACCGAAGGCGTGGTCGTCGCTCAGGTGAACACCTTGCCGTCTATGCGCCGAAAACTCGGAGAAACTCTGAAGGGCGGACCAAAAGTTGGCACTGCGGGGCAAGTCTGGCCTCCCGAGCGCCAAGAAGAGCTGCTCTCGTTGGTACAACAAGTCGACGCTGAGCTGCCAGCGCTTGCCGAGCGGCTAAGCGATGGAGCGGACTTCAGCCACGATCCGGTCGTCGACCGGTTCTGGAGAGAAAGCATGTGGTCGCTTCGCGCTGACACTTCGTACACGCGCATGGCCGAGCTGCTGCTCAAAGAACCACAGCAGCATCCAGCCCTAGTCGCGGTCTACACGGGCCTGACCGATGTCATCGCCCACCGGTTCTGGGCTTGGGCGTATCCCCAATCCTTTAGCCACCAGCCCAAACAAGAGGCGGTAGCCGCTTACGGAGCGCTCGTCGCACGCGCCTATGAACAAGCCGACGCCTCATTGGGTCGCCTAATTGATGCCGCACCCGACGATGCTGTGTTTGTGGTTCTCAGCGATCACGGGATGGAGGCGCACAACAGGAACGCTCACTTCGATGCCGCGACGGCTGATACTCGAGTATCAGCGGGCCATCATCACGCGCCCGCCGGCGTTCTAGTCGTGGCCGGGCCCAACATTATCGCCGGACAAGACCTGGCGAACGCCGCAGACCCCGACCAACTCCCGACACTTGGCGGTATTGCGGACATCACTCCTACAGTTCTGGCGCTACTGGGACTTCCTGCGGGCGAAGACATGCCCGGGCAGGTGATCGAGGAAATCATTGCGCCCGAATTTCTCGAGGCGCATCCACTACAACGCATCAGCTCGCATACCGAAACGACCTGGCAGAAGACACGCGAATTCGCGGGCACCAACCTTCCGGGGACCAAAGAGCGCATCGGCCAACTGCGCGCGCTCGGTTATGTGGAATAGCCTATGGTTTGCGGCCCAATCGCGAACGTTCGTTCGCAGCTAGCGGATCGCGACAAACGGTAGCGCGCGAGTTTCGCGGTCGAGCATCGCCCATACTATTCGCGCGCCAACCACCTCAATCCCGACGACGACATCCGCATCTTTGAACGAAACCCGAGCTGGCTCACCAACCGAGGCCGCCCGTTCGAACAAGAACGAGCCAAGTGCGCGCTCTATCGCTTGTGTCTCCAAGCGACCCTTCATGCCACGTAAATGCGTACGCACGTAGTAGCTGCGGCCGCACAATCGGGCGGCCTCGGGCTCCAGGGCAACACAAAGTGTTTCGGTGACATTATCGCCCTCGAAATCCACGCATTGTTCGCCCACGAAAACCCGCTGCACCAAACCCTCGAGGGCACAAAGTCGCTCCTCGCTCAGGCAACGCTCGTCGCGCTCGCCAACCAACACCGCCGGATAGCCGGTCCAGCGAAAGCGGCCATAGGATTTAAGAGCGGAAAGCGCGGCCTGGGTTCGACCGCGCTCGGCCACCACGAGGGTGTCCCAAGGACGCGAATCTGGCCGGGCATGGAAGTGGGTTCTAGGTGCAGGCACAGCATGCATCTTGGCCATGGGCTCGGTACACGGGCAAAGCGCGGGCACCCCCGCACTGAGCCCGGTTGGACAGCCCGCCGAGGGCCTTATAATGCTCCGCCAATGTCCATTCTTCAGTTCCCGCGTGCGCTGTTGGCAGCAGTCCTCCTTACGGTCTCGGCAGCCGCTTGTG
>JBLFWR010000107.1:0-12105 GCA_047611725.1 Binatia bacterium | reverse complement strand
CCTGCGGAGCGACGGGCTGGCATGGGTGCCTTCGCACGTAGAGAGCGTCCGGCTCTAATGGACGACGGCTTTGGTAGCGAAGAATCCTTCGATTTCGACGCTGCAGCCGGAGCTGAGCCAGAGCAGAATCACACCCTTGGCGCGGGTCTAGGCCGCGGTGAAAGCCAGGCTGACTTCGATTTCCCGCCGGTCGCGGATCAGGAAGAGGAACACGCCGGATCGATGCCGGCCTATCTGCGTCGGTGGCGTCAGCGCACCTCGCGGACACGCTGAGCGGCTAGCAGCGGTAGCGCCGATTCGGTTTGGCAGCCGCGCTGTTGGAAGAAAAGTTGTTGGGAGCAAACAAAGGGCGCATTCACCAGTTGGTGGGTGCGCCCTTTCTCGTTTGGGGTTTGGTGTCGCCAGTTTTCTGGCTTTGCAGAGTGAACAAGAAGCACGCGCCTTGGCCGGGGGTGCTTTCCGCCCAAATTCGACCGCCGTGGCGTTCAACGATGCGCCGAGCGATGGCCAACCTTAAACCGGTTCCGTCGACACCGGCGGCGGCTGGGAGCCGTTGGAAGAGGTTGAAGATCAAGTTCTGGTCTTCAACGGCGATTCCCGGACCATTGTCGCGCACATACCAAGTGGGTTCACCGTGTTCGGTGTCCGTGCACCCGACTTCAATTTCCACGGTAGGTTGAGAATGCGTCAACTTGCTCGCATTGGCGATTAGGTTGAACAACAGCTGGCGAAACATGCTCCGGTCGCCAACCACGGTGCCGAGCTTGGCGATCTGGATTGATGTGTTCCCGCCGGTTGGGCCAGCCAGGATGTCTTGGGCGACACCGTTGGCCAGCGCGTCCAAGTCCACATCAATCTGGTTTGTGGCAGCACGACCCACTCGCGACAGGGAGAGGTATCCGTCCATGAGGTCAGACATGACCCGGGCGTTACGCATGATCGTGGCCAGGTTGTCGCGGGCGGTCGTGTGATCTTTCAGGACATGTGCGTCGTGGAGCATCGAGGCGAAGCCTTCGATCACCCGCAGAGGTTGTCGTAGGTCATGTGAAACCGAAAGACTGAATGCCTCAAGCTCGGCGTTGGCCGCGTTGAGCTCCTGGGTTCGGATCCGAACTCGTTCCTCAAGGCTTTGGTTGAGGTCGCGTAGTTTAGCCTCCGCATCCTTCCTGCGTGAGGTCTCAAGCGCGAGTGCTACGAGGTCGGCGATTGATGCCGCAAATTCGCACTCTTCTGTCGTCCACTCCTGGGCTTCCCCTACCTGTTCGTGACACACGATGCCGACGAGTTCACTTTCACATCGAATCGGAACGTCGAGCATTGAGACGATTCGTTCAGTCGGAAGATAGTCGGCTGCGAATTCGGATGTTCGTAGATCGCTGGCCGCATCGCTGGCCGCGATGGTTCGTGCCTGAGCGATTTCTCTAAAGTAGAGGGGAAACTCGTCGGCAGAAAGGCGTCCGCCATCGACATGTTCGTCGAGGCTTAGCTTGTACAGGCAAGGGCAAACGATCGATTCTCGGGGACTCTCGAAAAACCAGATCCCGACCCGCTCGACACCAAGGGTCCGGGCAGCGGTTCGAGTGATGTTACGAAGGGCTACATTCAAATCCGATAGATTGGACCGGGTCAGGTCCAATAACGCGCGCTGGAACGCGAAGCGCCGGTCCATCTGGAGCTTCAAGGCTTTAGCGTCTGAGGGTAGGTCTTGCGAGGTCATATTGTCGGGTAAGCGATGGGGACAAATTATCAGCCTGACCGACTCGTGTCACGCGGCATCGTGGAAGATCAGGCCGAGGGTTGTTCGCTGTCCGCTGGCAACCGGGCTGACGCCGTGGCGTACCTGTCCCCGGACCCACCCCCGGGCGCCACGAACAGGGATTTCGGCGGCCGGGAAAATCACCATCTCGCCGCGTTCGAGCACGATCGTGCGGGCCAGGGCCTGTTTCCGTGCGCTGTTTTCCAAAAGCATGAACTCTCCACCCGTGAAGTCCTTGCCGTGCTGAGTCAGTTGCAGAGTGGCCTGCAAAGGAAACACTAGGTCCCCGTAAAGGTCGCGGTGCATGCGATTGTATCCACCAGCCTGGTAGCGAAGCAGCAGGGGGGTGGGCTTGGTTTGGCCGGCGCTAGCGCACACTTTGGTAAATGAATCGAGCTCTTCGGGCCACGCGGGGGCACGACCCAACAGGGCGTCGAGCCGATTCGCGACCGGGGCGAGCTGCTCGTACAGGCTCGTTCGCATTGTATGGATGACTGGTGGGAGCGGAGCGGAAAAGTAGCGGTACTGGCCCTCCCCAAACGAATGGCGCCCCATATCTACATGTTTGCGAAACAGGGCGTCCTGATCCCACAGGTCCGCCACCAACTTGCATTCGACGTGGTTGAGCAGCGGTACGCATGCGTGGCCTTTGGCGAGCAGCGCCGATTCGATTGCCTCTGAGTCTAGGGCGTTGATGCGTAGTGCAAGGTCGGCGGTCGTGTTGGTCATTTCGGGGACGAGCTTGCAGTGCCGCGAGCACCGAGTCCACCGAGTGGATTGTCTGAGGGGGCAAGCTCGTCGACCGGCTCGCTCAAGACTGACGAATAGATACAGTAGCAGGCGAAGCGCCAGTTGGTGTTTCGCCGATTCCCTTGGACGTTGCCTTGGAAGATCCCATGGAAGATCCCTTGGAAGACAGCGACTACATACTGAACGAACTTTTCAGCTCCCGCCGTCAGGAGCTGGTGTCGCATATCCCGCACGCGATCGAACTCGCGCTCGAGGTCGTCGACGCGTCACCGAGCAACGCCACCATACGGCTCCCCGTAACGGAACACCTAGTTGGCGACTCTGAACGCGGTGTCGTCTTCGGTGGGGTGATCACGACGTTGCTCGATCAGGTTGGTGGTGCGGCCGTGATGTGCGGCATGCGAGAGCTAAGCTCGATCGCCACCATCGACCTTCGCATCGACTATTTGAAAGCCGCGACCCCGGGCCGTGACCTGTTCGGCCATGCCGAATGTTATCGTATGACCCGCAGTGTCGCTTTCGTTCGCGGAGCTGCCTACCACGACTCCCCCGACGATCCGTTCGCGATCTTCGTTTCCACGTACATGCTGGCCGCCAACCCGCTGCCGCCGAGCGTGTTTGCAAAGCTGGAAAAATCCGATGCCTGAGGCTGGCCTGACAGCCCGCCGACTCGAGGCTTTGCTCGATCGAATCCCCTACGCCCGCTGGCTTGGGTTTAGTGCCGTGGCAGAGCCGGATCGGGTCGTTGCGCATCTCCCGTTTCGCGAGATGTTGACCGGCAATCCGCGCCTACCCGCGATTCATGGTGGGGTCGTCGGTGCCTTTCTGGAATTGACCGCCCTGCTTGAGCTGGTTGGTTCACCGCGCGATAGCGCGTTCGCACGCCCCATCAACTTTAACGTGAACTATCTACGCTCGGCGGGTGCCCGCGATCTTTGGGCCTGCGCTCGCGTGGTCAAGCACGGCAAGCGCATCGCCAACGTTGAAGTGGTTGGCTGGCAGCTCCAGGAGGCCAAGCCTGTGGCCTCGGGCTGGGCGAACTTCAGACTCTAATTCTCTATTTTGACGAGTTGGGTTGGGAGCTCGGCGTTCCGTGTCTATAGTCGCGACGCCTGTGCGAGACGAAACCTTTCTTTTCAAGCCGAATGCCAGTGGAGCGCTGTCGGTCTGTGTCGTTTATCCGAACCGATACGCCGTGGGTATGGCGAATCTCGGCTTCCAGGCGGTTTTCCGTATCCTGGCCACGACTCCCGGTTTGGTTGCCGAACGAGCCTTTCTTGCCGAGGAAAACGATCGACCCGGGCGTAGCATGGAGAGCGGTCGTTCGCTGGCCGAATTCGATATCATCGCGTTTTCGCTGTCGTTCGAAGCCGACTATCCGTCGATCGTGCGTCTTCTTGATGCCGCCGGAATTCCCGCCCGCGCTGATGACCGCCGTACCGGACGGCGAGAATGGCCATTGGTGATCGCCGGTGGCCCGGCAACGTTCCTGAATCCCGAGCCAGTTGCGCCGTTCTTCGACCTCATCCTGATTGGCGAAGGTGAGGAGATGATCCCGGAGGCGTTCGAAGGCGCCGTCGAGGCGGCTGGCAAAGGTACAGCGGCATTGTTGGACTCGATGAGTACTGTGCAGGGTGCATACCGACCCGACTGGTACGAACCATCTTATGACGACGATTCGCGCTTGGCTGCGTTTACGCCGGTCGCAGGTGCACCAGCACGCGTAAATCGCCGCTATCTCAAGATCCTTGATAGCGCGCCGGTTACGACCTCGATCGTGGCACCAGACTCAGTGTTTGGAGAGCATTTTCTTGTCGAGGCCAGTCGCGGTTGCGAGTGGGGTTGTCGCTTCTGCGCGGCTGGCTACATGTATCGACCAGTGCGGCACCGTAGCTCGGAGGGCGTGGCCCGTGATGCCGAGGCCGGTCTGGCTCACGCCAAGACGATTGGTCTGGTGGGGGCTGAGATGGCGAGTCACCCAGGTATTGCGTCGACTTGTGAGCGCATCACCGCGGCCGGCGGACGGCCATCACCTTCGTCATTGAAAGCCGATCAAATCTCGCCACGCCTTGCTGCGGCTGTGGCCGGGGCTGGGACTCGTTCCGTTACCGTCGCACCTGAGGCTGGTTCCGAGCGAATGCGACGGTTCATCAACAAGAATCTGAACGAAGACGAAATTTTGCGCGCGGCTGAGCTCATGGTTGGCGACGGCGTGGAGTCGTTGAAGCTGTATTTCATGTGCGCTTTGCCCACAGAGACCCAAGCTGACCTCGACGGAATCGTCGATCTGGTAGGGCTGGTCCGTGAGCGACTGATGGTTCATGGCAAACGCCGGGGCCGTGTAGGCCGCATCAAGGTTTCGCTGAACCCGTTTGTTCCGAAGCCATGGACTCCGTTGCAGTGGGACCCGATGGAAGGCGTCTCATCGATACAAAAGAAAATAGGGCGGCTACGCCGAAGCTTCGGTCGTATGCCCAACGTTGAACTTGACGCGGATTCTCCGCGCGAGGCCTATCTTCAAACCTTGCTGTCGCGCGGTGATCGTCGCACGGCCACGGTGGTTGAAGCGCTGGCACGCGAGGGGGGCGAAGACTGGTGGGGGCTGCTCAAGGACATGCGCAAAGGCGGCCGGGCCGAGGTGGGGATAGACCCCGACAGGTTCGTTCATCGCGAGTTCGGAACCGATGAGTTGCTGCCCTGGGATTTCATCGACCATCACATCGACAAATCTTACCTGTTGCTTGAGCGAAAGCGGGCGATCGCCGATCGCGAAACCGAGCCCTGCGACGTCGCCACCTGCCGCACTTGCGGAGCGTGCTGAAGCTCTTGGCGCATTGTCAGGGCTAACCTCGTCATGAGCATTCACGCTGTTGGGGTCGACCTCTGCGACATTTCCAGAATGCGCGCGTTACTGGCGCGCGAAAAAACCGGGGCTCGATTGGCGCGCCGTGTTTTCACACCCGCCGAGCGAGCGCAGGCCCAAACGCGCCCCGACCCGGTTGCGAGTTTGGCCGCACGTTTTGCCGCAAAAGAAGCGACCTTGAAAGCCCTAGCCCGCGACAAACCTTGGGGGATGCCGTGGCTGGCGATCGAAATTGTGGCGGAAGTCGGCAGTAAAGTGCCGCGTGTTAAGCTCTTGGGTAAGGCCGCGCAGTGGGCCGAAGAGGTCGGCATCGCGCATGTTCATCTGTCGATGTCCCACGAACGAGACTACGCCATCGCCATGGCCGTCGCCGAAACCGAATAAATCGGGGACGGGTACCGATTAATGCTAGCTTCAGTGTGAGTCCACGCCTGCGTTGCCGTCAGGCAGAAGACTCGCGATGCCCTGCGCGAGTTCGTTGAGCGCGGCACTCAGTGTCGCTACGCGACCGCTGTGATCGCGCCCTTCCGATTCCCGTTCGATTTTTGCGCGACCCGTGCGCAGAAGATCACCGCTTCGACGGTCTCGCAGTTCCCACTGGCAAGACAGAGTTCCCCGGTGGTCGCTGCCGGTTTCCATTTCGGTGATTCGCACAAGCACCTGACGATCTACGACGGTTCCGGTTGGCCAAGGGTACGGAATTGCCCTCAGGTCGGTGCGAAGCGCTTGGACGTCTTCAGCAAGAGTGGCTGTGACGTGGCTTTGAAGCGGCTCGGCCCAGCGATGAAGTTCCGAAATCACCAGCTCATGATCGTTGCGGCGCGTGACGATTTGCGGTCGATCGAGGTAGGCCGGTAGTTGGATCGGTCCGATTCCTACAACCGGCGCGTCGGTCGCTGGAATCGTCGTCGGCGTCGCCGCCGCGAGTACATAGAATCGCGAGGCGGGCGTCGTCATAGCGCAGGAGCTGACCAGGGTGGCAGTCAGTATTGTCACCGCCACAGAGCGGATCATCCCGGCGGATAGCGTTGGTATGAGCATTACTGGGTGGCTCCCTTGCCGCGTAATAGCGATTCCGGATGACGTTCGAGGTAGTCGGCCAACATGCGCACGGAACGGGCGGCTCGCGCGAGCTCATCCAGGGTTGTTCCAACCTGGTGCTGCAATTCGACGTTGTTACCGACCGAAGTTTCAAGGCGACCAACGGTATGGTCGATCTCAACGAGAAGGTCGCGAGCAGCCAAGACCGTTCTGTCAAGGTTTTCTAGTACGGGCGTGATTTTTCCCTCGATATTGGAAACCAAACCCTGAGCGTCGTTGATGGCGCGGTTCAAGCCAGAGATGGCTTCGCCGATCTGCGGGTTGTTCACCGTGCGATCCAGGCCGGCCAGAATACTTGCGATCTCCGGTGCGTTCACGAGCCTGTGAACTCCCCCCAATGTCCCCTCAAGCTCGGGCGACGACAACATCGTGTTGACCGAGTCGACCGTGGTTTGAACGCTTCGCAGAACCTCTCCCAGCGGGAGTTCACGCAAAGTCTGCATGGTGTCCACGAAGGCCCCGCGTAGCCGCTGCATGTCGGAGGGAACGGCGGGAATCTCGTGGAGCTCAGGCTCCAGGCCGACGAATTGCGCCGGAGTTCCCGGATAAAAATCCAAGTCAACGTAGAGCTGCCCCGTCACGACCGACCAAGATTGAAGCTTGGCGCGTAGGTCGCGGGCGTTGACCAGAAACATGATGCCTTGCTCAATCGATTCTTCGGTTGAGTCGGCGGGGCCATCTATGGTCAGGACGGCATTGCCAAGGACCTCAATCACGACCTTGATGTGAATCTCAACTTCTTCCGGGTCGATGACGGCGTCGACGTCGCGCACCTCACCGATCTGGACCCCACGAAAGCTGACGTGCGCGCCGGGCTGGAGGCCGCTGACATTGCCTTGGAAAAATACGACGAACGAGGCTTTGGGAGTCAGCAGTCGTCCGCTACCGAATACGATGATCGTGCCGATCAACAGGGTGAGCGATCCGAGGACGAACGCGCCGATGATGGTTGGGTTGGCTTTGTTCTTCACGTGGTGACCGTCCGTGTTCCACTACCTGTTGCCGTTTGTTCCCCGCGGGTCAGGAACTCCGCAACTCGCTCATCAGGAGGATCTGCGAGCAGCGCTTTAGGGTCACCGCTGGCAATCATGGTGCGGGTTTCGGCATCGAGAAAGACCGAGTTGTTGCCGATGGTGAAGATGCTCGCAAGTTCATGGGTGACAATAGCTATCGTCGCGCCCAGGGTGTCGCGCAGCTCGAGGATCAGTTCATCCAGCCTGCGCGAGCTCACCGGGTCGAGTCCGGCTGAAGGTTCGTCGAAAAAAAGAATATCCGGATCCAGCGCCATCGCGCGCGCCAATCCTGCACGTTTGCGCATTCCGCCGCTAATTTGGGCGGGCAGAAAGTCTTCAAATCCGGCCAGCCCAACCAGCGCCAACTTCAGAGACGCGACCTCGCGGATATCGGAAGGCGACAGGTCGGTGTACTCGGACAACGGCACCGCAATGTTCTCGGCCAACGACAGCGAACTGAGCATCGCGCCGCTTTGGAAGAGCACACCGAACCGCCGTCGCAGGACCTGACGACGGGCCAGATCGGCATCCCAGAAGCTTTCCCCGTCGTAAGAGCAGCCTCCCTTGTCGGGAGACTTCAAGCCGACAAGGTGCCGAAGCAGTGTGCTCTTGCCGCACCCCGAACCGCCCATGATGATGAAAATGTCGCCCGGTTCGATCGTGAAGTTCAGATCTTCCTGAATCACGAAATCGCCATAGGCCAACGTCAAGTCTTGCACGTCGATGCGTGCGCCGGAGTGACCGAGTTCAGATTCCGAGGACATCGTAGATTACCGTTAGCAGACCCGCCGCGACGACGATCAGAGTGATCGAGGTTACAACGGCAGAAGTCGTCGCCAAGCCGACTGCAGCCGCGCTGCGTCCACATTGAATGCCGCGTAGGCAGCCTGATAGCGCGACGATGACGCCGTAGACACCGCCCTTGAACAGACCGGAGAACACCGTTGGCAACGTGATCGCCGCTTGGGTCTGAGACCAATACTCGGCCGAGCCGAGGTCGAGAACAAAAATTCCAACGAACGCACCGCCGAGGATGCCGAGCAGATTCGCGTACAGGCACAGCAAAGGAGTCATGACTGCCAGTGCCAAGGCGCGCGGTAGAACCAGGAAATCGATGGACGAGATTCCCATTGTGGCCAGTGCGTCGACTTCCTCGTTGACGGTCATCGTACCGATCTGAGCGGCGAACGATGCGCCAGTGCGCCCGGCGACAATGATCCCTGTCATCATCGCAGACATGTCGCGTGTCATACTGACTCCGACACCGTCGGCGACGTACAGAAGCGCACCGAACTGTCGTAATTGAATCGCGCCGCCAAAGGCCAGAATCAGCCCGACCAGAAAGCTGATGAGGCTGATGATGGGCACGGCGCCGGCCCCGCACTCCTGCATGACCAACCAAAGATCGCCGCGTCGGTACTGCGCACGGCCGCGAACAAAACGCCCTAGAGCCATGGTGCAGTCGCCGAGGAACGTTAACGTCTCACGGGTTGCGGCTAGCCACAGCTCGGCTGTCGCGCCGATGCGGGCGAGCAAGGGGGGGCGTTTTGTGTCACTGCCCGTGGCGCGCTCAGGAACGGCATGGGCGAGGGCGAGCAGGCGGGAGGCCCCCTCGGGCAAGCCAGCATAGTCTAGCTCGATACCAGTGCTCTGCGTTCGTTTCGTGAGCCAGGCCAGGAAGGTCAGCAGCGCGCTGTCCCAATCGGTCAGTTCGCTACAGTCAAAACAGATACGGCGAATCGGCCCATCTAGTGCCTGTTCAACCGGCGTGCGGTCAGCCAAACCTGCCTGCAGCACCCAGCCTCCCGAAAACGCCAGCACCAACGTGCCGTCGTCTTGGCCGTCGAGTTCAAGGTGGCGAGCCTGGGTGGCTCGGCTTTTCGCGGAATTGGCGGTTTCGTCGGTCACAACAAGAGCCCTTGCCAACCCTGGAAAGGTGCCACTGTAACTATGCCGCCCGCCGCGCGCCGTACCAAGCTGTCTGTACTCGCTTTGAGGCAGGAGTCGACAGACCGACTCTGCCGCGCTATCCAGCCGGGATGAGTATCGACTTGTCCCGCTTTCGCACGGCCTGTGATTCGATGGTTGCGATGGGGTCGCGCACCGCGCTTGGCCAGCCCATCTTCGCCAAGAATAGCGACCGTCCTGCCGGTGAATGTCAGCCACTTGTGCAGGTAGCTGCCGCTAGCCATGCCAGTGGCACAAAGCTTGGTTGTCAGTACATCGAAATCGATCAGGTCGCGCAGACACGAGGCTTCCTGGGTGCCAGACCATACTGGCTGTGGGGATTGGAACACGGCTTGAACGATTGTGGCGTGGCGATCGGGAACCATACGATTTTCACAAAAGATCCCGTTGCCTCAATCGGCTTGTGTGGAATGGATCTTGTGCGGCTCGGCTTGGAACGTGCGGGTTCGGCGGCTGAGGCCGTGGCCGTGATCGTGACGTTGATCGAACGCCACGGGCAGGGTGGTTCCGGCTTTCAGGACACCCACTGGCCGTACCACAATTCCTTTCTGATCGCGGATCACATTGAAGCCTGGGTGCTTGAAGCATCGGCATCGCATTGGGTCGCCAAACGAGCCGCGCACGGTTTGTCGGCGAGCAATCACACCACCATTGGCAGCGACTGGGACCTGATCGGGCACGACACGATAGAGCACGCCAGAGCACAAGGTTGGTGGCAAGGCCCCGAAAGTGAGCCGATTGATTTTTCCGCCGCGTATCGCGACGCCGTGACCATTCCCCCTGTCATTTCTTCGGGACGCTTTGCCACGACCTGTGCCGCCCTGGATCCGGCTGGCAAGCGCCTGGATGTCTCGGCGGTGATGCGCGTGATGCGCGACCACTATGACTCGGGTGACGTTTTTGTTCCGGGCTGCGCGCCCGATGACGAAAAGTATTTCAGTGTCTGTGAACACGCCGATCCTGTCGGTACGACGACCGCGTCGATCGTGGTCGAGCTGGAATCTTCTGCGGCGCCAGCGCTGTACTTTGCTGCTCTTGGTAGCCCCTGTGTGGTGCCCTACCTGCCGTTGTTCCCCGATGCTGCCGTTCCCGAAGCTCTGACAAAGGGGGCGGGCGAGTCGGACGCGGACAGTGCCTGGTGGTTGTTCAATCGTTTGCTGTCGGCGGTGGCAGTGGACTTTGGAGAACGTGGTCCGCGTGTGCGTGATGCTTGGCGGCCGTTCGAATCGCAGGTTCATGAGCAGGCTCGCGCCCTCCAAGCGCTTGCCAAGGACACCGGCTGCACGCCAGAGTTCCGCGCTCGTGCTGAGCGGATGATGCGCGAGCAGTGGCGCGACGCTCAAGAGATTGCCGACGGGTTGATTGCCGATTTTTAGATCTGAATCGGGACCAATTGTCGCAGTCAGTGACAATTGTTATCGTGTCCCATGGCAAGGGCCGCATCACAACGTCGTCCTGAACGGGGCGGCGACCAAGCGCAGCAAGCGAATAGCGTGCATAGCGTGCATAGCGTGCATAGCGCCCATAGCGCCCATAGCGCCCATGGCGCGGCGCCCTCACAAGCTCCGCAAGACGGCCGCGCCCTGCGCTCA
Organism: Binatia bacterium; assembly: GCA_047611725.1. Lineage (GTDB taxonomy): Bacteria > Desulfobacterota > Binatia > UBA1149 > CAITLU01 > JBLFWR01. The sequence goes on along the minus strand of JBLFWR010000107.1, from coordinate 1,062 downwards.
AAGCGTACCGCCCAAAGTGTGGCTCAGGCGATGCTTGAGCTGATCGAGTCTGGAATCTTGCAGCCGACCGCGATGCAGGTTGCCGAGCGCGCTGGAGTTTCCGCGCGCGCGGTCTTCCGTCATTTTCGCGACATGGAGTCGCTATTTTTCGAAGTCGCGCGGCTTCAGATGGCCCGTGTTACCCTTGATTGGCCGAGCCCACCGGCGCCCGACGAGCCGTTGGAGGCGCGAATCAAAAAGTGGGTCACACGTTGGGCGATTGTTCACGAACGGATTTCGCCGCTTCGGCGCGCAGCGCTACTCCATGAACCGACCTCATCGGTGGTGCGCGCCGCGCACAGGGATACGCGCGAGTTCCAACGGCGCGAAGCGCGAATTGTGTTCGCTGCTGAACTCGACCGCTATGCCGAACAGGGGCGCGGCGAAACGCTTGCCGCGCTGTGTACATGTACGAGCTGGAGTGCTTGGGAGTCGCTGCGCCGCCACGAGGAACTCGATGCAAACGATGCGACCAGCACAACAGTGCGTATGGTTAGCGCGTTGTTGACGAGCTGACCCAGCTGCAACCTGGCTGCAACCTAGCTGCAACCTAGCTGCAACCTAGCTGCGCATTACAGCCTTGAGTGGCTTTCAGGGGTGTTGTCGGTTCTGACCCACATGCCGACATGCCGAAGTACCGACCAGGTTACGAGTTCAATCAGTACCCGTAGTAGTCGTTCCACTCTCCGACGTCGGCCGGAGCTTCTTCAACTGCTTCTGCTGCTGGTGCGGCTTCGATAGCAGTTTCGGTAGAAGCGGTAACCGCAATCGGCCCCTTGTATTCCGGATCCATCTCGGTGCCCAAAATCATGAGGTAGTCGCGCAACGCGACAACGATCTTGTGCTGCTGATGGGCATCCGCGTCGCCGAGAATGAAGTGTCCGTCGTCGTCTTCCGTGAAGCTGAAGAAGTTCGGCATCTTGGTGCCTATCTGCAGCTTTTGCGGATCGATGAGCCAGTCCAGAATCCACTCCGGGCGAAGTCGTTCTTTAGACAGGATCAGATTGGGAGCGACGATGTCGT
>JBLFWR010000106.1:0-12190 GCA_047611725.1 Binatia bacterium | reverse complement strand
CATATCAATACCGGCCGAGACACCTGCGCCGGTGACAATCTTTCCGTCCATGACTACCCGTTGTCCTGCAGCGACGGCGCCGAGCTCCTGGAGTGTCTCGATTGCGGCAAAATGGGAGGTGGCTTGCCTGCCGTTTAGCAATCCTGCTTGGGCGAGAATCAACGAGCCAGTACAGACCGATGTCGTCCACGTTGTGGTTTCGTGGATGCGCTGTACCCATTGGATCACCCGGTTATTCTCACGAACAGCAGGGTCGCCAGGCCCTCCGCCGACAAGAAAAATATCGGCAGAGTCGATTTCATCGATCGAGTAGTCGGCCACCAAGCCGAGCGATTTCATGTCGGTGCGTACGACACCCTTCGTTTCGGCAACGAACTTCACTTGCGCCTCAGGAAGGCGAGCCAAGACTTCGTAGGGCCCGATGACGTCGAGCGCTGTCATGTTGTCATAGAGAAATATTACAATGTTCATGGTCGTAACTTTCCTTTGTTCAGGTCAAGCCTGCAAATTTTGCGAACGGATCCCACTCGGCATCGCGATGCCATTCGTACTCGGTTACGTCGGCGATGAACTGTGCGGTTGCCTCATCGTAGAGTCGGCGGATTACATCCAGGGCCATGTCAATTCCGGCCGAGACACCACTGGATGTGTTGAACTTTCCATCAACGACCCAGCGAGCCTGCTTCACCCACTCTACATTCGGCCCTTGGCTCGCGACCCACTCGAAGGCCAGTTTGTTTGTCGTCGCGCGTTTGCCATCCAGCAACTTTGTCCGGGCTAGCAGGGCTGTCCCGGTGCACACAGTCATGACAAGTTCGGCTTGAGTTGCGCGGGTCGTTAGCCAGTCGATTAGGCGCGTGTTGTTGACGTCTCGTCGCGTTCCCTTGCCACCAGGGATGAGCAGTAGGTCGAGCTTGGGGCATTCTTCCAAGCTCGAATCCGCGTACGTACGCGGCCCTTGGTGGCTCGCGATCGGTCCTGCGCTCTCCGCGACAGTTGTCAGTTCAAGTGTTTCGTCGAGATGCCCTAGCATCTCGACCGGCCCGAACACGTCGAGCGTTTCGAAACCTTCGAACAGCAGTATCCCGAGGCGCTTCTTTTGGGTGTGACTCATGAAGCGATTCGATCCCTGCTGCGTTCGAAACGCTGCCGATAGTCCTGGGGCACGACGTTTAAGTGGCGCTGGAACGTTCGCCGCATACGCTCGCTGTTTCCAAACCCCGAAGCTGTTGCGATCTCATCGAGCGATAAATTCGAATCTTCCAGGTCACGCCGAGCGCGATCCACTCTTGCCTTCTCAACGAACTTGGCTGGCGTCGTGCCAGTTTCTTCCAGAAATACGCGAGCGAAGTTTCGCGGACTCATTGCCGCTCGCTGGGCGAGCGCTTCGACGTCTAGTTCGTGGTCGAGGTGATCAACGATCCACTCGGACAGCGCCTGTAGCTTGCCTTCAGTCATGCTCTGGGCACTCAGGTGTGCGCTGAACTGCGATTGGCCCCCAGGTCGCTTTAGGAAGAGCACGAGCTGACGAGCGACCTGGAGAGCAAGCGGGCGCCCGTGATCTTCCTCGACCAACGCTAGTGCGAGGTCCATGCCCGCAGTCACTCCGGCCGAAGTGTAGATATCGTCTTGAGCGACGAACAGAGCATCGGCATCGACCTCGACATCGGGGTACTGGTCACGGAGCTGGTCGGCGAAGTTCCAGTGTGTGGTCGCCCGGCGGCCGTTGAGCAACCCTGCCTCGGCCAGAACGAAGGCGCCCGTACACACCGATGCTGTTCGGCGGGCCTTGGTTCGCTGCTGGCGAACCCAGGCCAAGAACGCATGGTCGCGAATCACGCGCGACACATCGCCGCCCGCGATGACGAGCGTGTCGAGTTTTCTGCGTATCCCGCGGTAGGTCGCATCGGGGACGACGCGCATGCCACATGAAGTGCGGATGGGTTCGGTGCCCGACGAGATGAAGGTGTTCTGGTACGCGTGTGGTTTTTCGGGAGACGCGACGTGCAGCAGCCGACTCGCGGTTTCGAAAACTTGTGCTGGCCCCGAGCAGTCTAGGATGTTGGCGCCATCGAAGATGAACGTTCCAACTTGCCGGCTCTCCGTGGATGGAGCGATTGAGACAAGGTTCCCGGTAGACATGGAGGGCAGGGTATTGCTCTTCCGACGTGGCGGCAATGACAAAGTACAAGCAAAAACTGCCAAATTCTGTAACTACCTAATATTGTTGCCGAATCGATCCGGGCCGTTGAGTGTCCGCCAGGGCCCTGCGGGCAGGCCTCGTATCCTCGTCATTGATTAACGAGTTCCTCACGAATCCTTAACCCCGGGCTCCTATTAGTGGGCTCCTGGACATCGATAGTCGCTTGCCCACTGAGGTCACGCGACTGGGCCCAACGTCCAAAGGAGTCACAACGAATGAGTTCGTCCATCCCCCCACGGGCTAAACAGCGAACCCGAGTACAGCCCCTCGCGCTGTTCGCCTGTGTGGTCTCCAGCGCCGCAATACTGATTGCTACGTGTGAACTAACGCAGGCGGCGGATACGCCAGATGCGCTTGAAGCAGTCGTGGGGCAAGAGCTTCGCGAGAACCAAATTTCGCGAGAGATTCAGGCGCGCATCGACGAACTAGCCGCCGACACTGACGCGATGGCTGCCCAGTATCGCGGTTCACTCCAGAGTGCTCGGCAACTCGAAGTCTACAACCGTCAGTACGAAGCGCTGATTCGTGGCCAAGAGCTTGAGATGGCCTCGCTGCGTAGCCAGTCCGATGAAGTCACCGTCGTGTCACGGCAAATCTTTCCGCTCATGGAGAAGATGATTGAAGCACTCGGAGCTTTTGTCTCACTCGACGTTCCGTTCTTAGCCAGCGAGCGAAACGAGAGGGTGGCGGGGCTTCGCGAACTCATGAAGCGCGCGGATGTGACAATGTCCGAAAAGTACCGCCGAATTTTGGAATCCTACCAAGTTGAGAACGAGTACGGTCGAACAATCGAAGCCTACCGAGGTCCAATCGAAACCGAAGGTGAGGCTCGCACAGTCGACTACCTACGAATCGGTCGCAACGCTTTGCTGTACCAAACCTTGGACGGCGAAGAATCCGGTGTCTGGAATCACAAAGAGCGGCGTTGGGAGAAGATTGATGGGTTTCGGAACCCCATTCGTCAAGGCTTACGAATGGCGCGTAAACAAAGCGCACCAGATCTCATCCAAGTCCCGATCGCTGCTGCGCAGGTGCTGCGATGAGTCGGAGAACTTCGGGGGTTTTCATCGTTGGCTTGGCAATCGCGCTTGGCTGCCTTGCAGCGCCGAGTCGCTCGGTTGCAGACGAGCCGACAACCTTGGTCGAACTTCTAGAACAGATTCGTGAAGGTTCTCGTCGCGAGGAAGACGAAAATCGACAGCGAGAATTTGAGTTTCTTGCGGCTCGCGGTCAACAAGAGCGGCTGTTGCGTGACGCTCTTCTTGCCGAGTCGCATCTTCAGACTCGCAGCGAAGAACTAGAAGCGAAGCACGATGCGAACGAGAAAGTCCTTCCCGAGCTAGAGGCAACGTTGAAGTCTCGCATGGGAACCATGGGCGAGCTGTTTGGTGTTGTCCGCCAGGTCGCTGGCGACACACGCAGCCGTTTTTCGACGTCAATTATCAGCGCCCAATTACCCGGTCGCACCGACTTCCTCGCCGAACTGGCTGAATCTCGAGAGCTACCGTCGATCGAGCAACTACGTGGGCTATGGCTCGCCCTTCACGAAGAGATGACCGAGCAGGGACGCGTGGTGACGTTCCCGGCAACCGTGATCGCGGTGGGTGGCAAGGAGGCTACTCGCGACGTGACACGAATCGGCGCCTTCAATGCGATAGCCGATACGGGGTACCTCCAGTACCTCTCGGAAAACGGGAAGCTGGCCGAACTAGCTCGCCAGCCAGCCAGTAAATATCTTCGCGACGCTACCGATTTCACCGTGGCCCGTGACGGATTCCACCGTGTAGCGATCGATCCAACTCGGGGGACTCTGCTCTCGCTGCTGATTCAGTCGCCGAGCCTTGAGGAACGTGTTCAGCAGGGCGGCGCCGTTGGTTATGTGATCATCGTGCTCGGCATGATCGGCTTCGCGCTCGCGATCTATCGATTCGTTTGGCTCGGCTTGGCCAGTCGAAAGATCAGGGCACAGCTTGTCAGCGACGAAACCGACGTAAGCAATGCTTTAGGACGGGTCCTGTCAGTCTATGAAGCCAACCCTCGAGCGAATGTTGAAACGCTCGAACTGCGTCTCGACGAAGCCATCCTGAAAGAGACCTCGCTTTTTCAAAGCGGTCTAAATTTCATCAAGGTTCTCTCTGTCATCGCTCCTCTGCTTGGTCTGCTCGGCACTGTAACGGGCATGATCCTGACTTTTCAGCAGATCACGTTGTTCGGTACCGGCGATCCCAAACTGATGGCCGGTGGAATTTCCCAGGCACTGGTCACGACTGTTCTCGGCTTGGTGATGGCCATTCCGATGACGATTCTCCACAGCATGATCAGCGAGCGTAGCCGCACGTTGATCCACATACTCGAAGAAAACAGTGTCGGCCTTGTTGCCGACCGAGCCGAGCGACTCGCAGGCGTCGCCGAATTGGTGTGAACATGGATGTATTTTTGGATGCGTGGCCCGCGGTTCGTGATTTCATGGAAACAGGCGGTTGGGTTCTCAATGCCATCGCCCTCGTTACGTTCGCCATGTGGACGTTGATCATCGAGCGGTACTGGTACTTCGCTACCACCCACAAATCATTGGTCGAGTCGACGCTCGCTCGCTGGTATGCGCGCGACGATCGAACGTCCTGGCATGCTCACAAAATTCGTGCGGCGATGATTTCAGACGTCAGTCTCGAAGCGCTGCGCGGTATTCCGGTCGTCAAGGCTCTGGTCGCGTTGTGTCCGTTGTTCGGCCTTCTGGGAACGGTTACCGGCATGATCGAAGTCTTCGATGCCATGTCGATCGCGGGAAGCGGCAATGCCAGGGCTATGGCGTCGGGTGTCTCCCGCGCCACCATCCCGACGATGGCGGGTATGGTCGCATCGCTTTCAGGGCTGATCTTCAGCGTGCAGCTCGAACGTCGTGCGGCTACAGAAGCAGAGCTCATTGCTGAGCACCTGTCACCCGATGGTAGGCCTCGTGCCGAGAAGAGTGCAGGACGCCGTGAGACCGTCGGCGGTGGGTTTGTGCCCGTCCTAGTGGAGGGTGCTGCTTCGTGAGGCGCCAGCACCGTCACCTTGAGGACGACACGGACATCGACTTAACGCCGATGCTCGATGTCGTTTTTATCATGCTCATTTTCTTTATCGTGACGGCATCGTTCGTAAAGGAAGCCGGCATCGATGTGAACAAGCCCTCCGCGGCCACCACTGAAGTTAAGGAGCGCGGCAATATTCTGGTTGCGATCACCGAGTTGGGCCAGATTTGGATCGACAAACGGGCCGTAGATCCGCGCGCAGTGCGTGCAAATATTGAACGAATGCATGCCGAGAACCCGCAAGGGAGCGTGATCATCCAGGCCGATAAAAATTCTACCAACGGTTTGCTGGTAGCGGTCATGGACGCGGCTCGCGAAGCCGGAGTGGACAACGTTTCCATCGCGGCCGTAGCGGACTGATGGCTGGACGCTACCCGTCCGCCATGCTGCTTGCCGCGCTGGTGACTTTCGGTCTGTTCTTTACGATGCAGTATCTGATTGCAGGGCGAGCTGCTCCGTTGGGAGACAGTGTCCGCGTGCGCGGCCTTGAGTTCGTTCGCCTGAGTCGCTCGGAAGAGGTCAAGCGCAAGGAACGCGCGAAGCCGAAAAAAATCGAACAGAAGGAACCGCCGCCATCGGCGCCTGCGATTGCCAAGGGCCCCGGCCCGATGGTGCAGAATTTGGTGGTAGACATGCCCGACTTCACTCCGTCACTGGCATTTGGTGAGGGCGGCGAAGGAGGTGGGGGTGCAAGCGCCGGGAACCAAGACCTCGTGCCGCTGGTTCGCGTCAATCCTCAGTACCCGGCTCGCGCACGAGCACGAGGTGTCGAGGGATGGGTGCATCTTCGTTTCACCGTCACTTCTGAGGGTGCCACGACCGACATCACTGTCGTTGATGCGGAGCCGCATGGCTATTTTGAACGAGCCGCCGCGGCAGCGGTAGAACGCTACAAGTACAAACCACGAATAGAAGGAGGCAGCGCGGTCGCGCAGAAAGCGGTCGAACTCGTGCTCGCCTTCGAGTTGGAGCGGTAATGCGAACGCCTGTCGTTGGTAGTTTTTTTGCGGCTGCGGTGTTGGCCGGATTGTTTTCGGCGATTCCGTCGTTCGCCGCCCAGGACGAGGTCGCGCCACCGCCCGACGCCGTGGAATCAGGATCGGATTTACGCGGAGAACAACCGCAGCGCCGAGCTTCGGTGATTCGAGACTGGACTGCTACGCGTTTGGCTGCCGCCCGCGCTTCGATGAACGAAGAGCGCTTGGACCACGCGAAAGCTTTGTTGACCGCAGTCCAGAAGCGGCAGTCTCTCAATGTCCAAGAGCGCTCGGCGATGTGGCGCCTGTTTGGGCATCTACACTCGGCTCGCGAGGACTACGAACTTGCGGCCGACGCGTTCGAAAAAAGCCTGGCTCCTGGTGGGCTGGCTCAGGAGATCGCGCGTGAGACGCGGTTCAACTTAGCCCAAGTTTATATGGTCTCTGGCGACTACGAGAAGGCAGTGTTTCATCTGGAGACTTGGCTAAGCGACGCCGAAGATCCCGGACCGCAACCGTACTACGTGCTCGCCATGGCCTGTGCTCATGCCGACCGCAAGGCCGACGCAGTTCGCTACGCGCGTGCCGCGGTGGACGGTTCGGAAGCCCCTCATGAAGGGCGCCTCCAACTGCTCGCTGTTTTGCTTTACGAGCAGGAACAATACCCCGCGGTTCTTCCTCTGCTCGAACAACTCGTGGTCGCGTTTCCAAAGAAGACCTATTGGACTCAGCTCGTAGCGGTCTACTCCGAGCTTGAGAGCTATGAGAAGGCTTTGGCGGTGCAAGAATCGATGTATGAGCAGGGCTTGCTTGAGAGTTCCGCTGAGCACGTCCTGCTAGCCCAATTGCTTCTACACAACGAAATCCCTTACGAGGCGGCGACAGTTCTTGAGCAAGGTTTGGAGGCGAGCGTCATTGACAGGACGGAGCGTACTCTTGAATTGCTGGCCTCGAGCTACTTGCAGGCGCAGGAGTACGATCTAGCGATCCCGCCTCTTGAGCAGGCGGCGAATCTAGCTCTCAGTGGCGATGCCTGGGTTCGGCTTGGCCAAGTCTATCTCGGACGCCAGCAAAGTAAGGAGGCGCGACGGTCGTTCTCCGCAGCGCTGGCGAAAGGTAACTTGGCGGATCCGGGTCGGGTCTATTTTTTGATTGGAATGGCCGAAGCCGCTGATTCAAACTTGTTGGCCGCCAAGGTGGCTTTCGAGCAAGCCTCCGAATTTCCCGATACACGAGAGGCAGCGATGCAGTGGATCTCCCACCTTGGGAACCAAGAGGCCTTGGAAAAGGCCGAAGCAGAGCTAGATCTAGAACTCTCGTTCGATTGAAACCGAGAAGGTCCGGCCGCGGTTGAACTCGCGTTCGACGATTTCACCGCGGGTGATCTCATAGCTCGGATCGAGGATGTTTCGCACCTTGAACTGCAAAGCCATTGGACCCCCGAGAAACTCGAACCCCTGACGGTAGTTGAAGTCGAGGAGCGGCACCCCTTGCTCAAACGAATCGTCGAGTCCGTTTACACCCACGTCAAAGATCCTTTCGCCGGCCATGTTAAAGGCCAAAGAAAACTGCGAGTCCCAAACTAGGTTTTCGTAGCTGAGCTGAACGTTGGCGACCCAGTCTGATTGTCCCTGAAGACTTCGAGATGGGTTCGTTTGATTGATCGCACTGGGATTAACGGCGACGTCGGACGCGATGATCGTGCCGTTGGCCTTGTACGCGAAGTCCCGACCCAGCTCTCCGAGAAAGCCGAGGCTTTGCTGGATGGCGAATTCGACCCCGTACAACTCAGCGCCTTCGGCGTTCTGGTAGGACCGTTGAACCGAGGAGCCCTTAAGGAGCAGCGTTTCTTCGATCGGTTGGGCGATGTCCTTGTAGAAAACGGCCAGCTGAAGATTGTCCTGCTCGTGGAAGTACCACTCCCAACGCAGGTCATAGTTGGTGATCTCGGCAATTTTTAGGTCGGGGTTGCCGATGTATTCGAAGCGCGTTTCCGGATCGAGATACGGTGCGGGTGAAATTTCGCGAATGTCCGGCCGGTTCACCGTTTGGCTCCAAGCGACGCGGAGCTGGTGATTGTCTCGGAAGCTCCAGGTCAAGGTTGCCGCGGGCAAGAGAAATCCGCCGGTAACACTGGAGGCCACCGGGGTGCCACCGGAGACCGCGCGGGTTTCGGTGCCCTGGTCGGATTCTTCGTAGCGGGCGCCAACCATCAACCTTAGGCTGTCGCCGATCTCGCTTTCCGATTGTAGAAAGACGCCACGAATCTCCTCACTGGCCGTATAGCTGTCGGTAAACTGAGTACTTTCCTCTAGCTCCCATTTGCGACGCCCGATGTTGTCGTCCGAAAAGACACCTTCGATGTCCTGGCGACGTACGCGGTTGAAGTCGTTGGCGCTTGGGAACGCAGCATTGTAGCGCAACTTGCGCAGGCTCGAATCGCGATCTTTGCGGAACCATTTCACACCGGTTTTGAAGGTCGTGAAGAGCGAATCGCTGATTGCGACTGGCAGGTCGGCATTGACGAATATGTCCCATGCGTCGTCCTTTAGATCCTCCCACTGGCGCAGGTTTCCGGATCGTTCGTCTGCAAACACGAAGTTCCCGAGGGTTGCCTGCTCGTATTCGTAGAAGCGGGTATCAGGTTTGATGCGTTCGGCATTGGCGAACGTGATTCCCCAGTCAACGCCAACATCGGCGAGATCTCGCAGATAGTGATCGCCGGTTAGCTGTAGAGTCCACAGCGCACGCTCCTCCCACTCCAAGGTCGTTCGCTCGACGGTGCGCCCGTTCTCACGAAGGAAACCGGCATCTTCGATGAACCGCTTATCGGTGGCGCGAGTGTAGAATAGCGTCCCCCGTAACCAATGGTTTCGGCCGATACCCAGCTCTCCGGTGGCCAGAGCTGAGTAGGTCAGCGTATTTTCTGTTCTTACCTGCTTAAAGTCGTCGCGAATCTCAGTGCCGCCACCGGGGAGTAGTTGCGAGGTGCGGCGGTTCTCACGAATTCGGGTCCAATCGTTTCCGTAGCGCAGACCGACCAGCCATCCCGTGTAGCCTGTCGGGGTTTCGCGACTATCACCGTACGATGCGTTTAGACCCAAGTTAGGTAGAATCGTTTTGTCTTCGTCCAGGTCGAAGCTGCGATCCAAGGAGCGTCCTAGCGTTTCGATCTGATCCGGCGTGAGCAACGCAGTTGGTGGAAGCCGCCCGTCAACCGAAAGATCGTCTACGATCGAAGGCAGATCGCGAAATCCACCTTCGAAACCCGTCCAGTCCAAACTGTCGCCGTCGATCCAGTGAGCATTGCGTAGTGTTCCTTCGCTGTTGTATTCGGTGGTCAGCCGCAGGGTTAACTCGCGTTGGGTCGGGATCTCACGGGTCGTCATGGAAAGTGCGCCCCCGGAGAAGTCGCCTGGCAGATTCGGCGAGTAGGTCTTTTGGATCGCCAGTTGCTTCATCACCCGGCTGGGAAACAGATCCAGCGGAACCACGCGCCGTGCGGGATCGGGGCTCGGTAGAAGCGAGTTGTTGAACAGAGTTGTCGAGTACCGCTCTCCGAGTCCTCGCACGTAGACGAACTTGTCGTCAACCACCGTGACTCCGCTGATTCGTGACAGGGCGTCTACGACGTTGGAGTCCCCGGTAAGGGCGAAATCCTCTGCTCCCAGAACGTCGATGACCGATTCCGAGAAACGTGTCTGGTCCAAGGTTTCTTCTTTGTAAGAGCCGGTGACGACAATCTCTTCCAGGTTTGAGCGGCGAGGGGCTGCAGTCGCCGCCCCTTCCTCGCTTTGAGCTCGTGAGCTGCCGGGAAGGACGATGATCGAAAAGAGCAAGAGCACCGCTGCGAGCAGGGCTCGTTCGGGACTTTGTTGTTGTGGCATCACTTGAATCCTGGTCGCTGGCTGCCATTAGCGGCATCGCTGGGAGGAGAGGATCCGTTAACCAACCACTTGCGTGTTCAGGAACTGTTAGTCTCGCTGCCGCAAAGAAAAGTTCCACCAGAAAACTGGTTCAACCTTCATCCAAACAGTGTCCGCGATGTTAGGGGTTGGTTAGGCGATGGCCATGGGGCCGCTGTTTTCCTGTGGGAAATGCGCTCGTCTTTCGAATCGAAAAAAATAGACGCAACACGAATCGAACAAACTTGTCATCGGAACCGAACACAGCACGACCATTATGATCCCGTACTCTAGCGAAACCCGGCACCGGCGAAGCCTACAGCAGTGCGTGATCGCACGGGCCGACAAGCCTGGCTCGGCAAAACAACGTTAGGGTACGAAGAACTACGAATGTTCAACGCATTTTTACCAAGCGAAAGCTGCTCGGCAGTCCAACTGGTCCGACGAATCGGAGGATTCCAGATGAAAAAACTATCCAGGCATTTATTAGCCATGACCACGGCGTTGCTCATTGCAGCATCGGTGGGAATGGCACCGGGCACCGCGCAGGCATTGCTCGGTGATTGCTCGCAGCCGCAGACGACCGGTGTCAATTCTGTCGCCACCGATTGTCTGTTCATTTTACGCGCTGCCGTCGGAGCATCGACGTGCACCGAGCCCTGCATCTGCGACACCAGCGGCGATGGCCGTACCTCCGCAACCGACGCTTTGTTCTGTCTGTTGAGCTCGGTCGGTGCCGACATTGATTTGAATTGTACCTGCGGCGGTCGTGTTGACCTTCAAGCCGACAAGTACCTGTTTGATGCCGATGTCGATGTTGTTGACGCGAACATTCAGTCGCGTTTTGTCGATACAAATTACATCGGGGCGTTCCCACAAGACGAAGATCCTTCGTCTGGTGACTGGACGTCCGGATGGACGGTTGGCCTGCACGGCAACAACACGGTGTGGGAGCCTGCCTCTGGCGGGACGCTTGCCGGTGCCGAGCCCAGTGCTGACGGTAACTGCCCAGCCGGTACAACCGACATTGGCAACACTATTCTGCCGGCCGGCTTCGCGGGCACGATGGATATCTGCCAGCTCGCTGCTCGCTACGCGGTTGACTCCACGGTCCTGACGCTGACCAACGATAACATCTACCGTTTGGGTGGCAGCGGAAGCCAAGGCACGTTGATCGGTGACGGCGACGCGGCGGGCAAAGGGCCGGGAAATTCGGCTCACGTTACGCTAAACATCGAACCGGGCACGCTAATCCTGGGAACTTCAGCGGAAGCTTTGGCAATCACGCGCGGCTCGCAGATCTTCGCCAACGGAACGGCTGCCGATCCGATCGTGATGAGCTCGCTTAGCTGGTTCAACGATTGGTTGTTAGGCAGCGATGGTACCTCAACCCGCGGTGAGTGGGGTGGTTTGGTGATCACGGGCTTCGGCACGGCCAACCAATGTAACAACGGCACGACCTGCGACGCGCTGGTGGAAGGTTACCTTTCGCCTTTCAACTACGGCGGTCTGGACGACTCGGACGACAGCGGAACGCTGAGCTACTTGGTTGTTCGCCAGGGTGGTTTCGATCTTGACGGTAACGGCAGTGAGCTGAATGGCATCACGCTGTACACGCTGGGTTACAACACGGTGATCAGCCACGTGCAGGTTCATGAGAACGACGATGATGGCATCGAGTTCTTTGGTGGCCAGGTTGTCGTCGATCACGCTGTGTTGACGGGAATCGGCGACGACTCGCTGGATTCGGATCTGGGTTTCGGCGGTGGCGTACAGTTCGCGGTGATTTCGCAGACGGGCTCCGCGGATCGCGGTATGGAGACCGACAGTAGCCCCAACCCGTCAGATGCACCGGTTTCCGAGCCAACTTGGGCGAACATCACGGTCCTCGGTTCGAACGGTGACCTAGGCGACAGCCCAACGGGTGTGATCCTTCGATCCACATCCGGCGGATACCTTTGGAATGGGATCATCACCGGTTCGGGTCGTTCGTGTGTCCGCTTGGACGACAGCACGTTGTCTACGCGCGGC
>JBLFWR010000105.1:0-12273 GCA_047611725.1 Binatia bacterium | reverse complement strand
GCAGGGGGCGACGTCTCTTCAGAGAGCGTCAAGCAGCGAATTCAGATCATCATTGACGCCGAGAACAGTAAGAAACCGTTCAGCGATCAATACATCGCCGAGCAATTGGCAAAAGAAAACGTGGACATTGCGCGACGTACAGTTGCGAAATACCGCGAAAACCTCGGCATCCTTCCGTCATCCAAGCGCAAGCGCGTGGCGACGTTAGGCTAGTCCGAGATCTACGAGCCCCAGGAGACATCTACCGTGCAAATCAACGTTACATTCCGCCACGTCGACCCCAGTGATCCCATTCGCCATCAGGCCGAAGACAAGGTTACTCGTGCCGTCGGCAAATATTTAAAGCACGCCACCGAGGCGCACGTGATTTTGTCAGTCGTCAAATCGCGTCACACCGCGGAGATCATCATCCACGCCGCTCATTTCGACATCACCGCGCACGGGACAACCGACAATCTGTACGCCGCGATCGACAAAGCTGTGACCAAACTCGAAGCGCAGCTTCGAAAACATAAAGACCGCATCAATCACCACAAGGGTGGCACTCCGCTTGGCGGAGCGCCGACGATGATTCCCGTTGACGTCTACGAGTACATTGACGGAGAAGAGAGCGTCCCGTCGGTCATCGAAAGCGACAACATTCCGGCCAAGCCGCTTTCGGTTGAAGATGCGATCGTACACCTTGAGCTTAGCCACCAGGATTTCCTGGTGTTCCGCAACGCCAAGAGTGATGCGATCAGTGTCGTGTATCGCCGCAAAGACGGGAACTTCGGGCTAATCGCCCCGGGCAAGTGACGCGCCGATGCGCATTCGCGAGATTCTCGAAGACGACCGCATCCTGTTGGAGGTCGAGAATGGCACGAAAGAGGAGATTCTCTCGGCGTTAGCCGAGCCTCTCTCGCGAAAGCGCCACGACATCGACCACGCCAAATTGGCGTCGGTCCTTGTCGAACGAGAGCAGGCCTCAAGCACAGCGATCGCTGACGGGATCGCGATTCCGCACGGCCGCATGCCGATCGGCGATGAGGTACTATGCACGTTTGGAAGAAACGTGTGTGGCGTGGACTTCGATTCGGTAGACGGTCAGCCCACACGCCTGTTCTTCATGCTGGTGTCACCGATGGATGGCCCGAGCCTCCACGTGCGATGGCTCGGGCACATCGCCGGACTTCTAAAGAACCCGGCACTTCGCAAATCGCTTGTGGACGCGACCTCAAGATCCGAGATCTTAGAAATACTTGCCAGCGAGGAAGAGGCCCAAGGCAAAGCTTCGTGAGCCCGCAGCCCGCATTGCGATGCATCGATCTGACCGTGGTCACCGGGATGTCCGGGTCCGGTAAGACTACGGCCGTGCATGCGCTGGAAGATCGCGGACTGTACTGCATCGACAACCTGCCCACTGAGCTCGTTCTGCAATTCGCGACGCTTTGCTCGGAATCCAGCGAGAAGCCGAGCCGGGTCGGCCTTGGGATCGATCTTCGCGATGCCAGTTACGTCGCCCGGTGGCCGGGCGTACGAGCAGAGCTCGAGGCTTTGGGACATCACGTTTTCGTGGTCTTTCTGGACTGCAACGAATCAACCCTTCTCACCCGTTTTTCAGAAACCCGTCGGCCCCACCTCTTGGCCGAGGGTCGAGATCTGGCCGAGGCGATCGCGACTGAGCGGACCATCCTGGCCCCGCTCAAGACCCGCGCCGACATCGTACTGGACACGACCGACCTCACCGTCCACGACCTCAAGCGTCGCATCAGCGAGATTTGTGTAGGTGAGGGGGCCGACCGCGGCCCAGAGATCAAGCTCAAGAGTTTCGGCTTCAAGCACGGACCGGTCCGCGACGCCGATATGGTCTTCGACGTGCGTTTCATCCCCAACCCCCACTTTGTCGAGAACCTGCGCGCCGGCACTGGGTTAGACCAGCCGGTGGCCGCCTATGTTCTAGAACGTGACGTCACCCAGCAGTTTCTCAGGCAAGTCATGGAACAGCTCGACTTCCTGCTGCCCCTTTTCAAGGAAGAGGGAAAATCCTACCTGACGGTGGCCGTGGGCTGCACCGGCGGCCACCACCGTTCCGTTGCCATCACCGAGGAACTCGGCCGCCGTTTGGGCCAACACGGCTTGACCGTCACCGTCCGCCATCGCGATATAGAAAGATGAGCGAGCCCTCGGACAGGCCCTCGGAAACAGCCACCGGCGAATTCCTGATCGCCAACCAATTGGGCCTTCATGTCCGTGCTGCGGCCATCGTGGTGCGCACCGCGAATCGGTTCAGCGCGCGGATCCAGGTGCGTGCGGGGTCAGCCTCGGCAGATGCCCATTCCCTGCTCGATCTCCTGACGCTGGCCGCAACCAAGGGCACCCGAGTGCAGGTTGAGGCTCATGGAACCGATGCCAGCCAGGCCGTCGAGGCCATCGGAGCCCTGATCGCACGAAACTTCGAGGAATCCTGAAGGGACATTCGAGTTTGACCCTATGCGTCGTCGCGAATAATTAGCGCTGCTATGTCCGTCGACCAGTACATCTTCACCTCGGAGTCGGTCTCAGAAGGCCACCCCGATAAAGTTTCAGATCAGATTTCAGACGCCGTCCTGGATGCCCATCTGGCAGGCGATCCCGAGAGCCGTGTGGCCTGCGAGACCATGTGTGCCACCGACATGGTGGTGCTGGCAGGTGAAATCACCAGCAAGCAGAAGGTCGATTACGACAAAGTCGTACGCGATACCGTCCGCGAGATCGGCTACATCGGCACCGAAGGGTTCGATGTAGATACGATCGAGATTCAGCAGCGACTCATGGAGCAGTCGCCTGACATCTCGCAGGGTGTCACCGCTGGCCAGGGTCTCCACGAGGAGCAGGGTGCCGGCGATCAGGGCCTGATGTTCGGTTTCGCCTGTGACCAGACTCCAGAGCTAATGCCCTTGCCGATCGCGTTGTCGCATAAGCTTGTCCAACACCTGGCCAAGCTTCGGCACAGCGGAGAACTCGGCTACCTGCGCCCTGATTCAAAATCTCAGGTCTCGATCGAATACCGTGACGGGAAACCACAGCGTGTTACGACGGTTGTCATCTCAACCCAGCACAAGGAAGAGGCGACGCTCGAGCAAATCGCTGCGGACGTGAAGGCAAAATGCATTTTGCCCATCATTCCGGCTGACCTCCTCGACGACGACACCGTGTATCACGTCAATCCGACCGGACGCTTCGTTGTCGGTGGCCCGTCAGGCGATTGTGGCCTGACCGGACGCAAAATTATCGTTGATACCTACGGCGGCTGGGGCCGCCATGGGGGCGGGGCCTTTTCAGGAAAAGACCCGTCCAAGGTCGATCGTTCCGCCGCCTATATGGCCCGCTACCTTGCCAAGAATGTGGTCAAGAGCGGCGCCGCTAACCAGTGCGAAGTTCAACTCGCCTATGCCATCGGAGTGGCGCGACCGGTTTCGGTTCACGTCAACACCTTCGGCACTGGCAAAGTGGACGACGCGGTCCTCGCCGATCAGCTGCAAGAGAAAGTCGATCTGCGACCCGGGTCGATCATCGAGCTCTTCGACCTGAAGCGACCGATCTACCGTAGTACGGCAGCCTACGGGCACTTCGGCCGTACGCCCGAGAACGGCCTCTTCCCCTGGGAAGAAACCGATCTCGCCGCCAAATTGGGCTAATTTCCAGGCGCGAAAATCGCGCCGCCCCCCCAAACACACACACGGCCCGTCGCAGAAGACGGGCCGGACAACCTATCTATCGGAGCATCAAACCAGATGGCCAAAAAGAACTACGACATCGCCGACCCGAAACTCGCCAAAGAAGGCAAGCGCCGCGTTGATTGGGCTGCGCGCGACATGCCGGTTTTGAACCAAGTCGCCGAGCGTTTCCGCAAAGAAAAGCCGCTGAAGGGCGCGGTCTTCACCGCGTGTCTCCACGTGACCGCCGAAACCGCCAACTTGATGCGCACGCTGAAAGCAGGCGGCGCCGACGCCGTGCTCGTGGCCTCCAACCCTTTGTCCACCCAGGACGATGTGGCGGCGACCCTGAGCATCGACGACAAAATCCCGACCTATGCCATCCGTGGCGAAGACTCGAAGACCTACTACCGGCACCTCAAGGCTGGCATCGAGCGCGGCCCCAACCTGACCATGGATGACGGTGCCGATCTGGTTACCGCCCTTCACACCGACATGAAGAAGTACGCCGGCAACGTCATGGCCTCTCTTGAAGAGACCACGACCGGTGTGATTCGGCTTCGTGCGCTGGAGAACCAAGGCAACTTGGCCATCCCCGTGGTCGCCGTCAACGACGCCGACACAAAGCATCTCTTCGACAACCGTTACGGCACTGGTCAGTCCACACTGGACGGCATTATCCGTGCTACCGACGTGCTGCTGGCCGGGAAGGTCGTCGTGGTTGTTGGCTACGGCTGGTGTGGTCGTGGCGTTGCAAGCCGCGCCGCAGGCGCCGGAGCCCAGGTGATCGTGACTGAAATCGATCCTATGTGCGCTCTGGAAGCGGCCATGGACGGATACCAGGTCATGCCGATGGCACAGGCCGCCAAGGTCGGTGAAATCTTCATCAGCGTGACCGGCAACATGCACACGCTTGCCGCCAAGCACTTCCCGCTCATGAAAGACGGCGCGATGCTGGCCAACTCCGGACACTTCGACATTGAGATCGACATCAAGTCGCTGGCCAAGCAGGCCAAGAAGCAAAACCGCGGTATCCGCAACAACGTTGACGAGTACATCATGCCCACCGGCCGACGCATTTACGTGCTCGCCGAGGGTCGTCTCGTGAATCTCGCTGCGGCCGAGGGTCACCCGGCTTCGGTAATGGACATGAGCTTTGCGACCCAGGCGTTGGGTGCGGAGTGGGCGTTCAAGGCTGCCAAGAAGGGCAAGCTCGACATCTCGGTGCACGACATTCCGGACGCGATCGTCAAGGAAGTTGCCCGCCTGAAATTGGCTGGCATGGGCATCAAGATCGACAAGCTCACACCTGAACAGAAGGTCTACCTGTCGAGCTGGAACATCGGCACCAGCTGAGTTCTTAGCCAGCGAAAGCAAAACGAGAAGGGGGAATCGGCAGTGCCGGTTCCCCCTTTTTCGTTTGGTTGTTCAGTCTCTGCGCCGCGTACCTGTCCTGGCTATTCGCGTCATCCATGAGGCTGAGCTCACCGTATGCTCTGTTCAGCTGTCTGGCTGGGAATTCAGCCGGGAATGCAGGGACTACAAGCAGGGGCAGTGGGCTTGTCGGTGCCCGGCGAGGCACCAACGGGTCCAGACGGGCCGTTTCCGCGTATCCGGTTGCCTGCGTGGTCGTGAGTCTCGGAAAGGCCTTGTCTGATTATCAGTAATTTTATATAGTCTGTCTGTGAAGTTGGTGCAGTTCGTTGGGTCGAGCCTAGATGACCTTCGCGATTTTCCCGTAGAGGCCCGCCGTCAGGTCGGCTTCGAACTCGATTCGGTGCAACGCGGGCTAGATCCGACGGACTGGAAGGCGATACGGAGCGTGGGATCGGGAGCTAAAGAGATTCGCATTCACGTTCTCGGCGAATGGCGGATTCTGTATGTGGCGAAGTTCGCCGACGCCGTCTATGTGCTCCACGCGTTTGCGAAGAAGACACAGAAGACGCGCAAGGCTGACATTGAGCTGGCGCGCAAGCGCTATCAAGAGATAGGAGATCGCTGATGCCGAAGAAATCGACCAAGTCGAGTGGGAACGTGTTTATCGACCTGGGCTTCGAACCGGAAGAGGCGACGGTGCTGCAGATGCGAGCGAAGCTCATGAATGATCTTCGCCTATACATCGAGAAGAACGAGCTCACCCAAGTTGAAGCGGCAAAGCGCCTCGGGATCGCGCAGTCTCGCGTCTCAGATCTCGTCCGCGGTAAATGGGACAAGTTCAGTCTGGAGATGTTGATCACCCTGGAGGCTCGGCTCGGCCGCAAGGTTCGCGTGGAACTGGCGGCGTAGTGCGGCGTTGGTGCATGAATCGTACTCCTCCAGTCTAAGTTTCGTCAATCGCAAGGCCACGCGAAGCACCAAGGTGTCATGATCAGGTCATAAACTCGCGCGTGCATCCGAACTACAAGACCAAGTATCGCGTCACCAACTGGGCTGAATACGACCGTGCCCTCGTCCGACGGGGCGACGTCACGCTCTGGATCTCAGAGGACGCCATTGCAGCTTGGAAGCCTACGCTGACCGGGCGACGCGGCGCACAGCAGAAGTTCTCGGATCACGCGATCGAGACTGCGTTGACGCTTCGACAAGTCTTCAAATTGCCGCTTCGTGGCGCGGAGCGGTTCTTGAAGTCGATCCTCTCCTTGATGAGCGTTGACTTGGAAGCTCCTGACCACACTACGTTGTCTCGGCGCGGCCAACGGCTCGATATCAAACTGGATGTTGCCACGGCGGACATGCCCATCCATCTCGTCGTCGATAGCACGGGGCTCTCGATCATTGGCGAAGGCGAATGGGCAGCCGCAAAGCACGGGGAGCGCGACAAGTGCGTTTGGAAGAAGATGCACTTCGGTGTCGACGGGAACGGTTTGATCGTGGCGCAAGTGCTGACCGACGCATCTGCCGATGACGCGAAGACCGGCCTCCGCTTGATCCAGGATTCTTCCGGCAACATCGCAAGCGTGACGGCTGATGCAGCCTACGACACGATCGCGTTCTACGAAGCAGCACATGCTCGCGGTGCGAAAGTAGTCCTTCCACCAATCAGAACGGCCAAAGTCACCCGTCGAGGATCACGATCTGCAGCTCGTGATCGGACCATTGTGGAGGTAGCGAGAATCGGGCGGCGGAATTCGAGACTCATCTTTGATTCATGCACCAACGCCGTCATTCGGGCCTCCGTCCGTTTCTTGGCGGCATTTGGTCTAGGCGAGCATCGAAGGGTTGTCGATCGCCAGCTTTTCTCGGACGGTTTCGCGCAAATGCGTGAACACCTCGGCGCGCCATTCTCCCTGATCGGCGGCACCCGCTTCGATGCAGTCGACCAGCTGCTCGTTCAGATAACGAACGAACGCGGCGCGGTCGCTGCCCGCCGCCCCATCGTCGGCGATCCCTAACAACAGGCACAGACGTTCGATCTCGGCTTCTCGTTGCGCGGGCGCCAGCTCAATCTCGCGACCGACAATGCCGCACACATTCGCCGAAACCAGTGCGTGGAAACGAGCCCGTCCCTTCAAGTTGGGCAGCACGTCGGTTTCAAGAAACACCTTCATCGCAGCTAGTAGCTCCGTAGCGTCCGGGCGGTCCTGCATCGCTTACCCTTCCTCCATCAGTTCAAGGATCTCCCACTCGCTGTCGGCCACACGGCGGCCGATGGTGGCCAGCTCTACATCAAGGCGGTCGCCCATTTTGTGACGAGCCGCTTGGAAGATGCAGATAATCGCCCATCTCCAATTGCCGAAAATTTCCCAGTAGCGAAGGTGGGCCGGATCCACAGTGGCGCCTCCGTAGTTGGCGTAAGCTTTCAGAAGAGCCTCGCGATCACACAGTCCGCCCACCGGGTTGCCATCAACGCCGAATCGCCATGCGCGCACGCAGAGCCAACCCAGATCTTCGACCGGGTCACCCGTGTGACACAGCTCCCAATCCAAAACCGACGTCAGACCCCCCTCGTCGAACATGATGTTGCCGATGCGAAAATCGCCATGCACGAGGCAGGCACGCTCAACCTCCGGTGCATTGTCCGCCAACCAGCGCGCGACCAGACGAAGCAACGGGTAGGGATCGCCGCTGCCCACGGTGTCGAGGACCTCGGTGTAGCGGGCGATTTCAGCCCACGCGTGGCGGCGTGGATCGTCACCCGCTGCTGCGGCCTCGGCCAGAAATCCTAACTGCGGATCAGCCAGATCGATGTCATGAACACGCACCAGCTCGCGTGCGAGATCGTCGGGAAGCTGGCCGCGTGTTTTCTCGTAACGCTGGTCGCGCAGAAGATGACGCGCGATTGCCTCGCCTTCCACGAGATCCATGATGAAAAAAGGTGCGGGAAGTCCGTCGTCGGCCGTTCCCTGCCAGTAGACTGAAGGCACCGTCACACCGGCGCGCGATGCCGCCGCCAGTAGCGCAAACTCGCTGTCGCGAGCGGCCCCCATAACGCCGCCACCGTTGTCAGCGTCCATGCGCAGTACGAGCGCGCGATCGGCCTCGCCCTGGCAGCCCAACGTGAACGCGTACACGGCGGCCGAGGCGCCGCCAGTAAGAGTTCTGAAATCACGAACCGCGACCGGCCCATCGCAAGTACGAGCCAGGAAATTCTGAAGCGGTTCGGTCAAATCAAGCGCAGACATGAAAACTTCCCCAACCGCCGTTGGTAACCCAACGGCACTCTTTGAGTCGCGGGACCGTAGAGCGTTACATGCGTACGGGCAACCCGTATCGACTGGCCCATTCCCGGAGACTAAGCCATGACCGAAACTTCCACCCCCCGCCTTGTAGATGCCATTGGTCGCGCCTTGATCGCCGTTACTTCATTGGCCGAATCCCGCGCCCGCTGGGAAGCACTCGGCTTCCGCTTTGAGGATGAAGAAGACTACGCCGGTTGTCGCGCAGCGCGGGCCCGAGTGGAAGGCGCCGATGTTTGCCTGATCGCGGCAGGCTCTGCGGGAACCGCCGAGCCTGGCACCTTGGCTGCCGCGGTCGTTGAAAAACTCCAACAGGGCCCCGGATTGATCGGCTGGTCATGGAGCGTCGCGGATCTCGACGATGCCTTCACCGCGTTTAGCGAACGCGGAATCCAGGCCCAGATCGCCTCGGACGGACTTGCGGTCATAGACCCGGCGCACACACCGGGAGCCATCACCCTGCTCGAACAACGGCGCGGCTTCGTGCACGACGTCGATCACCCCAATTGTGTCACTAGTACCGACCATATCGTTCTCATGTGCGGCGACGCGCAGGCCACCGCAGCTATATATGCCGAAGCGTTCTCGCTGCGCCCGCGCATCGAAGAGGCCCGTGGACGCACCTACGCCTACGCCAAAGTCGGCCGCTCGTTGTTGGAAATCGTAGGCCCGCCCGAGCCTGAAGAACGAAGCCCTACGCTGTGGGGCTTGGCCATGATCAGCAGCGATTTGGATCGTAGCGCTGCGGCTGCCCGAGATGCCGGGCTGTCGTCGAAAGATCCAAAACCAGCCGTGCAAGGCGGTCGGATTCTGCCTTTGCCTGAGCCGGTTGACGGGGTGGCGCTGGCGTTTATGGAACGGTAGGCGGCGGGGGTAAACGGCGGGGGATGCCCGCTTTTCGGTGTCGCTCTTCTAGGCCAGCAACGAAATGCCCGAGACCAGCAGCATCGCTAGGATCACGAAGCGGAAGGTTCGTTCTTCGAAGCGACCGTGAAGCCATTCGCCAGCTACGATCGATACACCAACGATTGGCGCCAGCGCGCCTAAGGTCGGCAAATCCGCAGCGGTAAGTTGCCCCCGCATGTAGAAGCCGAACGCCAGTGTCGCATTGAGCGTAAGCCAAACGACCGCCAGGGTGCTGCGAAAACTGCTTTTGTGCAGGCCGAGACGTCCGACCCCGTACACCAACACCGGACCGCTGGTGGCGGTAATGCCATGAACGATTCCAGCCGCAAAGGTGATTGCCGCGAACACCGGACCCGATAGCGGCCTGCTGCTTCCGTGTGCCGCCGACACCATTCGTCGCAACTCGATGAAGGCAGTCACGATCACGAAACAACCCAGGAATCCACGAAGCCCCTGCTCGGAGACGTTCGAGAAAATCGCAGACCCCACCAACATTCCCGCTCCCATGCCCGGAAAAACTCGTGTCGCGAGCAGGCGGAACTCGATGTGCTCGTGATGTCGCAGCACCATGTAGCTGGTCATCAACACACTCATGCACAACAGCCACGGTAGAATCGTGGAGATTGGGTAGAACTGCGCGCCCAGCGTCAAGCCCAACAGCATGCTGCCGAAACCGATCGAAGCGTCGGTGGTGAACGCAATTGCGACACACACGGCGAAGCCTGCGAATGCAGGGTCGATGTTCATTGGGTGTGCGTGACTGCGATCAGTTCAAGTCGATTGCATACTGACGCAGAATCTTCATGGCAACGATTTCAAGCGCCCCTTGATGGGTGCGCGTGAGCCAAACTTGAGGAGCCGCGCCGGCCTGGTGGGCCTCCAACCAGCGGGGCGCGCAAAGGCACCAGCGTTGGCCGGGCTTGAGCCCGGGGAATCCAAATTCGGGGTGCGGGGTCGAAAGGTCGTTGCCACTGGCCTTGGAGAAGGCCAGAAATTCCGCAGACAACTCGACACAAACCGTGTGAGAACCAACGTCTTGATCGCTGGTATTGCAACACCCGTCTCGGAAAAATCCGGTAAGCGGATCCGCACTACAGGGCACGAGCGGTTCGCCAAAAACATTCAAGGATTCGTTCATTTCTGGTTCCGACATAACCGCCGGTTTCTAGCGCGGGTGGCTGGCGGAATGTAGCAACGCAAGCCAAGCGACCCGCGTATGCCCCGGGGGCCATCCGTCGATTCTGCCAATATCTCTGCCTCATTCGTGGAACGGCGGCTAAATAGGAACACGTGTTCACTAGATAGGCCGATAGAAGTTCGTTGCGCGGGTTAGCCCACGGCCTGGCGATTCTCGTCGCTGGTCTCGTCGTTTGCCTGCCTGCATCGGCACAGGCGCACGGCCTGTGGGATCTTGAAGGTCGCACGATCGATCAGGGCCCGGCCGTGCTGCGTGTGGAGCAAGTCGATCCCGAGCTTATCCTATCGTTGGAAATCCTGGATCTCGATCTATTGCTGGAACTCGAAGAAGAGACTCTTCTGACCACCGAACTGGCCGACGAAATCGATCCTTTCGACGGCGTCTATTACCGCGGTCGCGTGCGTGGGGTCGCTGGCTCATGGGCTTCCCTGCGTCGGGGACCCCACGGTGCGGTCGGAGCCATCGGTCTCGCCGACGGGCTGCTCGTTTTGGACGACAGCAGTGAAGCCACGCTTTACGATGTCCCGGCGTTGATCGAAGGGGCAAGCACGCCGCGTGTTTCTTCACCGATGATCGAGTTGGAATTGGCGGTCGTCGCGGACAACGAATTCGTGGAACGGTATGGCGATGGCGCAGCTACCCGCATGGCTGACGTTGTGGCGTCATTTGCAGCTGTTTTCGCCAGCCAACTCAATCTCAAAATTCGCATCAGCGCCTCGATGATATTCGAAGGAAACTCCGACCCCTTCACGGAGTTCAGCTCCAGCAACCTGTTCAACGATTTCCGCGACGCGGCCACCGAATTCGGGAACTGGCGCGGAACTCAGTCTGGACCAGTCGAGGACACCGACTTGGCGCACCTGTTTTCGAACAAATCATTTGGAGCCTCGCCACCGTTGAACGCCGAGTTCGGTTTCTTCGGAGAGGTTTGCAGCACGTCGCGTGGGGTCAGTCTTTCAACGGCTCAGTCTCCAGCCGCGGCCAGTTTCCAAGGGCTGATTCTCGCCCACGAGATGGGTCACAATTTGAACGCTCGACATGACGGCGAGTCGCCCTGCGAGTCAGCTCCTGACGGCCACATCATGGCGTCGTCAGCCACCGGAACGTCTTTTTCCACCTGCAGTGTCGGTGTCATGGCCGACGAGCGCGACAGCGCCTCGTGCTTGGATCCGATCCAAACCACGACCACCAGCACGACCACCAGCACCAGCACCAGCACGACCTCTACCAGTACAACGACGACGACCCTGCGGCCGGTTCTATGCGGAGACGCGACCGAAGAAGGGGCGATTCGAGCCAGCGATGCCCTCCAGGCGCTCAGCACAGCGGTGGGCAGTGGCTCTTGCCCGGACTGCATTTGCGACGTCAACAGCTCGGGTGCCACGCGTGCCAGCGACGCTTTGGCGATCCTGAAAGCGGCGGTTGGAGTGAATGTTGTGTTGGTTTGTACCGATTGCTCGTCGTAGTTCGGGGGTCCGATGCAACAGAAATTGACCGATAGAACCCGCACCCTCGCGCTTTCGCTGTGCTTGATCACAGCCACCGTCGCAACCCTAGCTCCGGCCCATCCCGCCATGGCAATAGCCGCGGCTGACCCACGCCCCAACATCCTGTTCATCATGGGCGACGATCATCCGTTTCCGTCTTACGGGTTCATGTCGAAGGTCGAAAGGCGTCAGGCGCCTTGGGACGCTGGCAACGCATCGGTTGATCACTACCTCGCCGAAACCTTGAGCCGAACCCATCTGTCTCACGACGATCTGCCGGCGATCGACAAGGACACACCGCCCGGGTGTCAGCCACTGGTTGACTGCGCCCT
>JBLFWR010000104.1:0-12354 GCA_047611725.1 Binatia bacterium | reverse complement strand
TGTTTACTGCCGTACCGCCGGCCCTTCGCAACACCGCAGCGCTAAATCTTCCCGACGGTTTGTCTGAACAAGATGTTGCCACCCGCATGGAAGAGCTGGCCGCGCGTAACCAGGCCAGTGCCGGTTTCGCAGGCGCCGGTTGCTACCGCCACTTCGTTCCGGCTGCCGTGGGCACCGTGTTGTCACGAGCCGAGTTCGCGACCGCCTACACGCCATATCAGCCCGAAGTTAGTCAGGGCACGTTGCAGGCGGTTTTCGAATTCCAAACCTATGCGGCGATTCTTACCGGTCTCGATGTCGCCAATGCCAGCATGTACGACGGCGCTTCGGCCTTCGCCGAGTCGCTGCTCATGGCATTGCGTATCGGCCGCAAGCGCGACCGCCTCGTGGTCTCAGCCGGCGTGCATCCGGAGTATCTTGAAGTCGCGCGAACCTATCTCGACGGCTTTGGCCGTGGCGAGTTGGTTACCGTCGCGTTGGCCCCCGATGGCCGTACCGACATGGTCGCGCTGGAAGCTGCCATCGACGGCGATACTGCTGCGGTGTGCCTGGGCTATCCCAATGTCCTCGGTGTGATCGAAGACCTTGAGGCTGCATCGCGGTTGGCTAAAGAGGCCGGGGCCATCGCAATTTCAGTAACTTGTGAAGCCTTATCTCTAGCGTTACTGCGCTCACCCGGTAGCTGTGGCATCGACATAGCGGTGGCTGAAGGAATGAGCTTCGGCCTGGCTACTTCTTACGGTGGCCCGGGCTTGGGGCTGTTTTCGACCCGCACCCAGTATTTACGCCAGATGCCGGGACGGCTGGTCGGCGAGACGGTGGATAGCGAGCAACGGCGCGGTTACGTGCTGACTCTATCAACGCGCGAGCAACACATTCGCCGCGAGAAGGCGACGTCGAACATTTGTACCAATCAGGGCTTGGCGGCCCTGGCGGCAACCACCTATCTCGGCTTGGCCGGGCGCGTGGGCCTGCGCCGTCTTGCCGAGCGCAATGCGCGTCGTGCTCACGAGCTTGCGCAACGAATCACCACGGAGTGCGATTTGGAGCTGGCAATGACAGCACCGTTTTTTAACGAGTTCGCCGTTCGCATGGCCGACCCGGGCGGGTTTGTTCGCGCCAGCGCGGCACACGGATTGTTGCCCGGAGTGGCCGCGGGCGAGTTGGGCGTAAAGAATCCGGAGTTTGAAGATCTGTTGTTGATCGCCGTCACCGAATGCAACACGGACGCTGAGATGGACGCCTTGGTCGCCGCCATCGGCAACAGGGCTGCGGCATGAACGGCGCCGATCAAATGGATAAGGCGAGCAAGCCTGACGCCAAGCCCGCGGAAGTCCTAGAACCGGTCATCTTCGAGAAGGGGAGCGCCGGAAGAAGCGGCATTGATGTCGCTTCTTCCAGCGCTGCTGTCGGAGATTTCGGAATTGATGCTTCGCTGTTACGCGATGAACTCGAAGGCTTTCCCGAAGTCTCCGAACCGGAACTGTTGCGTCACTACCTGCGGCTGTCGCATTTGAACTTTTCGGCCGCGACCAACTTCTATCCGCTCGGTTCGTGCACGATGAAGTACAACCCGGTGGCCAACGAGCGCGCTGCCGCATTGCCGGGTTTCGCCGGTCTGCACCCGTACGCCCCTGAAGAAACCATTCAGGGCGCCCTGGAACTCATCGCCGACCTGGAACATTGGCTGGCCGAAATTTGCGGCCTGGACGCCGTGTCTTTACAGCCGGCTGCCGGAGCACAGGGCGAGATGGCCGGCATGAAAATTATTCGTGCCTGGCATCGGGATCAGGGTCGGGTTCGCACAAAAGTGCTGATCCCTGAAAGCGCGCATGGAACCAATCCTGCCAGCGCCGCATTGTCGGGGTATCAGGCGGTTTCAGTACCCTGTGATGAACGCGGGCTGATGTCGGCGGCTGCCGTGCGTGAGCGTCTGGACGAAGATGTCGCCGCGTTGATGGTTACCAACCCGAGTACGCTTGGGTTGTTCGAAACTGAGATTACCGAAATTGCCGACGCCGTGCACGCCGTTGGTGGCTTGGTGTACATGGATGGCGCGAACATGAATGCGCTGATGGGCGTGGCCAAGCCCGGCCACATGGGCGCCGATGTGCTGCAGTTCAACCTGCACAAGACGTTCTCCACGCCCCACGGCGGTGGTGGCCCCGGGGCCGGCCCGGTCGCTGTGCGCGCCGACCTCGAGCGTTACCTTCCGTCCCCTCGTCTGGTGCGTCGCGAGGGCAAGCTTTTTTGGGACCGTGACCGACCCGAGTCGGTAGGGCGGGTACGCTCGTTCTACGGAAACTTCGGCATCCTGGTTCGCGCCTATACCTACATGCTGGCCTGTGGTGGTGACGGACTGACCGAGGTCACCCGCACCGCAGTCATCGCGGCCAACTATATTCGCGCCCGCCTCATCGGTGCCTACCATCTGCCGTTCGAGACCCAGTCGATGCACGAAGTCGTGTTTTCGGACAAGATCCAGATGACCCAGGGCGTGAAAACACTGGACATCGCCAAGCGGCTGCTCGATCACGGCTTCCACGCACCCACCATCTACTTCCCGTTGGTCGTACACGGTGCGCTGATGATCGAACCCACCGAGAGCGAACCGTTGGAGACGCTCGATGCGTTTTGCGATGCGATGCTGGAGATCGCCGCTGAGGCCGCCCAGTCACCCCAGATCGTAGTGGGCGCACCACACAACACGCCGCTGGCTCGACTCGACGAGACACGGGCGGCGCGCAAGCCGATTTTGCGCTGGACCCCAAAGGAAAGCAGCGGCGACTGACAGCATCGGGGTCAAGCGACGGTGCTTGCCGTTGGCTGTCCGCGTGTCGTTCGCCTATACTCCGCCTACTATGTTCGGACTCGGGCCAACAGAACTCTTCCTGATTTTAGTGATCGTGCTGATTATTTTCGGCGCAGGGAAACTCCCTGAGCTTGGAGAGGGTTTGGGTCGTGGGATCCGGAACTTCCGCAAGTCGGTGAAAGCACCCGATGAGATCGACGTCACTCCGTCGGCGGACGACGATGAATCGAAGGCGGGAGGAAAAGCGGATCCGGGTGACCGGGAATAGGTTCCGCTGACGCAATCCTGACCGTGACCTTGTCGATTCCTTCCCTTACGTTCGCAATCGCTACCTGACATCTCGTGCTCTCGCCTGACCCCAACACAGCTGGGTCGCTTGGGGTGATCCGCATCAGCGCCGTGACTTCGGAGCGCGGCATGCGCTTGAGCAGGCGGTCGGAAACCGCGTGTCCACAACGCGCGAGCACCGAACGCTCGCGTCCTTCGGTGACAACACTCGCCTCCATGACAACATGCTGGATATCGATGAGCGCATCGTTGGTCACACGGGCCTCGGCGATCATCGCCGTGGTTTGGTCTTCGAGCATCGTGATGCGAGCGGTGAGGTCGTCTACCCTGACCTGAGCGGCAAGTGTGGGGTCGGCTGCAAGCGAGTTTCCCACGCCAGGCGAGGGCAGGGCGGCCGCCAACCGGTCGGCGAACACATGGTCGTGGTCCAGGTACAGCGCGAAGAGCACGAACATCCCGACCATGCTCAGCATGAGAACGATCGCGGTCCAGGCTCCCGTGCGATGCTCGGGGTGTCGTAGGATTGCTTCGGAAACTTTGGCCATGGGGGAGAGGTTGGATTCTACGGCCACCCCGGTGGCGATCCAATGCCTGGCGGCAACTTCTTGAAGAAGCTTGGTTTATTTGACCTGAAAACTCGGGCTTTGTTTGCGGCCTCGATTCGTTTCGCTAGTATCCGCGCTCTTCTGCAACGCGAAAGTGGCGGAACTGGCAGACGCGCAGGATTCAGGATCCTGTGACCGCAAGGTCGTGGGGGTTCAAGTCCCCTCTTTCGCACCAATTTTTCCAGAATCGAGACCGTGACGTTTCCAGACCGAGCGTGTGCTCGTGTCTACGGGAGACCTTGGCATGCCTTGACATGGTCCAAGGCTCCGCTCGGGGAGAGCCATCGGTGGCAATCGATCCAAATGTCTTTCGTTCCGCAATGGGTACGTTCGCGACCGGTGTCACGGTCGTGACCACCAACAATGACGGCTACCTGCACGGTCTGACGGCCAACGGCGTGAGCTCGCTGTCGCTAGATCCCATGCTGTTCATCGTTTGTGTCGCCAAGAAGGCGAACGCCCACGTTGAGATGACCCGCGCCGAGTCGTTCGCGGTCAGCGTTCTGACCGAGGCACAGGAGGCGATCTCCAACACTTTCGCCAGTTCCAGTGCTCCGGAGCCAAACTCGCTGCGCGGTGTTGCCTACCATTGCGGAATGACGGGTGATCCCTTGGTGGACGGCGCGTTGGCCTATATCGAGTGCAAGAAGAACGGGGCGCTGGACGGCGGCGACCACACGATCTTCGTCGGTGAGGTGGTTTCGGTTGAGATCGTCAGCGATGACCCACCGTTGCTGTACTATCGCGGCGGATACCGAAAAATCGCTTAGATTTCAACGGGTTCGCCCGCATTCTGAAAGCTAGTTGTCATGCGCCCGTGCCTGCTGGGTCCCCAACGAGGGTGCCAGCAGACACGTGCGAAATCCGACAATTATTACAGCGAAGCGACCTTTTCGAAGGCGGCGATAACTTCGGCCGGAGCCTGGACGAGCTCGATGAGCACGCCTTCGCCGCCCATAGGCTTGTCTTCATTGCCCTTGGGGTGAATGAAGGTGACGTCGAAGCCGGCTGCCCCTTTGCGGATGCCGCCCGGCGTAAAGCGTACGCCCTGCTCGTCCAGCCACGCCACCGCGGCGTGGAGATCATCGATCCACAGCCCAATGTGATTCAGGGGCGGATTGTGAACGGCGGGTTTTTTTTCGGGATCAATCGGCTGCATGAGGTCAACTTCGACCTTGAGCGGGCCGCTGCCTGCTTCGACGATGTCTTCGTCAACGTTTTCCTTCTCGCTCTTGAAGTTGCCGGCCACGGTCAATCCGAGGGTGTCCACCCACAGCTTTGCCAACCGGCTCTTGTCGAGGCCTCCGACGGCGATCTGCTGAATTCCTAGTACTTTGAAGGGACGCTGGGTCACGAGCTTGCTCCTGCTTGAAGTAGTGATGGTTGGGCGGAAGTCGCCGGCTGTAGGACAGCCCGCTGGCGCTGGTTCCGTGCTGTAGATTGCAGGCCCAAGTGGCCTGCGCGGGCGCGAGTACATGCCGAATCACCAAAGGGGTCAAGGCTGCCGGATGCGCGTCAATGTCGGGCCGAGGCGGTGGGGCTTTTGAACGCTCCCGAAGCCCGTTGTAAACCCCGCCCCCGTGGCTGGTTACGATCCTAAATCCTTCGAGCAGAAATGGTACGAGCGCTGGACCGAATCTAATGCATTCGCTCCGGCCCCGAAACGTGAGGGGGAAGAAACGTTTTCGATCGTTATTCCGCCTCCCAATGTGACTGGATCCCTGCATATGGGGCATGCGCTGAACAACACGTTGCAGGACGTGCTGGTGCGCTATCACCGTATGTGCGGCAAGGCGGCCCTTTGGCTTCCGGGCATGGATCACGCCGGTATCGCCACCCAGAACGTGGTCGAGCGTCAGCTGATGGCTGAAGGCACCGACCGTCATGCTCTGGGGCGCGAGGCGTTCGTGGAGCGGACCTGGCGCTGGAAGGAAGAGTCGGGCGGCATCATCGCCCAGCAGTTGCGCCGCCTAGGCGTGTCCTGCGACTGGAGCCGCGAACGCTTCACGATGGACGAAGGTCTTTCGGCCGCCGTACGCGAAGTCTTCGTGTCGCTGTTTGAGGCGGGGCAGATTCGCCGCGACCGCTATTTGATCAACTGGTGTCCGCGCTGTCGCACGGCGTTGTCCGACATCGAAGTCGAGCACGAAGATCGCCCGGGCCACCTTTGGCATTTGCGCTACGCCTTGGAAGACGGCTCCGGTTTTATTTCGGTGGCCACAACCAGGCCTGAAACAATGCTCGGTGACACCGCGGTTGCCGTTCACCCCGAAGACGAACGCTACCGCCATTTGGTTGGCAAGCATTGCATCCTTCCAATCGTCGGCCGCAAGTTGGTAATCGTTGCCGATACTTACGTTGACGCCGAGTTCGGTTCGGGCGCTGTCAAGATTACGCCTGGGCACGACCCCAACGATTTCGAGATAGGCCTGCGCCACAATCTCGAAATGATTTCGGTCATGAACGAAGACGGCACGATGTCGGACGAAGCCGGCGCGTACGAAGGCATGACCACCGACGAGTGTCGCGCGGCGCTCATCACGCGTCTGACTGAAGAAGGTGTTCTCGAACGTACCGAAGAGCACGCGCACAAGGTTGGCACCTGTTACCGCTGCCACAACACGGTCGAACCGTTGTTGTCCACGCAGTGGTTTTTGGACGTCAAGGAAATGGCCGACGAAACCCTGGGCGCTCTGGACGACGGTCGTACCCGTTTCGTTCCCGCGCATTGGGAAAAGACCTACCGCACGTGGATGGAAAACATTCGCCCGTGGTGCATCTCACGCCAGCTGTGGTGGGGGCATCGCATTCCGGCCTGGTACTGCGACGCGTGCGAATCAACGATCGTGGTGCGCGAAGACCCGACCGAATGCCCCGAGTGCAAGGGCGCGCTTCGTAGAGACGAAGACGTGTTGGATACCTGGTTCTCATCTGGGCTGTGGCCGTTCTCGACCATGGGCTGGCCGGAAAACACCGAAGATCTAGAACGCTTCTATCCTACATCAACGCTGGTTACCGGCTTTGACATCATCTTCTTCTGGGTTGCCCGCATGATGATGCTGGGCATGCGCTTCATGGGCGAGGTGCCGTTCCGCGACATTTACATTCATGCGCTGGTCCGCGACGAGCATGGCCAGAAGATGTCGAAGTCGAAAGGCAACGTGGTCGATCCGTTGGTGATTGTTGACGAGTACGGGGCTGATGCGTTTCGCTTTACGCTGACCGCGTTCGCCGCCATGGGCCGTGATGTGCGGCTGGCCCCCGAACGCATCGCCGGCTACCGCAATTTCGTCAACAAGATCTACAACGCGGCCCGTTTCGCCGAAATGAAGCGCGAAGATCTCGACGTGTCCTGCACGATGCCCGACGAACTGGCGTTGCTGCCCAACCGTTGGATTCGCTCACGGTTGAACGCTGCAGTGGCCGAGACGCGCACGGCGCTGGAGTCGTATCGCTTCAACGACGCGGCATCGGTGCTGTACCACTTTGCGTGGCATGAGTTCTGCGACTGGTACATCGAAGTCTCAAAAGTATTGTGCGACGGCACCGAAGCTGAGCGTGACGAAACCGTTGCGACGTTGACGTCGGTCTACGAACATCTACTGCGCCTGCTTCATCCAATTATTCCGTTTGTCACCGAAGAGCTGTGGCAGGATCTTCCCGCCGCCGGTCGCGCCGACGGCTTTGTGATGCACGCCGCGTTCCCACCGGTGGTCGAAGCCTGGGCAGATGCCGAGGCCGACACCGCCATGGATACGCTGATCGAAGTGGTGAGGGCGGTTCGTAACATCCGCGCCGAAATGAACATTGCGCCGAAGGTCGAGCTGGAGCTGTGGGTCGCGCCGGGCAGTACGGCCGACATTCTCACCACCAACCAAGCGATGGTGCGCCGCCTTGCACGCCTGACTTCAGTCGAAGTGGGGGCCGAGCCGCCTGCCGGTTCGGCCACTGCGGTGGTCGGTGGCACCGAGCTGTCGGTTCCGATCGCCGGATACGTTGATCTAAGCGCCGAAGAAGATCGGTTGGCCAAGGCGCTGGCGAAGATCGAGCAGGAGATCGCGCGCCTCGATAAGAAGCTCGGCAATGCCAAGTACGTTGAGCGAGCACCGGCCGAGGTTGTCGCGGGCGAGCGCGACAAACGCCAAGGCTACGTTGACGAGCTTGAAGCTCTGGGCGCGAGCCTGGAACGCGTTCGCTCCTTGGCAGGGCCGACCTCGTGAGCGCATCGCCGGTATTACCGCCGGTATTACCGTCGGCATTGTGGTCGGACCCGGCCGTGATCGCTCTGTTGGACGCGGCGTTGGCCGAAGACGTAGGCACCGGCGACGTCACGACTCTTTGTACGGTTCGGTCCGAAACCCGCGGGGTGGCGTTGATCGTCGCCCGCGAAGCGATGATCCCAGCCGGGCTGCCGGTGCTTGAAGCGCTGGCCAAGCGGCTGGCGGCGATGGGAGAAGCGGGCGCCGGAGCCGACGAGTTGCGGGTGGTCGAAGCGGTAGAAGATGGCCAGGCGGTCGCCGCCGGCACGGTGTTGTGCCGGGTCGAAGGACCGGCTCGGCCGCTGCTCACAATAGAAAGGTGCTACCTCAATCTGATCGGCCATCTGTCCGGTGTTGCTACGGAAACGGCTCGCTATGTTAAAGCGGTTCGCGATGCGGGAGCCAGCACCCGTGTGCTGGACACGCGCAAAACCACCCCCGGTCAGCGCCTGTTAGAGAAGTACGCAGTGGCCTGCGGTGGCGGCGCCAACCATCGAATGGGCCTGTTCGACGCGGTTTTGATCAAGGACAACCACGTGATCGCCGCCGGTGGCATCGGCCCTGCGGTTCGAAGCGCGTTGGCGCGGGCGCCCGAGGGCATCGACGTCGAAGTCGAGGTGGACAACTCGCAACAGCTCCGGGAAGCGCTCGAGGCTGGAGCGACCGCGATTTTGCTCGATAACTTCACCCCACAGGCTGTTCGCGACGCCGTCGCCGAAATTGCCGGACGCGCTCGTGTAGAGGTCAGCGGAGGCATCAGTCTGGCCACCATCGCTGACTACGCTCGTGCCGGTGCCGACGATATTTCGGTTGGGCGTCTAACCCATTCCGCGCCCACGGCCGACGTGAGTATGGAGATAGAGTTGGCGCTGTGAGTTCTCGCGCCCACGTTTTGGCGGCGCTTCGCGGCGCCACCGACTATGTCTCTGGCCAGGCCCTGGCGCGCGATCTCGGGATTTCACGCGCCGCTGTCTGGAAGCATGTTGCATCATTGAAGCGCGAAGGTTTCCGTATCGATGGCCAGCGTGCCCGTGGCTACCGTCTTATCGACGAAGTCACGTTGCTCGATGCCGATGAAATTCGAGCGGCGCTTCTGGGCCGCTTCGGGGCTGAAAGGCTCGAAGTGCTTCGCACTACGGCGTCGACCAACAGCGACGCTATGGCTCTGGGAGCCGCTGGTGCTCCGGAAGGAACGGTGGTCATTGCCGAGGAACAAACGGCTGGACGCGGTCGTTTGGGGCGTACGTGGGAATCGCGACCCGGCCGCAATCTGTATCTTTCAATTTTACTACGGCCGGCGATTGTTCCGGCCCAGGCGCCGCAGCTGGCGTTGATGGCGGGAGTTGCCGTTTCAGCCGCTTTGGAAGCAATGGGTTGTCCGTGCGGCATCAAGTGGCCCAACGATGTCGTGACCGTTGAATCGGGTGGCGATGGCCGCCTTCGACTGCGCAAGTTGGCTGGCATCCTCGCCGAGATCCAAGCCGAGGCTGATCGCGTTTCCTTCGTGGTTCTCGGCATTGGCGTGAACCTGAACACACGCCTGGATGAGTTCGATCCTGAAATTCGCGACCGTGCTGCCTCTGCTTTGTCGGTAACCGGCAAGCCGATGGATCGAACGAAGTTCACGGCAAGGCTTCTGGCTGAAATCGAGCATCACTACGGAGCCTACGTGGCTGGCGGTTTTTCCCGCCTCGCCGAGCATTGGCGTTCGCGCACGATTCTGGCGGGTCGCACGGTGCGCGTAAGTGGCGCCGGGCCGACAATCGAAGGGCGTTGTGTGGATATTGACGATGATGGTGCGTTGATTCTCGACGATGGGAAGGGCAACCGCCATCGCGTATTGGCCGGCGACGTCACCCTAGAAGGAGGGTACGAGGTATGAGCGAGCAGGGGACCGTAAAAACGGGCGACATGCTGATGACAATCGATGTGGGAAACACCCATACGGTGATCGGTTTGTTCTGTGGCCCAAAGCTTCTTCGTCATTGGCGCATCGTTACTGAAGCCGAGCGCACGGCGGATGAATACGGCATGCTCATGTGGAGCCTCTTCCACACTTCGGGAATGCCCGAGCCTGAAATTGACGGCATTATCGTTTCCTGCGTCGTGCCGCCTTTGATCGGCACCATTGAAGACCTGTGCCGTACGTACTTCAAGATAGAACCGCTTGTGGTTGGCCCCGGCATCAAAACCGGCATGCCGATTCTGTACGAAAACCCGCGTGAGGTGGGTGCCGATCGCATCGTTAACGCTGTTGCGGCGTATGCGCGTTCGGGGCGGGCAACGATCGTTGTCGATTTTGGGACGGCTACCACCTTCGACTACGTTACTGAAAAGGGTGAGTACCTCGGAGGCGTGATCGTTCCCGGAATCGGGATCTCGCTGGATGCGCTGTATACGCGCACGGCGAAGTTGCCACGTGTCGAGTTGGTACGTCCGGCAAGAGTTATCGGTCGCAATACTGTTAATGCGATTCAATCGGGAATCACCTACGGCTACGTTGAACTCGTTGACGGCCTGGTGCGGCAGATTGAAAAACAGGAAGGCACCAAGCCCTATGTTCTTGCAACAGGTGGTTTGGCTGGCTTGATTGCAGCAGAGTCGTCGACGATTCGAGAGGTTGATGAGTTCTTGACGCTTGAAGGACTCCGGCTCGTTTATGAGCGCAACTAGCTGGGGGCAGGAATAGGACTCAGGGCAAGGCGCCCCAAGCTAAGAAGTCACTCTCAGGAGAACATCGTGGCCACGCACGCTTCAGATATTCGCACGATCGCTGTCATCGGACAGGGCGGAGTTGGCAAGACTTCGGTCGCCGACGCTCTTCTTTTTGCCATGGGCGCGACTAATCGCCTTGGTCGAGTGGACGACGAAACCTCGCTTTTTGATACCGAAGCCGAGGAAGTGAAACGACGTTCATCGATTACCAGCGCTGTTCACCACGGCCACTGGAACAAAACCGACATCAACGTCATCGATACCCCGGGGCACGGCGATTTCGTGTCCGACGCGCACTTCGCGCTGCGCGCTGCGGCTGGTGTGTTGTTGGTAGTCGATCCGATCGCGCCGTTGCGTGCCGAGACCGTGAAAGTTTGGCGATGGGCACGAGACCTTGACCTGCCTGCCTTCATTGTCGTGAACCGATTGGATCATCACGATACCGATACCGATATCGATGCCACGCTCGCGGCCTTGGCCGCCAAACTCGAAATCAAGCCTTTGCGTGTTCAGTTGCCGATCACCGGTGGCGGTACGATGACCGGAGTCGTCGATGTGCTCGACGGTAAGGCGCATCTCTACGATGGTTCCAGCGGTAAGTTCACAAACGCTGACGTCCCGAGTTCGCTTGTCGAAGAGGCGGCTGCGGTTCGTGCCGACGCGATGGAAGCCGCAGCAGAAAGCGACGATGCGCTGCTTGAAAAGTACCTGGATGAGGGCGAGCTAAGTGATGCCGATTTGAGCACCGGACTCCTAGCTGGAGTCGCCAGCAGCACGGTCCATCCTGTTTTTTGCGTTTCGGCGCATGCCAATGTCGGTTTCGCGCAACTTCTGAATGCGGTCGTGTCTCTGATGCCAGCGCCGACCGCGTTGGGTGCGGCCGTTGGTGACAACGCCGATGGGGCCATCGAAATCGCACCCGATCCCGACGCCCCCTTTGTCGGGTTTGTGTTCAAGACGCAGATCGATCCCCACGCCGGTCATCTTGCCTTGATGCGAATTTTGGCAGGAACGCTGACGAACGCACTGCATCCTGTGAACGCGCG
Organism: Binatia bacterium; assembly: GCA_047611725.1. GTDB lineage: Bacteria > Desulfobacterota > Binatia > UBA1149 > CAITLU01 > JBLFWR01. The sequence goes on along the minus strand of JBLFWR010000104.1, from coordinate 629 downwards.
TAGCCAACACAAAGAGCGCCTCGGTCACTTGCTCAGGGTCGAAGGGAAGAAAACCGTTGAGGTCGCCGAGGCTACCGTCGGCGATATCGTGGCGGTGGCCAAGCTCAAAGATACCCACGCCGGTGACACGCTCTGCGATCCCGAGCGGTTGGTTGCCATCACCAGGTTCGAGCCTTTAGTTCCGGCGATCTCGTTTGCCGTTGAGGCCGCCAACCTTTGCGATGAAGACAAGGCGATGCAGGGGCTGCGCAAGCTGACCGAAGAAGACCTGGCGCTTCATGTCGAACGCGACGAAGATACTGGCGAGATGCTCATTTCGGGGTCGGGGCAGCTTCATGTCGAAGTTGCGGTCGAGCGACTCGAACATAAGTACGGCGTGTCGGTGGTGCTTAAGGCGCCGAAGGTTCCGTATCGCGAAACCATGCGGAAGAAGGTCGAGGCTCACGGTCGCGTGAAGAAGCAAAGCGGTGGCCACGGCCAGTTCGCCGACTGCAAGATCAGCGTCGAACCGCTGACGCGCGGTGCCGGGTTCGAGTTCGTCGATAAGATCGTCGGGGGATCAATTCCGCGCCAGTACATCCCAGCCGTTGAAAAGGGAGTGATCGAGGCCATGCAGACCGGTGCGGTCG
>JBLFWR010000103.1:0-12366 GCA_047611725.1 Binatia bacterium | reverse complement strand
GTGTTCGTTCTCATGCCCGCCGACCGCATGGTCAACGGTGTTCTCAATGGCTACAAAATCGGGCGCTACGCTACGGAATTCCCCTGGGAAACCACTGAGTACGATCCGCCGCGCGGCTTCATCGAACTAACCGAAGAGCGTGTGGACACGGAAATTTCGCCGACTTTTAGACTGGGTGAGTTCGTGTGCAAGCAAGACGCCGACTACCCGAAGTATGTCTACCTGCAGCCACGCCTGCTCCATAAACTGGAGTTTCTGCGTGAACGGTTCCTGGAACGCGGTTATCCGGCCGACAAGATTCGAGTGATGAGCGGCTACCGCACGCCCGCGTACAATCGCAATCTGGGTAGCGCACGCTTCAGTCGCCACATGTATGGCTCGGCTGCCGACATTTATCTGGACGCCAAATCGCCGCGTGGCTGGCTTGACGATTTGAACGGTGACGGCCGCATTAACTCAAGCGATATCCGCCTGCTCTACAACATCGTCGAAGATTGGACCGAAGCGCCGGGCTACGCGGAGCGCTTCATCGGCGGCTTGGCGCGTTATCGTTCAAACCGCTCCCACGGTCCGTTCTTGCACGTCGATCTCCGCAGTATCCGCGCTCGCTGGTAAACCGTTAAAAGCGAGCCCCAGCCGGGTTTTCTCTTCAATTCTAAGTAGTTGCGTCAGTCGAGGCAGTCACGCGAAAATTGTCCTTGCGTGGAAAACTAGAACGTGTTCTAGTTTGTGCTGACATGTATGTAGTAACACGTTCTAGTTTGCGGGACTTTGTTTGCCCGAGGGGTTGCCCGGGGAGTTGGCCATGCAGCGATTAAGCGGAATGGACGCAGCCTTCCTTTATACCGAGACCCCGACGGCCCACATGCACGTGGTGGGCACGATGATCTTGGACCCGTCAACAATGCCGGGTGGTTACAGCTTCGAGGCCCTGCGCGACCGTTTCTTGGCGCGTGTTTTGAGCATCGACATTTTCCGTCAGCGATTGTTGCAGGTGCCATTCGGTTTGGATCACCCGCGTTGGGTGGACGATCCGACCATCGATCCGACCGAACAGGTCCGCCGCGTTGGTGTCCCAGCCCCGGGCGGGATGCGTGAGTTTGGCGAGCAGGTTTCCTGGATCGCCGGTCAGCATCTGGATCGCGAACGACCTCTTTGGGAAATCTGGGTGTTGGAAGGACTCGAAGGCGGGCGTGTCGGAATCGTCTTCAAAGTCCATCACTGCATGGTTGACGGTTCCAGCGGCGCGGCGACCATGAATCGTCTCTTCGACCTGACTCCGGAAGGCAACGATTTTACGCCCGCCTCTTCTGAATCGCACGAGCCTGTTCCGACCTTGTTGGGACTGCTGGGTACCAGTGCGGTCGCCGCCGTAAAGCGACCCGTAGAAGTTGCGCGAACTCTCTTCGAGACGGCAACATCGGCAATCCCGGCGCTTGTGCGTGCGGTGGCGGGCAACGACGCGGGACCCGGCGCGACCATGCCCTTTACGACACCGAGAACGTCGCTGTCGGCCGCGTTGTCATCGCGCCGTGAAGTTGCCTTTGGGCGCGCAAACTTTGAAGACGCCAAGCGAGTCAAGACCGAGTTCGGAGTTACCATTAACGATGTTGTGCTCGCCGCCTGTACGCAATCGCTGCGTCGCTGGCTGGACGCGCGCGGCGAGTTACCCGACCGCCCGATCGTTGCATCGGTGCCGGTTAATATTCGCCCCAAAGACGATGCCGGGGATCTCGGCAACCGCGTTTCGGTGATGTTCGTCGCGTTGCCGGTGCATCTCGGCGAACGAGTCGCGCAGCTTCGCTTCATCCACGAAGACGCTGCTCGCTCCAAGCGCATGCACGCCGAAGCCGGGCCTTCGATGATCAGTCGCTGGGCTGGCGTGGCGCCCCCTTACCTGATGACGGCGGCGGCTCAAATGTACAGTTCCCTGCATCTAGCCGATCATCACCAGCCGGTACACAGCCTGGTCATTTCAAATGTCGCGGGCCCGACTTGTGATCTATTCGCCGCAGGTGCTCGCGTTGACGCCATCTACCCGCTGGGACCAGTCATGGAGGGCGCTGCCCTGAACATGACAGTGTTCTCAAACCGGGGATCGTTGGATCTGGGTGTTGTGGCCTGTCCACGTACGGTCAGCGATGTTGGAGACATCGCCGAAGGGTTTACGACGGCCCTTTCAGAACTTGTCGAGCTTGCTGATGTCGCGCGCTCACGGCGGCGCAAAGGTTCTGCCAAGAGCTCAGCTAAGATATCAGTTGTGAAGCCTCAGGCGGGTTCGGGCCGCGTGTCGGCCGCTTGAGCGCGATTTCAGGTTTTCGATTCCTCAAGGACGTAGGCGAAAATAAGCGGCGCGACGATCGTCGCGTCTGACTCGATGATAAACTTCGGAGTTTCTTTGGCGAGCTTACCCCAGGTGATTTTCTCGTTTGGAACCGCGCCAGAGTACGAACCGTAGGACGTCGTCGAATCGCTGATCTGACAGAAGTACGCCCACAGCGGGACATTTTCGACGTGCATGTCCTGATCCAGCAAGGGCACGACGCAGATCGGAAAATCGCCAGCGATCCCTCCGCCGATCTGGAAGAACCCAAGACCTTCACCCTCGGCGGCCTGCGGATACCACTTCACAAGTTCGATCATGTACTCGATGCCGCTTCGGATCGTTGTCGTGTTCTTGATTTTTCCTTGAATGCAACGGGCGGCAAAAACGTTGCCGAGTGTGGAATCTTCCCAGCCGGGAACGAACAGCGGCAGGTTCTTTTCGCATGCGGCGATCAACCAGCTATCGGCCGGGTCGATCTGGTAGCTGTCGCGAAGAACGTCTGAGCGAATCAGGTCATAGAAGAACTCGTGCGGCAGTCGGCGTTCGCCGGCTTGGTCGGCAGCAACCCAAAGGTCCAGAATCGGGCGTTCGATTCGACGGAACGCTTCTTCCTCCGGAATGCAGGTGTCGGTAACCCGGTTGAGGTTCTTGTTGAGCAGTTCTTCCTCGTCGGCCGGTGTCAGGTCGCGATAGTGCGGAATGCGCACGTAGTGATTGTGAGCGACGAGGTTGAACAGCTCTTCCTCGAGGTTGGCGCCCGTACAGGAAATGCCGTGAACTTTGTTCTTTCGAATGAGCTCAGCCAGCGAAAGTCCCAACTCTGCGGTGCTCATCGCCCCGGCAAGGGTTACGAACATGCGCCCGCCAGCGTCAACATGCTTGACCCAACCGTCGGCGGCGTCGATTACGCTGGCAGAGTTGAAGTGGCGGTAGTGATGGCGCAGGAACTTCGCGATTCCAGACGTCTGCATACGTTATTGCTCCGTATCTACAGGTCTCCTTATGCAGAGACCTTTTCGGTGACAGGCGCCTAGCGGCGCCTGTCCAATCTGGACGCTAAACGAAGAGCAAGATCAGAGTGGCCGCAACAAGCAACGCGTAGGCACCTTGCACTGCGGGGCTAGTGATGGTGTCGCGCATCGCGCGCTTCTTCTGGGCGCGTGTGATTGCGAGAAAAGGATTCTCCGGGCTCTTCCATCTGTCGATTTCCTCGATGTCAGCGATCGGCAATCGGTCGATCCAGTCGCGAACCTGAAGTCGTCGCATCTTGTAGACCACTCCGTAGAAGGAGAAGAAGAAATCGACGAGCCAGAATACCGCCACAACAGTTAGCGTGACGACGAAGAACGTAAGAACCGAGGCTCCGGTCGTCCCTAGTGCAATCACAGCGGCTGCCCACGCTGTCGCACACCAGGCGCGCAAAACGGCGGTGGCCGCGACTTCGCGCTCTACGAACGATGAAATTGTACGATGCTCGTCGAATAGCGCGTCGCGTTTCCACGCGCGTCGCTCACCAGTTTCCAAAATGCTCAACTCTTCGACCTCCGGGCCGCAACTTGCGGCTAGGCTTGTGGGGCGCCGTTGCTGTCTTTTGAGAAGCTTGGCGAATCCCGGTTCTTGCGTGAATCAATGCTGCCCGAGTGTTGTGGGCTGCGGCTTTTCGGACCCGCAATCCTGCCGGGATCAATCGTCGCGTGCCAGCGCTTGCGATGGTCAGCTCGGCTCCCCGCCTTGTGCTTCGCTAACCACACGCAGCAGACCTTCCCCGTAGCGATCGGCTTTGGACGGGCCAATGCCGTGAGCGAGCTCCAGCTCGGCTCTATTTCGGGGTCGTAGCGCTGCGATATCACGCAGCGATCGATCGCTGGCGACAATATAAGGGGGGACGCCCTCTTCTTTGGCGACTTGCAGCCGGTGCGAGCGCAACGCTTCAAAGACCATCCTTCCGGTTTCATCGAGTTCGTTGATCGCGGTCTGGGCCGCCTGGCCCGCCTGGCCCGCCTGACCCGCCTGACGTGGCTGACGTGGCGTTCTACCCGAGCCGGAAGCGGAGGGCGCGCCTTTTGTGGCAACCGGGGGCAACATGATGCGCGCCGGGCGCTGTCCCATCATCACCTCGCGTCCTTCTTCGGTCAGAATGACCACCGGCCGATCGCCGCCACGGAAATCCACCCATCCTGCGGTGACGGTTCTACGAAGCAGTCGTACGACCCAATCCAAACCGTGCACCGCAAGCGCGCCGTGAGTTTTCGTTTCGGTTAACCCGGCTGCCTCCAGACGTGGGTCTTTGGCGCCGACCAGAAGTCTCGCCGCGGCTTGCAGTCCGAAGCGGTCGTGAATTCGAGCTACTGCGCTCAAGGCCTTGCGGACGATGAGAGTCGTTTCTTCGATGTCGGATTCATCGCTTCGCGACAAGTCGGTACAAACGTCGCAGCGGCCGCAGTTGCCGACAGTTTCTTCTTCATCACCGAAGTAACGCAGGATGGCGTCGTGACGGCAGCTGCCCCCTTCCGCCCAACGCATTAGTTCTAAGAAAAGATTCCACTTGTGCCGCACGTTGTCTGGGTCGGGAGCGCGACCATCGGTGGGTAGTTCAATGAGATGGCGTCGAAGCGGCATGTCTCCCGACGAAAGCAGCAGTAGGCCGATCGCGTCTTCACCGTCGCGGCCAGCTCGGCCAACCTCTTGGTAGTAGGACTCAACCGAGCCGGGCGGCGCGAGATGGACGACAACGCGAACGTCGGCGCGATCAATTCCCATCCCGAACGCGTTGGTGGCCACGACGATTTCGGTTTGGCCCTGCGAAAACGCGCGCAGCACCTGCTCGCGTCGAGAGCCCGCCATGCCGGCGTGGTACGGATCAGCACGCCAGCCGGCGGCCTCTAGGCGGGTTGCTTCTTCCTCTGTGGCTTTTCGAGTGGGCGAGTAAACGATCGCCGTACCGCGAGCATGTCCCGGTGAACCGAGTGCTTCGGCAAGCACGGCGTCAACTTGTTTGTCACGGTCGCGTCGGCTTAGGACGTCGCGAGCACGAAGCGCTAGATTGGGTCGCGCGAAGCCGCGTACGAGTTGTGGCGTTTCGGGCGGCAATCCGAGACGCGCGATGATTTCATCGCGCACCACCGGAGTGGCTGTGGCCGTGCAAGCCAAAATCCGAGCCTTCGGCATCGAGCCGACGACCGCGCCGATTTGCATGTACTCGGGCCGAAAGTCGTGGCCCCATTCACTGATGCAGTGGGCTTCGTCGATCGCTACCAAGGGGCAGTCAAGCGACGCGAGAATCGAGCGAAACCCCTCGTAGGCCAGGCGTTCCGGAGCGACGTAGGCGAGCTTGAACTCACCATCGGCCAGCTTGCGCATGCGAAGGCGCATTTCTGCGGCGGGCAACGTCGCCGCGAGAAAGGTCGCAGCAACGCCAAGCTCTTCCAGCGCTTCGACCTGATCCTGCATCAGCGAAACCAAGGGCGAGATGACCAAGGTGGTGCCGGGAAGCAAAAGCGCGGGCAATTGGTAGGTGAGTGATTTGCCGCCGCCGGTTGGTGCCACGAGCAAAACACGGCCGCCCGAAAACAACTCGAGGATGGTTTCGCGCTGCCCGTCTCGAAAGGTCTCGTGCCCGAGTGTGGCTAGTGCCGCATGTAGCTCTGCATCGGTCGCGACCGTTTGGTCAGTTTGGAAGGATTCAATCACGCGGTTTCAGTTTCGGCCCGACGGTGTCTCGAACGCAATGACCAATATGTGAAAGGTGTGAAAGATGTGGTCGAACGTATGCAGCCAATTCAATCAACTTTTGCGCGGAAGCGGTATGAACGACGAAACCGTGGCCATGTGAGCGGCGTAGCCCTCGCGTCGTTCCAAACTACGGTTGTCCAACAACGGGATGCTGACGAACCAGAACATAATCGTGATCGCCAACGCTCCGGCTCCCGACCACGCTACGTTGGTGTCTCCAGCCGCGAGTCCGAATAGAAACAGGCCCCACCAAAACGATGCCTCGCCAAAATAATTCGGATGGCGCGAATACTTCCAAAGCCCGGTCTGTAGAATCGTGCCTTTGGGTGCGCTCGAGCGCCGAAACTCCGAGAGCTGTGAGTCGGCAATCGCTTCGATCGCAATGGCGCCGCCGGTCACGACGACTGCAGCGATATCGAGAAGTCCGAACGGCTGAGTGCCGGTGACCAGTGCGGGCCACAGCGGCACCATTCCGGCAAACACGATCACCGTCGGAAACATGTGAATGCCGGCGAAACTTGCCAGCGGGTAAGCGCTGCCAGATTTGTTACGTATGTTTACGTAACGCCAATCTTCGTGATCCAACCCTGTCCAGCCGCGCCACCAGTTGTAAGTCAGGCGAATCGCCCAGGCCGAAACCAGCGTGACCACCAAGGCCGTGCGCAAGCTGGAGGCGCCGATCGCCTCCGGTAGGAGTGCCAAATACACGGCCACCACCGGTGGAATGACGCTCCAGTATGGATCGTAAAAGCTGGAGTTGTTGTGCCGCATGCTGAACGCGAAGATCACGCAGGTCGCGGCCACGTCGGCTGCCGCAATGATGAAGAGCGGGTGGCGATCTGAAAAGAAAACAGCGACCGCCACAGCGACAGCCGTAGCTACTGCATAGGCTAGAATTACGACTCGAGCTGCTTGGTTCATCGGGACACTCTTCTGGGCCGCCGAGTACGAGCGGTTTCGGTGGATTCGAATACCAGAAAGCTCTGCTTCTCAAGGAACCGATGTTCAGCGGCCAATCGATAGCCAGCTGTGTTCATCTCACCAAGGATACGGTCGCGTGCAATGGCGTGTGGTGTGTTCTTGCGTCCGAACGAACGGCGATCCAGATCGATGATCACTAACTTTCCCCCGGGTTTCAGTGCCCGACGCAACGATCGAAAGTACGCAACGGTGCCGTCGATGTGGTGATAGGTGTTGGCGGTAAAGACGAGATCAATACTCGACGGTTTCAGGCGTGGCTCACCGGTTGTCCCCACGATCCCGCTGACGTTGCTAAGGCCACGGCGCGCGGCCTCGTCAACCAAAAGCTGCAGATCGGAACGGTCAAGGTCGATTGCGTAGACGCGCCCCGAAGGCCCGGTGGCCTGTGCCAGTCGGAGCGTGAAGTACCCGGCGCCCGAGCCAATATCGGCGATGGTCGCGCCCGGTCGAATCGCAAGGGCCGCGACAACGCGATCAGGCTGTTGCCATTCATCGCGGTCGCCGCCGTGAACCACGACCGGTGGCGGTTGGAAGCGCGGACCCGCACTGCAGGCTTGCAGGCCAAGCAGCGCGAGCACGCACAGCTTGGTCGCCGTTGATCTGGCTGCTGATCTCGCTGATCTAGTTGATCGGGGTGTGGCTACGCTTTGCAGGATCGACACTTCGAACTAGCGCCCGCGGTTAGCAGGCAATTCAACGCCATCGCGATACTTCACACTGCCACGAACTTCTCCGGCCTCGTCGAAATAGGTCCATTCGCCGTCAGGTTTGCCGTTGCTGAATGCACCCGAGGCGCGCCGCAGGCCGTTCGGATAGAAGCTCATAGCCGGGCCGTTTTGCACGCCTTCGTTGAAGTTGGCCTGCGCCAGAATTCGCCCGCTCGGATCGTAGTCGGTCTGTACGCCGTGCTTTCGCCCGTTGCTGTACTCGACAACTGCGGAAAGTAGGCCCGTGTCGTGCCACTCCAACACCACGCCCTGGCGTTTGCCAAGTCGCCAGTAGCCAGATTGGCGCATGTGTTTGTTCGGGTGCCACTCGGTGGTCAAGCCGTGAGGAGTGCCATCTTGTTGTTCACTGAGAACGGCGAGTTGTCCGCTAGGCGTGTAGGAAAGCACCACGCCTTCAACCGTTCCATCGGGTCGCTCACACTGTGAGACCACACCGCGTTTGGTTTCGTAACGGCGCATCATCGTTCCGGGTGGGCAGTTCACACCGACACCAGGTTGAGCGACACGTTCAGGATCCACACGTAGCCACCGTGGCGGCTCTAGTTCCAGGTAGTGAAGGAGTTCCGACATCACCGGAGCGCTCAGGCCAAAGCCGGTTTCGATGTAGGGAAGGGCGCGCCAGTAGTAGCGCATCGCCAACTCTTCGCGGTCTTGCTTGCGTTGCGAGTGCCCCATTCCCATCAGCGCACGGCCGCGGGTGTCGTGATCAAGATCACCCGCGTCGGAAATTTCGGAAAGAGCGCGCCGGTAGAAGGTTTCGGCTTTGTCGAAGTTGTTTGTGTTCAGCGAAATCTGACCGGCATTGGTCAGCAGGCGAGCCAGAGCCGCGTGATTGGGCGGAGTTTGCGCCTCGCGAATCTCAAGCGCGCGGGAGAGCGGAATTTCGGCGTCTTCGTAACGCTTTCGAGAGATGTAGAAGACCGCCAGATTGTTCAGCGTGACGGCGGTTTGCTCATGCGCCGGGCCAAGCGCCCGCTCAGTCGAGGCGACGGCTTTTAGAAAGTTCGTCTCTGCGGCGGCAACATCGCCTGAGGCCTGTGCGGCGTTCGCGTTTTTGTGGTGGGCCAGCCGCGCCCGGGCCGGATTCAACTCAAAGGTGGCACAGCCTGAGGCAGCGACGGCGACGAGCAAGACTAGGTTTCTTGGAGCCGTTGCCCAACTTGTGACGCCAAAATTCATGGCGGCAACCCTAGCACGGACCCCTGCACATTCGAGAGTAAGAGTTGTCAAACGGGCGCTACTTGTTCTTCGACGCCAAGCCTCGCCGCTCGGCGGCCAAGGAAGCGTAAGCGGGTGCGCCCTCGGCTTGCCAACTCGTGTAGAGCTCAAAGAACTCTTCGCCCATGGGGTCTTTGCCACGAATCGGCATCGAACCGCGACGAATCGTCCAATCCAACGGCGCGAGTTCGCCCGCACGATCGAAATGGGCGGCGGCGCGCTCGGTGTTGCCAGCACGGTGCAGATGCCAGGCCAGTGCGAACTCGGCGCGTGCCAGTTGCTCCATCTGCGTCGGGGGAACCAGTCCGTTGCGCGTCGCGGCAGCGTCAAGCGGCAGTTCGTTGTTCAGGACCCAACGACGCACGGCGTCCAGATGCGGCGCCGGGTCTTGGCCGTGGAAGTCCTTGAACATGTCGGTGCCGTACTCGATCAGCGGCGGTCGTACGATGCGGCCGTTCTCGTCGATCCATACGATCGTCGAAATATTGATGACCCCATACAGGTGGGCTACCCGGTGCTCGCTATCGATGAGCGACGGATGCTCGGGCGCAACCCGTTCCACATAGGGACGGGCGTCGTCGGCGGATTGATCTAAGGCTACGGTCAGCGCCGTAAACCCGTGATCTTTCAGTTCAGTGTGTAGTTGCTGCCAAACTGACAGCTCTTCACGGCATCCTCACCAACTGGCCCAGACTACGAGCAACACCTTCTTGTTGCGGTAGTCTGAGAGCTTGTGGGGTTTCCCGTCGAAGTCGAGCAGTTCGAAATCAGGTGCTTCCAGCGAATTCTGTGACGCAATGCGGTCGGTGGCAGCGTCTTCAAGAGCCGCGCAGCTCGCTTCGGCATCAAGAGCCAGCGGGAGACGCAGGGTTTGGGCGAAGGTGGCCAGATCGATCCCGTGATCGTCGGCAAGTGCGTCGCGGTCGCGAACGGGCACACATTTAGAGTCTTTGCAGAGGCCTTCAGGCTTCAGAGTCCACCCGGTGGCACGCTCGATATCGGCCGCCGGAATCCGGATGCGGTCGCCATCGGCCAAAACATTAAGGCTGTGGCTCGTGCCGCGGTCGATCAGGGTGAAAGGTGTCGTCATGCCGAATCCTCCGAAGCGGCGAACTTATGTGGATGCGCGCGTCGCAGCAAGGCGGCGGGCACCTGTCTCGCACCTGGCTCGCGTTTGGTTGGCATCACGCGCGGCTCGCGGCAGAACCAGCCCGGCCGTTACGCGAACATTGCGCAGCCATCGCGCCATACACCGCGCGGGAACCTGAAGGAGAGATCGTTGTGAGCACGCTAGGATTTTGGAATTTCGCCGCTGAAGCCCCCGACAAACTGGCCTTGGTCGATCCCGACGAGCGTCGTTGGACGCGCGGCGAGCTCAACGCTGCCGCTAATCGCCTCGCCCGCGGCCTTCGTGCCGTTGGTGTAGAACGCGGTGATGCCGTTGCCGTGTGCGCGATCAACTGCGCCGAGTACTACATTCTCCATCTGGCCTGCACGCAGATCGGCGTGTATCTGACTCCACTGAACTGGCACCTGGCTTCGCCCGAGGTCGCCTACGTTCTCCAGGACTCGGCCGCGAAAGTGTTCATCGGGCACGAAGGCGCCGCCGCGCTTTGTGTGAAGGCAGCCGACGAAGCCGGATTCGCCGCTGACAGGCGCTACGCGATTGGTGCGGTCGAAGGGTTCCGCTCGTTTGACGAACTCGGTGCGGGTCAGTCGTCGGATCCTCCCGAGAACCGCTCGGCCGGTGCCGTGATGAACTACACGTCGGGAACAACCGGAAATCCCAAGGGCGTTAAGCGCGCGTTGGCACCGCTTGAAGTTTCCCCCGATGACATGTTCGCGATGATGACCATGTTTTTGTCGCTGTTCGGCATTCAGGCCGAAGACGACAACGTGCATCTTTGTGGTTCGCCGCTCTACCACACGGCGCCATTGATGCATTCAAGCACCGCGTTGCACTACGGCCATGCCGTTGTGTTAACCGAAAAGTGGGACGCCGAAGACATGCTGCGCTTGATCGACAAGTATCGCTGCACAACCAGTCACATGGTGCCGACCCAGTTCAATAGGTTGCTGCGCCTGCCCGACGACGTGAAGGCCAAGTACGACGTGTCTTCAACCCGCACCATGATTCACGCCGCCGCGCCCTGCGCGCCTGATGTGAAACGCGCGATGATCGATTGGTGGGGCAATTCTATTTTCGAATACTACGCTGCCACCGAAGGCGGCGGCACCATCGTAACCCCCGAGCAGTGGCTACAGTTCCCCGGAACCGTCGGACAGGCATGGGCCGGTTCCGAGATCCGCATCTTTGATGACGACGAAAAACAATTGGCCACCGGAGAACGTGGAACCGTGTTCATGCTGCTCGGCGACTTCAGCAAATTCGAATACAAAGGCGACGCCGAAAAAACCCGCAAAAATCGCCTCACCACCGAAGACGGCAAAGTGTTCTTCACCGTCGGCGACATCGGTTACCTGAACGAAGAAGGCTTTTTGTTTTTGTGCGATCGCAAGATCGACATGATCATTTCGGGCGGCGCCAATATCTACCCCGCTGAGATTGAGAACGCATTGAGTCTGCATCCAAAAGTTGCCGACGTCGCCGTGTTCGGCATCCCCAACGAAGATTGGGGAGAAGAAATCAAAGCGGTGATCGAGCCGAGCGCCGAGGCGGTTGCCGGCGAAGAGCTTGTCGCTGAACTGTCAGCTTATTGTATTGAGCGGGTGGGGAAGATGAAGACTCCACGGAGTTTCGATTTTACGGATGCGATGCCGCGCGATCCGAACGGGAAGTTGTATAAGCGGAAACTGCGGGATCCTTATTGGGAAGGGAAGACGCGGGCGATTTAGGGGGGGGGCGCCCTACGTTTGCGTGGTTAGCGACCGGGGCTGAGTGCAGACTCATCGCAATCCCGATTTCGAGGACGGACTTTTCCTGACGGGAAAAGTTGTCAACTTTCCGCGCGGACTGTTGGGGTGGATTCGAACTTGGGGGCTCGGAGCAGCGCTGCGCGGCAAATCACATCACATCTCACACATGAACCCCGAGGATAAGACATTCAAGCGGCCTACCCCCTGAGCCGTTTGCGGATAATAACGCGCATGGCTGGCCAGCCATTTCTGTACCGCGCCCTGCCCGATAGCGGAGATGGGAGGGCCTTTGGTCCGCCCTTGTTTCCCTAGCGGAGCGCGATGCCGAACGTCGGGCTTGCGGGGACTGAGTGTCTCGGAGGTGAGTACTTCGACAAGGGTTGTTATGAATCTCGGGCAGGGCAGCGGGTGGGGTCTCTTCATGCCATGCGTGTCGTCGCAACGACCCAGAGGAATCGTCGATTGATCGTGGGTGTTGTCATCCTCAACCGTCTCACCCGCCCG
>JBLFWR010000102.1:0-12491 GCA_047611725.1 Binatia bacterium | reverse complement strand
CGACATCATTTGCGCCAACAGCGCGGAGGCCAAGGGCCGCGTGGAGCGTGCGCATCTAACGCTCCAGGACCGGCTCATGAAGGAATTGCGGCTGCGAGACCTATCGACCAAGGAAGCGGCTACGCCGCACCTGGGCGAGTACATCGAAGACTACAATCGGCGTTTCTCGCGACCGGCAAAGAATCTGCACGATGCTCATCGTCCTCTACATCCCGATGAAAACTTGGATGAGATTTTCACGCTTCGCGAAGAGCGGCGCATCACCAACAATCTGACGGTGAACTACAAGCGCGGCGTATACTTAATCGAGGACGACAAGGAGACCCGACGCTTGCGAGGCGCCACGGCGAACGTACACGAGCACGAAGACGGCACGGTGGTGATCCGGTGCGGAGGAACAAATCTCAACTACCGTGTCCACCACAAAGAGACGGCAAGAATCAGCCAAGGAACGATTGTCGAGAACAAACACCTCGGTGCGGCGTTCGAATTCATCGCCGCAAAACAAAAGGAGAGAGACGCCAAGAAACTGGCCAACCCGAAGGTCACTTTGCGAGAGAAAAAGAGGATCAAAGCCGCGGCGCAGGCTGGCTGAGAACGCCCCGCCCTGTCTGAGTGCCGCAGGCGCAATAGGACATTTCTACTTTGGAGAGATTAGGACGTTTCTACTTGGGTTCGACATGGGTCTAACGAGGTGGGGTGTTTGAACGGCTTATCCGCCACGTTTGATGCATCAATCCATGCTGAAATTCCGACGTAACAACTAGTTATTGGACGTTCGGCGATACTTCGGAATGGGCGCTAGGGATTCCTAGCCTCAGACTCAGTCGCAACGGGAATCCCGGAGAAGCAGGGCTCCTTCGTAGCCCCGCAGGCGGATCTTATTCGTGCATCGGCCGACGCGGTTGCCTTTCCGCTTGACGCGCCGGTAACGGCCCTCGGGGAGAACTATCTTTGGGGACTTTGACTTCATAAAATCCAGGTCACCGCCGCCGAAGGCGGTGCGGTAAAGGGCTAGGCCGTTCGTGTATGCCCGCGCCAGGACCATCTCGGCCGGCGCACCGATGACCACCGGTGGGTCGGCCGATCGCTGGAGGAAAAAAATGTAGGACGGTACCACTGGAACCGTACCCTCCGGCAGTAACTCAGGATGCGAGAGCGTCGTGTCTGTGCTGTCGCCAAGAATCGTGTAGGACCCGTCTGCCGTTGTCGTCACCATATATTGCATCGGATCGTAGCCGTCCGGAATCCGGCCGGCTGGAACTCCGATATCGAATTGCAGGAGGTGACCCGGCTGATAGGCAACGTTCTTCGGTATCCCTCCACGATAGTACTGCCAAGACTCCGTATTATTGCTACCGTACTGGTACGTGTGATTCCACGCGTTCAGATAGGTCAGACCGGGGACATTGATGAGATAGTATAGCGCCACGATCGACTCTTGGTCATAGAGCCAATTCTTCTTCTTGTTCGCGAGAAGACGGACCCGGCCGCTACGCGTGCTGCCTTGAATAATGTTGCGTAGGTCGAGCGCGGACATGGCGAAGATATCCCACATCTTGTTGATGCCGAAGTACCCGCTCAGCCCCATAGAGGCTGTGAAATAATCTTCGCGAAGATACGCGGACACGCCGGCCAGGAAGGCATGATTGTTGGAGTCCATGAAAGGATTCTGCGCCGAGATGTTCGCCGTGAGCCAAGAACTGCCCGTGGCGCTGGCAATCTCGGCAAAGGTCTGAACGAAGGCTTCAGTGTAATCCGCGAGCAATTCGTCGCTGTCGATCGCGTGCACGCTCTCGGCAATTGCCCCGCCGCTCACCACCGTGTACTCCGTCGAGCCGACGGTCTTGAACAGATCGTCGTTGTACCCGCCCCGCAACTCGTTCGCCGTCCAAACAGTTGCCAGATACTGGCCGATCTCCGATCGCAGGTCGGCACTGAACAGGTTGCTCCGGCACCAATCGGATCGGCTCGACCACATGCTGCCTAGCGGCACGGTGCGCGACTCCCATCGCATGCGCGCCGACGCTTGCAAGTTGGGACGCGCAGCGAATTCCACGTCGTCCACGTAACCGTTAGTGTCTGTATCGTTCGCCGGATCCCACCCCGGAATAATTCTCACACCAGGATCGCCGGGCGTAGCCTCGGGCATCCAGTCTCTAAGTTCTACGTTCGCCAGGCGCGGCTGATTCGCCATATCGCCACCGCGCCAATAAAGCCGTACGGCATACATCATGCCGTCTTGCAGCAACGTTTGGCCGAAGAACTGGCCATGGCCGAAGCTGTTGCCGCTGCCGTCGTGCAATTTGGCGAGTCGCCAATCGGCCGGTGGCGTCCAACGCAGAACCCCATTCTCTCTGAGGTTGACCGTACCGTCGGTGAACGTGAGTTCTGACCAGGCGCTGACCGTGCCAGTGGCATCGAGGGCGCTCGGGTATTCAACGACGAGGGTCCCATCCTGTGCGAAGGCCGACAGCGTGAGGGTCAGCTCGTCGAATTTCTCGAAAAGGAGGACGTAAAGCGCGCCGTCCGCATCGGCACCCTCCCAAACAGCGGCGTCCCAGGGCGGCATCTGATAGAGCCAGTACCCGGCGTGGAGAGGATCGGCCGTCCAGCCAACGGTGTCTGGAATCCGCGCGTACGGTGTATCGGTGGAATCCGAAGGATCCGCAACGGAGAGCTCCGTGTCGACGGTGAAATGCAGGAAGTAGTCCTCGTAGGTCCGCCCCGCCGCTACCGCGCGCTTCCGGTACCACATCTCGTCCTCGTCCGGGCTGAAGTCGAGCTTCTGATGGTACATGTAGCTGATCGCGTCGATTTCCAGATTGCCCGTCAGCCCATAGTCTCCGCCGAACGCGACATCTGCGTGTTGAATTTCCCAGGCTTCCACCGCGTCGGCATCGGGCAGGGTGCGGAGCGTCTTGCGATGGGTCGGGGCCTCCCACGCGCCGGGAATCACCCAGGCCGTTCCCGTAGATGGGTAGCGTTCGGCTTGCGTCGCGGCCGGTAGAGCAAATGCGGCCAAGATGAAGCACACAAGCGATGCGAATTTAGAGTCAGTCATGAGTCTGCCTCAGGAGCGTTCGATGGCTCCCCGTGGATCCCGATAACCCCAACGGATGGGAATCAAAAGATAAGGCCCTTCGCCGACATATCAGAGAGTCGTCATGCCGATAGGTCACCACGAAGAAGGGCCACGGGAAGTGAAATTAATCGCCAATTCTAGAATAGATTACGGGCTCAAACGCAGAATGCTCGCGCCATAGCGCCTTCGGAAATGCTCACGTACGCTGCGCTTGTCTCAGGCTGCGCTCGCCCACAACCAGCGCACTATGGCGCGTTCCGCCTCAGGATTTATGGCCGGATTGGGGCTAAGAAAAGCCGATCTCCGCGCTAGTGTCAACAGCGAGTTTCTTCTTCATTTCCGGTCATGAGCCCTGACCTCCTTCGCCGGTTTGGAGGTGATTCAACGGTATTTTGTGCGCATCGACCTGTTCGGTGGGCTTCGAAGCCGCGTTGCCCTGTCACGGTCCACGAGTTCAACGACGGTAACCTCGGGCTGAGCCTGCGCCATCCGCCCAGCATCGTCCCGCACGGTCGATGAACGGACGAACTGCATGGAGCTTAGTTGACGTAAATTACGTTATCGGACGCCTGAGTGTAGCTGCAATATAGAAATGTCCGGTTTCTCCCGGCGGTTTCAGTCGGTCATCGCAACAGTTCGGCCCAATGCTTCGTAGGGTGTCAGCCAGCCAAGTGTCTGTCTAGGCCGCCCATTCAGTTCCACGTTCTCGGTGAATGGCGGATCCTGTACGTGGCGAAGTTCGCCGACGCCGTCTATGTGCTCCACGCGTTTGCGAAGAAGACACAGAAGACGCGCAAGGCTGACATTGAGCTGGCGCGCAAGCGTTATCAAGAGATAGGAGATCGCTGATGCCGAAGAAATCAACCAAGTCGAGTGGGAACGTGTTTATCGACCTGGGCTTCGAACCGGAAGAGGCGACGGTGCTGCAGATGCGAGCGAAGCTCATGAATGATCTTCGCCTATACATCGAGAAGAACGAGCTCACCCAAGTTGAAGCGGCAAAGCGCCTCGGGATCGCGCAGTCTCGCGTCTCAGATCTCGTCCGCGGTAAATGGGACAAGTTCAGTCTGGAGATGTTGATCACCCTGGAGGCTCGGCTCGGCCGCAAGGTTAGTGTCGAACTGGCGGCGTAGCGCGGAGGGTGGGCTAATCGGCCAGCACGGGTGATTCTTGCTTTTGGTCGTCACCGTCTTTCTCTCTCTCTTGATCTAGGTGCCTCACCGGTGTTACACTTTGTCGCGAAGGAGAACTAGAGATGCCTACATCGAAAAAGCGAATTAACATCACAGTGGATGATGACGTGTATCGGGCGCTAGAACGACTTTCCGGAAAGCGAGACCAGTCGGTCGCCGGTGTCGGACTGAGTCTGATTGAGGAAGCACTCGGGTACCAAGAAGACCTGTACTTCTCTCGGATTGCCGATGATCGGCTGAGTCAGAAGCAGAAGCGCGTTGCTCACGACAAGGCCTGGGATTGAAATTTCGGATTGAGTATCTGGAGAGTGTCGTTCGCCAAGACATCCTTGGCCTTTCCGCGACCGCGAAGCGGCAGACTCGGACTGCGATTGAGCGAAAGCTGGGCTCCAACCCCATCGAGTTCGGAAAACCTCTTCGGTACAGTTTTCGAGGAGCGCGTCGGCTTCGCGTTGACGACTACCGAGTCATATTCAAAGTGGAACCTCCCGATGTTGTCTTGATCATCAAGATCGGCCACCGGCGAGATGTCTATAAAGAGTAGTGTTGACGAGACGGTGTAAGTGCCGACGATGTCGGCGGGTCAACCGGCGGTCCCGTGCTGGCCGGTTGGCGTGTCCGGTCGGAGGTCCCCACGAACTCATTCGCCTGTGTCGCCTGCCGGTACTCCGTTGACATCGCAGCGTTGGCGGATGATCGGGTCGGGTGCTCGAAGCAACTATTGAAACAGCCCGCCGCTGCGCAAGCCGACGCCTTGGGCTTCTTGGGTGTTGGCTAAGAGCCCGAACTCGGCCCCATGCCAGCGTTGATGCACTCGCCGACCGTTTTCGATCCCGACAAGAACTCGTCGCCGAGAATCAACTCCTGCGCCAGCGCGATGCTCTTGGTCAAGCCGGACACCAAGTCTGGGCCTGCGATTTTTTGCAGACCTTCGACGTCCTTATTCCGACCGATCTTCGCCTTCTTGATTGTCGAAATAGGGACCCGGCGCATCGTTCACGTTGGAGTGACGTGGTCACGGACAAGCGCATGGACGGCACAACAACTCGGGAGTGCGACGCCGCCGGAAGCTTCCCCCAGGTTTTTGGTTCGTGACCGAGATGGCAAATTTGGCAGCGACTTTGATGAAGTTGCGGCCGGAGCTGGCAATCATGTCCGTGTCACACCGTACAAAACCCCGAATGTGAACACGCACTGCGAGCGACTCCTCGGAAGTGTCCGCCGCGCATGCTTGGACCACATTCTAGTCGTGACGCAGCGACAGATGCTTTCCGTCCTGTCGGAATATTGTCGCTACTATAATCGCGCTCGGCCGCACCAAGGGATTGCACAGCGGGTGCCGGAGGCGAGGGGCGTGGTCGAGATTGCTGAGGGTCGCGTGGTGGAAACGCCGGTCCTTGGCGGGCTACACCATGACTATGAAATGGCGGCGTAGCGCGGTGGATGAGCTAACCGGCCAGCACGGGAGGTGACGTGCGCCTAACAATCCTGACGCGGTTCGCTGAGCCGGAGCGGAACTTGCGTGCGATGGGAGTTAACGTGACAAAACCGTCAGGAGAGCTGCCGCTAACAGTCTGCGCAGACTGTTGAGAACTTTGGCGCCTTGGTCTTCTCCTTACCCCGGCACAACCTCGTGTTCTTCGCCGATCCATAGTGGCGAGCGCTCAAGGTCTACGAAGTTGCGTTCATCGGCGAGCAACTCGGCTCCAGCTTTGGCCCCGGCTGTTGAAGAAAGCGCCTGTTCAAGGGCCGCTCGGTCGGCGAACCAGAGCTCGGCCACGCCGTCGTACGCTTCGGGGCCCTTGCGCCCAGCACGTAGCAAATCGTTAAAATCGTCGTGGCTCGTGTGCACCTGGACGTAACGTAGCGCGCCGATAGCCTTGGCTCGCTCGCGGACGATGGGCCCGTGAGTGTTCAGCCAGTACGTTTGAAACTCTTCGCGCGTGAGCTGGGGACGGCGGCGTAGGCAAAAGACGAGTTTGATCATTTTCCGCCTCCGATAATTTTCCCTACGTCAACTTGAATCCGGCCGGATGGCGCCGGCGCTTCTGGCCGCCCTCTACTTCGCCTTGAACTGATCTTCGTCCTGGCGCTTGATGTCGCTCATCGTGGCAGACAGACACTGCGTGGCGTCGCTTCCTCTCAATTGGACGGTCACGCTGGTCGAGGCCAGCAGGGCAGTGGTCACGCCATCGGGTAGATCGTCGTCGCGTCCCTTGAGTAGAACTTTGGACTTCCCCGCGTCGCCACCTTGTAGCTTTATTTTGTGCATCCCCTGAGCGCGCAGGTCGGTATCAGCGTACTTGTACCCCTTGCCGTCAGGTGGATCGCCGCCGAACGACTTCCAGCATGCCTTGCCGGTCGCGCATTCGTCGCCGCCACGTACGGCTCTGAGTTCGGCCACGAGAGCGCCATCACTATCGTAGATGCAAACGCCATAGGCGGTTCCTGGGTCGGTCACTGGATTTCCAAAATCAACCTGAGTCAAAGCCGGGCCTTTGAGTAGCTTGGCGGTGAGCCGGTCTTTGGTGCCGAGCTTGGCCTTCCATTGGAAGACACCTTTCTCGAACCCTGTTGTGCAGCTGAGATCGGTTGTGGTGGGACATGCCACTTCACCGGACACAACAACGTCATCCATGGCCTCGACGAGTTCGTTGTAGGCGGCGAGTTCCGTCTCGCTGAGGCCCTCCACGGGCAAGAGGTTCGCTAACTCAAAGGGGTCGTCGTCCAGGTTGAAGAGTTCCTCATAAGTGCCGTCGCGCCAGATAAGTTTGTAGGTTGCGTTGCGAACCGAGTGACGCTCGTCGTCGTAGGGACCCGGGCCGTTGGGCTCGAAACGCTCGTTGTAGGCATAGGGTCGCGTCAGTAGCGTCGCCTGCGAGGGGTCGGCGAGATAGGGCAAGATGCTGAGCGAGTCTTCGGCAGTCGAGGTCACGCCGGCGATCTCAGCAATGGTCGCAAAAATATCAACGGAGCCAATCAACGCCAGACTCTCGGAGCCTTCATCCAGAGCGTCCACGCGGGGCCCTGTTACAATGAACGGTACGTTGATGCCGCCTTCATAAACCGACCCCTTGGCATGCGGTCCCTCGAAGGGTGATTCCGAAGCGCCTGAAGGCGTCCCGTTGTCGCCCATGAAGATGATCGTGGTGTCGTCCATGATGCTCTGCGGAATGCTCGCCAGGATGCGTGCTAGCTCGGTGTCCATCGCTTCCACGGCAGCCTTGAACTTGGTTGGGTTGTCCGACCCCGCGTTGACCGTGATCGTGGTCAACGCGGTTGGGGGGACGTGAAACGGTGTGTGGGCGGCGTTGAACGCCAGCCAGATGAACCAGGGATCCTCGTCGTACTCGGCGATCTTGGCTATCGCCTCATCGGCCACATCCGTTGTCGCGTAGGTGGTAAAGCCAACATCCGTGGCACCAGTTGTCGTAGTGGAGTTGGTCGTCTTGTCCCACGACTCGTAGTTGCCCAGCCCACCTCCAAGTGAACCTGCGTAGTAGTCGAAGCCACTATCGATAGGATGGTCGACATCTGCATTGGGCCCGATGTGCCATTTTCCGATCGCGGCCGTGTGATGTGTGGCCGAAATCAACTCAGGAATGATGGTCTCGGCCGTATCCAGTATTGCAGCTTCGGGTACGCCGATCAGGGTTCGAAAGCCGTGGCGGCCGGTGAGCGTCTGGGCGCGCGTGGGCGCGCAGACCGGGTTGGTGTAGGCGTTGCGAAACAGGATGCCGTCGGCCGCCAGCTGATCGATGGTCGGCGTTGGGCCGGGTGCCGCGCCCTCGCCGTCGTGGCCATACAGGTCGTCGCGCGAGTAGACGTTGATCCCATCCACGCCGACGTCGTCCGCGAGGATGACGAGGAAGTTGTCTCTGGCCGAGGCTCCGACCGGGAGTAACAAGGCCGTGATCAGGATGGGCAGTAGTCGTCTCACTTCAATCTCCATGGGTTTTTCGCCAGTGCGGGGGCTACGTCACCAGAAAACGGTACAGGTTACAATGGGAAAAATACCCACGTGTGGTTTTCGCTGGTGTCCTTGTTCGTTCAGTTCACCGGAAGCCAAGCGTAGCCAGAGCGATCAATAGTCCGCGCAGACTGTTGGAAACTTTCCCCTGCTACGCGGCGCTTGCCCGGGTGAAACCGAACCCTCACAGCACTTAGCGTTTGACTTCAAGTGAACTTGAAGTGGTAGCGTTGCCAACATGACGAATCACACCGGTCTCGAAGCCCAGCCCGAAGCTGAGCCCGAAAACGCTGAACCCGTCCCGGTTGCGGAAGTCGCGGAAGACTTCGCTTTGATCTGCACGCTGCCGCGCCAGGAGCTGGGGGCGCGCACTCAGATGTTGCGCGAAGATTTACTCCCGCTGCTGGTTGCTGCCCAGCGTTTGGATGACCGATCGGGGGTTGCACTGGGTTTCGCGTCGGAACCGCAGACGCAGGCAAAACTGGAAGCGCTTGTCGATTTCGAACGGAGCTGCTGCGGGTCACTGCAATGGGAGTTGGAGGCGGTTCCGAGCAACGATCGGTTGCGGTTGACGATCTGTGGGCTGTCGCCAGATTCAAGTTTGTACTCGCTGGTTTCGTCGGCTGCCGCCAAGATCGCGGACGAGGCCAGCCGCGGCCAATCGTCGAACTCGGGGAATTTAGTGGGTTTGGCTAAAGCGGGAGCCGTTGGTGTGTTTGCGGGGCTTGTCTTGTGCTGCGTCGTTCCGCTGGCCATGACCGCGCTGGTCGGCGGTAGCCTGGCGGTTGCTGCGAGCCAACTCGATGACCCCCGGATTATCGCGCCGGTTTCACTGGCGATTGCTGCGATGGTTTGGCGTTCTTGGCGTAGACGCGAACGCGATTGTTGTTCCTAAACGTGCCCACCGAACCGGGGTCACAGTCGGATCGAATCTCAGCCGTTTACTCGCCGGCTTTTTCGCTGTCGTCGCCGTCATCACCATCGTCGGTTGTCACGGGCTTACGCGAAAACGCCCGCGCGACGAAAATCGAGATGACATACAGGCACAGCAAAGGGCCAGCCATCAAGGTTTGCGAAACCACATCTGGGGGAGTCAGGATTGCCGCGAGAACAAAAATTCCTACGACGGCGTAGCGGCCATAGTGAATTAACGTGCGGTCGGTGATGAGTCCGGCTCGGGCCAGAAAGAAGGTTGTGACAGGCATTTCGAACGTGATGCCGAACGCGAGCAACAGGCGTGAAACGAAGGACAGATATTCGCTGATGCGAATGACGGGCTCGATGCCGATGCTAGCGTACTCGGAAAGGAAAAACGGAAAGGCCAGCGGCAAGACCATCAAGTAGCAGAACGCGGCGCCAGACAGAAAAAAGACCGACCCAAACAGCACGAACGAGCGAGCGTAGTTGTTTTCCGAACCACGGAATCCTGGCTGGATGAACATCCATATCTGCCACAACGTGATCGGTAGTGTCGCGAAAACGCCCGCGATTGCGGCGACCTTCAGGCGCGTGAAGAACGCTTCGGCCACTCCGGTTCCGACCAGCATGGCCGATGAGCCAATGTCTGCGGCAGCTTGGGTCAGTGGGGCCGTGAGAAACCCGAACAGTATGTCGGTGCGCGGATAGCAAAGGGCCATTCCGATCGCGATGGCGCCAAGGGAGCGGCCGAGCCGGATTCGTAGCTCTTCAAGGTGTGAGGCAAGCGGCAGTTCGACGTCGTACATTTAGGAGTCGGAGTCGTCTGTATCGTCGTCGTCTTCGCTGTCGTCGTCATCGGGATCGTCGGCCGCCGTTGGCGTGGGCGTCGTCGTGGCCGGCGTCTGGCGAGCCAGGGTTCGTGCGGCGGTTTCTTTGGCGCGCTCGCGGGCGCTTCGTTCGGGCGCCGGCTCCGATTTCTTGTTTTGACCTGCCTCATCGGCAGGTGTGCTTGCGTCGGTGCTGGCTGCTGGACTGGCTGCGGGACTGGCGTCGTCGGGGCTGGCCGCATCGGCAGGCTTTAGGTTGGCGGTCTCTCGTGTTTTGCGGGCTGCGTCGCGGGCTTCTTCGTCAAGCAGGATGCGGGCGTTGTCGAGTTCCTCGGTCACCTCGGCCGTAGCCCGGCGAAACTCGGTCAGACCACGCCCCAAAGAGCGGGCGAGTTCAGGCAACCGGCTTGGGCCGAGCACGAGGAGGGCGATCACGAAGATCACGATCAGTTCAGTGGGACCTATGCCGAACATTAAGGGTCGGAGGCTAACGCGGATTGGAAAGGAGAGCCACCGCGAAGCAGGTCGATTGCGGCAGGTCTGGTGCAGAGGGTAATACGGAGCCCATGCGAAAAATTGGATTGGTTACCGACGAGCGCTTCCGCGCCCATCAAACCGGGGCGATGCATCCTGAGTGTCCCGAGCGCCTTGAAGTGTTGGACGCGCTGTTTGCGAGCCAACGATACGCTGCCTGGCCCCGGGTGGCTGTGCGCCCGGCCGGGGAGGATGAGCTGGGCCGGGTCCACACGCCAACCCATATCGCGGCCGTGGCCTCCAGCGCGGGGCGCGTCCATACCGAGTTCGACGCCGACACGCTCGCCAGCGCCGGGTCCTTTGAGGCCGCGCGCCTTGCTGCGGGGGGTGCCATCGCGCTGGCCGACGCCATCGTCGGTGGTGAGTTGGATGCCGGGTTTGCGGCGTTGCGGCCTCCTGGGCATCACGCCGAAGCCGATCATCCGATGGGCTTCTGCCTGTTTAACAACGTGGCGATCGTTGCCCGTCACCTGCAAGCCGTACACGGCCTTGATCGTGTACTGATCGTGGATTGGGACGTTCACCACGGCAACGGTACCCAGCACAGTTTCTACGACGACCCCAACGTGATGTACGTTTCGATGCATCAGTACCCGTTTTATCCGGGCACCGGTGCGGCCCAAGATATCGGACGCAGTGCCGGAGAAGGCACGACCGTCAACTTGCCGATGCTTACAGGAACAGGCGGGGACGTTTACGACGCGGCGATGCGTGAAGTGGTTCTTCCCATGGCGCGCAGCTTTGACCCGCAATTCGTCCTGGTTTCAGCAGGGTTTGATGCGCATCGCGATGACCCGCTTGCGTCGCTGCATCTGGACACCGCGACGTTCGCACGGATGACCGATGCCTTGGTCGATCTAGCTGCCGAAACCTGCGCAGGACGGCTGGCGCTACTGCTTGAAGGTGGCTACGACCTTGACGCGTTGCGAAATTCAGTGGCGGCGGTGCTCGATCGATTGGAGTCGCCACAAGCGCCGGATCTTGACGACGGGGAACTCGGGCAATGGGGACAGGAGGCCTTGGCGGCGCTTACTAGTCGCGGCGTCCGAAAAATCTAAACGCGTTGCCACGATTCGGGGTTGGCTTCATGATCGGATCGTCGCGAATGCCCTCTGGCTTGCGGGGCTCCGAATTTCCGTCTCGATAGCGCGGGTCGGTTCCGTCCCCGCGATTCGGCATGTCGCCTGCACCGGGAGGCGAGGGGATATAGTGCGGCCCGGCGTAGCTCGGATCGGCCCAAGCCCCGCTGGGCATCGGGTTGTTCGGATCCTCAGGGGTCGGCCAGATGTTGTAGGCCTGGTGCTCTTGGGGCTCGGTTCCTTCCTTGAAGCATTCCAGAAAGGGGGCCTGTGTGCGCAGGTCGGCGCGAAATCCCGTTTTGCTATCGATGTTCACGCAGCGGATCCCGTCCGGCATTTCGAAGTCGCGTACCGGTTCGCCTTCGAGCACCGTGCTCATGAAATCGAGCCAGATCGGTGCCGCGACGTGAGACCCCGTTCCCATTTTACCCATGCTGCGTCGGTGATCGTCGAACCCCACCCACACACCGACAACCAATCCGGGCGTATACCCGATAAACCATCCGTCTTTCTGGTCATTGGTGGTTCCGGTCTTGCCGGCTACGGGTCTGCCAAGCGCGCGAACCCGCGTCGCAGTGCCGCGTTGGACCACGCCTTGAAGAAGACTTGTTACCAGGGCTGCGGTTTGTGGCGAGATGGCGTCGTCTCGCTTGGGGCGATCTGCCCACATTACACGCCCGTCGGGAGCGGTAATGCGCTTCACTTCTACCGGCGTAATCTTGCGCCCTTCATCGGCGAACGGAGTGTAAGCCGAAGTCATGTCGAGAAGGGTGAGCTCTTCGGTGCCCAGCGCCAACGAAAGGTGCGGCGCCAGCTTGGTGCCAAATTGAAACCGTTCGAGATATTCGATCACTCGCCCGACGCCGACGGCGTCGAGGATTTTTA
>JBLFWR010000101.1:0-12606 GCA_047611725.1 Binatia bacterium | reverse complement strand
CGCATCGGGCAGATCGACCCATTTCACAACGGCGGCCGCATTGTGTTCGGCCCGGATGGATTCTTGTGGGTCGCGATGGGTGACGGCAACGGAATTCCCGGAGGAGACACGGCCAACCAAGCCCAGGACGACGGCAGCCTATTGGGAAAGATGCTGCGTCTAGATGTCGACGTTGACGCTGCGCCGTACTGGGCGGTTCCCTGGAGTAACCCCGACCCCACGGCTGCGGGGACGGCTGAGGGGGCGCTGGCGCTTATTTGGGGCGAGGGGCTGCGCAATCCCTGGCGCTTTAGCTTTGATCGCCTCACTGGCGATTTGTGGATCGCCGATGTTGGGCAGGATGCTGTCGAAGAGATCAATCGAGTTGATGGGCGGGAACTAGACTCCGGCCCATTTCAGTTCGGATGGAATTGTTGTGAGGGCGATTCGCCTTTTGCCGGTGCCGGTCCCGAGTGCACCTACAGTTGCGAAGAACAGGTCGTCCCGCGGCGCCAGTTGTTTCACGACGGCACGGGCCCTGAATTTTGTTCGATTACAGGGGGCTTCGTGTACCGGGGATGTCGGATGCCGGATTTGCACGGATCCTATTTCTTCGCTGATTTCTGTTCCGGCCTGTTCGGCGAAGATGCCGGCGGAGTCACAACCGTAGATCGTACAGCCGAGCTGAATCCGGTCGGAGGCCGCAGAATCGACCTGCCGTCTGCGTTCGGCCAAGACGGTCGAGGTGAGCTGTATATCGCCGACTATGCCGACGGAGAGGTTTTTCGGATCATCCCGGCCCCCTAGGAGCGGCGGCTCTTGTAGCCGCTGCTCTTGTAGCCGTCGCTCGCGGTCGCTAAAACCGCACCTGCTTTGCAATGGAGGGGTGGCCGAGTCCGGCTGAAGGCACCGGTCTTGAAAACCGGCGACGGGCGACCGTCCGCGGGTTCGAATCCCGCCCCCTCCGCCAACTTTCCGCTCGCTAAACCACCTACAGCCCTGGGCCCCCCCTTTTTGATCGGGGGCACGTTCGGGATCACGGTCGGGATGGGGATCGGGGTCGCGCTTCGAGGGGCAATCGATGAAATACCTCCACACGATGGTGCGGGTGTCCGATCTGGACAGCTCGCTTGAGTTTTACTGCGACAAACTGGGGCTTCACGAGTTGCGACGGGTTGATGTCGACGTTGCGCGATTCACGCTCGTGTTTCTGGCTGCGCCGGGTGATGACGATGCTCAGGTCGAACTCACCTACAACTGGGATCCAGAAGAGCTTGGTGGCGGACGCAACTTCGGGCATTTGGCGTATGCGGTGGACGACATCTACGCGGCTTGCCAGCGACTCATGGACAAAGGTGTGGTCATCAATCGCCCGCCTCGCGACGGGCGCATGGCCTTCGTCCGTTCCCCCGACGGTGTATCGGTTGAACTGTTGCAGCACGGCGATGCGCTTGCGCCGCAGGAGCCTTGGGCGTCGATGCCGAACACAGGAGAGTGGTAGCGCCGGTGCCGACGCACCAAAGCCTCGACGGCTTGCGCCGTCGTCGTATCTATCTGTTTCGTCACGGCGATGTCTCCTATGTTGACCCGGGCGGACTCCCGGTTCCCAACGCGCGCTTAGTGCGTCTAACCGAACGGGGACGTGAACAGGCGATCGCGATGTCTGTGATGATGCGCGACGTTGAATTCGATCTCGCCATCTGTTCGGGCTTGCCGCGCACGCAAGAAACTGCCGCGTTGGTGCTGGGCGATCGTTCTTTACCGATCCGTGACGAGCTCGAACTCGAAGAGATCAAACCCGGCGCGCCCGAGCCCGACTCCGAATTCGATTTGATGCGTGATGTCGCCTACGCGCAGGCCGGTGCGGACAGCCCGGATGGGCGGCTTCTGAACGGTGAAAGTTTCGCCGCCGCAGAAGAACGGGCTTTAGCAGTGCTTCATCGTATTCTTGCCGAAGACGATTGGAGCGAGCTCGCTCTTTTCGCCCATGGTGGCATCAACGGTCTATTGCTTGGTTGGGCTTTGGGTGTGACTGGGCGCACGGCGTTCGCGAGCATTGAGCAGGACATGTGTTGCGTGAACGTGATCGACATCGACCAGAAGCCCGGTAGCCCGGAAGTGGTTCGAAGGATCGTGCGATTGGTTAACGGCACGACCTACGATCCGAGCAAGAATGATAAGCGACGCACCGCTTGGGAAGAGATTGCCGCCAAGTTCATGGGGCTTTGAAACCGAGCGATGCCTGACAAAAAAAAAGGCCGATCCGCGGGGAGGGGGTCCGCTGGATCGACCTTAGTTGTGGTGCCGACGAATCCTAGATTCGCAGGCGGCACGGGTCGGTAGTTTGGGGGCCGACTCCGCGCATCCAGGGCTTGCACGCTTTGCGTGCTGACCGACTCGGGATCAGTCAGGCCGCGTAAACGAGTTCTTGGTTCGAGAAATCATCCAGCGAAACATGCTCGTTCTCCGACCAAGACGAATTCTCGTCGCCTGAATCCAGGTCGCCGTCGCTTTCGTCCCACTGCTGTGTTGACGAAGAGTGTGTTGACGAAGAGTGTGTGGGCGAAGAGTCATCGAGGTCGATCGGAGTTGGGAACGGGCTACGTCCCACCTGAACGGAGGCGGTGTCGCCGGTTTTCTCGCGGCGCAGAAGCTCGGTTTCGCACCAAGCAAAAAGCCGAGTCCGCAAGCAGCGTGCATCGATGCCGAGGGTGTCGCAGATCGTGCGGAAGCTGAATGGGTCGTCCCAGGACTCCTCGCTGATCCATTCCTCGGCCTCTGCGTAGATCTTCTTGTACTTGCGGCGGGTGGCGCCAACGTTCTTGTAGAACGATCGGATGCCATCCTTGAGGACCGCATACATCAGTGCGCGTTCCGGCCCCATGCCGTCGTCGCATTTTTGCGAGCCGAAAAACTGCTCGGGAAGCGTGAGATCCGGAGCCACGTAGTCCATCAAGGAGGGCGTGAGCAGGAAGTTTCCCCCGCTGGGTGGACCGCCCATCATGGGTCCGTTGTTGGATTGTGGCTTGGCGACTGCTTGCTGGGTTTGTGTGGTTTGCATTGGTTCAATTCCCTCCGCTGCTAACCATTACAAGAACCGTGCCCGTTCTATTTGACGCCTCGATCTAGCATTCGGGCCGCCCGGCGGGCGGGCGTGGATGGCGTTCGGCATGGGCATCTAATGACTCCGGCTCCAGCACTGCTTCTGGCTAAGCCACTGTTTGCAATGCCTTTTTAGCCATAACCTTTCGGGGCTGCCCGCGCCTTCAACTCTTTTCGCCCGCCATTGTTTGGGGGCAAACGCGGCCAAAGACCGAGAGAAACGAAGTCAAGCTTTGGCTTTCTGGGTCGTGCATATCTGCGGCACCGGCGAAAAATACTGCACCGATGCAATGTTTTGCAGATCCCTGGCCAGTGTTTTGGCGTCCGTTTGACAGGGCGGTGGACGGAGGTTCTATAGGATGTGTCTCGATTCAACTTTTAGAATGCCCTTGATGGCATAGCGCGAGGACCCGGTGCCAGAACAAGCCGAACAGAGAAAACTGAGCCGAAAAGAGCGAGAACTGCAGTTCCGCATCGATATCGTGCTTGATGCCGCCGAGGAGGTCTTCGCGGATGCATCCTTTGCCACGGCCTCTGTCGAGGAAATCGCCGCGCGCGCCGAGATCAGCGTTGGAACGCTGTACAACCTGTTTCGCTCTAAGGAAGACATCTATTGCGGCCTGGTGTCGCGTGCTCAGAACCTGTTTTTCGAGATGGCGGAACAGCGCATCGATGCTGCCCGTGGCCCCCGCGACAGTGTTTTGGCCGCCGTGGAGGCCTGCTTAGACCACTTCAACCACTACACCCGGCAGTTTCGTCTCTACGTTTCGGCAACGAACGGTTTTCAGTGGGAACTCAAATCCAAGCTCGCTGAAGAGGCTCGTATTCATCAACAGGAGTTTCGCAAGCGACTGACCGACATTTGCCAGGCGGGAATTGACGACGGCACCTTCAAGAAAGGAATCCCCGCCGAAGTGCTGGCGACGATCATCATTGCAGTTCCGCACGCTGTTTTGGCTGCAGTCATGGAAGACGCGGCTGCCAACGTTTCGAGCCAGATTCCCCATGCGTTGGCGGTCGTCGAGCGAATTTTGGGAACAGACGTCGAATAATCGGGCTCCGGTAACGACGAACGACGATTTGAGAACGCGCAGGCCAGACGCACGCTCAAGGCCCGGTTAAACTCGGGCGGGGAGGTATCGATATGGATACCAGGGCGCATCGCGATTCGAGAGCCCCCAGCCTAACCCACGCGCATGCCGCGTCAGCGGTGGCGCGGGCTCTGAAAACCTTCCAGCTGGGCGTCGCCAAGGCGGGCGATAACCGCCAAGGCTACGATTTCTTGGTCAATGGCAGCGTCCGGGTTGCCGTTCGCTATGCCTTCCCGACCTCCTATCGGGAGCAGACCTACCAGAAAAAGAACGGCGAAACGTCTCGCTACACGTACAAGCGCTGGACTTTCAATTTCCATCGCCACGGCAAGATTTCCGAGCGCTATTGCGATTTCTTCGTTTGTTTGTTGGTTCCTTCGGCGCCAACGACCCGCAACCCGACAGATGTCACCGCATTTGTGATTCCGTGGGAGGCGATCACCGGCTTGACCTTCTGCTCGTCGGCGCGTGACTCCAATCCACGTCCCTATCGCGGCCGTTACGCGCGTTTCGGCAATGGGTGGCACCGCATAGTTGAGGCTGCCACCGGCGGGCCGACAACTGTCTCAAATCATCTCTCAAATCATCCACTGCAACTGCAACTCGACGGGCGTGGGCACCTCACGCTGATCGGCGCCACGCGGCCAAACCCAGAAGAAGACGAAGGATCGTCGTCGAATACCTAATCGGCCAAACCAAACCCTGCCTCGGCCTCGGCTTCCCCGGTTGTCCGCGCATCTCGCTCGGGTATACCTAGGGGTCTTCCGGCTTGGGAGAGGTGACCGAGTGGCCGAAGGTGCGCGCCTGCTAAGCGTGTGTGGGGGTTAAACCCCACCGAGGGTTCGAATCCCTCCCTCTCCGCCAGTCTGGTGAGTGAATTCCTGGCGGCGGTCGAACGTCAAGAACTCCATGTTGTACCGCGATTGTCGGAAGTCCCCCGAGGTGAACGGTTTGCGAAAGGCAATCTTCCTAGCTGCAGTGGCGTTTAGCGTCGGTGTTACTGGCTGTTCTGCGATGCAGGACCAAGTCCCTCCGGGTGCTCGAACCGAGGACTCTGGAGAAGGGCCGGCGTTCTTTACGCAAGCCACCGACGAGGGGATTCGCTACGCCCACAATTGGGTGGAAAGGCCCTGTTTTACCGTCGATTTGCCCGGCCACAATTGGCAGCTGCAAGAAACCACCGCCGATTACGTGCTCTACCGGCGCGGCATCAACGTTCTGAAAATCTACCTGACCGACAATCGAAACGTCAATTTCGCGGTTTCCGGCATGAAAGGTGACGGCGTTTTGCGTGCCTTCGTTGGCGCCGAGCTCGATTATGTTGCGCCTAAATTCGCCCACCACTACGCCGCGCCGCCGCGTATGAAGGTCAACGAACAGGGCAGTTGGGCTTTGTGGCGCTGGGAAGGTCGTGACGGCAAGCGAGCGGGCGTGGGCAAGGCTCAGGCAGCCGACCAAAAACACATGGTCGCTTCGTTGTGGATCGATCCGTGGGTGCTTTCCTTCGATTTCGCCACTACTGATCTTGAGGCGACCACAGAGCCGACCGGCGACATTCGCGAGATTCTTGAATCGCTGCTCTTCCATCCCAAATGCTTCCGCTCGATGCGCTCGGGCGAGACCTGGGGAGACCGCAAGGTTCGCATCGAAACCGCGGCCCCATCGGCGATCGGCGAAGATCGCTGGTAGCTGGCCGCTGGCAGCCGCCAGCCGGCAGCCGTTAACCGATTAGCGGGCTGAATGAAGTTTGCTCTTTTCTTCGAGATTCCGGTCGCGCGCCCTTGGGGAGAGCTAAGCGAGCGTGACGCCTTTCACGAGGTTGTTGAACAAACCGTGGCTGGTGAGCGCGCCGGGTTCGAATCGGTGTGGACCGTCGAACACCACTTCCTTGAAGAGTACTCGCACTGCTCCAACCCCGAAGTTCTGTATGGGGCCATCGCCGCTCGCACGAACAAAATCCGCATCGGCTACGGCGTACGTTTAGCTCCCAAACCCTACAATCATCCTGTTCGCTCTGCCGAGTCGGCCGCGGTCTTGGACCTGCTCAGCGATGGCCGTGTTGAATTCGGTACCGGCCGTAGCGCCACACGAATTGAGATGGAAGGCTTTGGGGTTGACCCAAACCAGACTCGCGAGATGTGGCAGGAAGCCGTCGGCCATATCGTAAACTGCTGGACCAACGAGTACGCAGAGTTCTCGGGAAAGCATTGGCAGCTCCCGCGCCGTCGCGTTCAACCCAAGCCGTTGCAAAAACCCCATCCGCCGATTTGGGGAGCAACCGGTTCTCCTGATGGCCACCGTGTTATGGGCGAACTCGGTTTGGGATTGCTTTCGTTCAGCGTCGGCACGCCACCCGAACAACTGAAAGAACGCATCGATATTTATCGGGCCGGAATCGCCGCGTGTACGAAACCGATTGGTGCCTTCATCAACAACCGAGCAGCGTGCTTTACGCTGGTCAATTGCGCGGAGACTCGCGAGCGCTCGTACGAAGCTGCACGCGAGTCATTCGAATGGTACGCGCGCCACTCTGCCGAACTCGTGGCCTCGCTTCCGTTGTGGCTCGAAGAAATGAAGGCAGAATCCGACGGCACCTACGCCTATCTCAACGAAGCCCGCCAGGCTGTCGAACAACGTCTTCACGAGTTGGCATCGTTGGATACTCTTCTCGATATGAACGCGGTGGTGGCCGGTAGCCCCGAAGAAGTGATTGAACGTTGTCGCGCCTATGAGGCGACCGGGGCTGACTTATTGTTGTGCCTGGTGAATCCGTACAAGGTCTCGAACGATGCCGTCATGGAAACGATCGAACTCTTCGGCCGTCACGTAATTCCTGCCTTCAGTTAGCGAGAACCGTATCCTCGGGCATATCCTCGGGGGAAGGGTCGGGGGAAGGGTCGCCTTCTGGTCCAAAGGGTTGGAACACCATTACAAGTGCGGGCATGAGGATGAAGTCTGCGGCTAACGCCGCAATGATCGTCGCGCCAAGTAGTAGCCCGAACGCTTCCTGCGCATCCAGCGCTGAAAGCGTGAACACCAAGAATCCAAGTACCAGCACCGTTGACGTGATGAACAGCGCGCGCCCGACATCGAGCATCGACGCTTCCAGGGCCTGAGCGTAGTTGCCGCTACGCGTGAACTCGTAACGGAAGCGCGTCATATGATGAATTGTGTCGTCCACTGCAATGCCAATGGCCACGGGCGCGATGAGCATCTTCACGTAGTCCAATCGGATGTCGAACCAGCCCATCGCCCCAACCGTTAAGACCACCGGGGCGAGGTTGGGTAGCATCGAAATCAGCCCGATCGGGATCGACCGGAACACGACACACATCATGATTGAGATCGCGATCAGCGCGATGACAAAGCTTCGCAGCTGGCTGATGGTGATGTACTCCATCAACTGGATCCACAGCGAGCCAATTCCGGTTAGCACGACCGTGGCGGGCTGCTCGTCTTGCCCTTCGCGGTATTCGTCGACCGCTTCGACGAGTCCAACCATGGCACTGGATTCCACGAGGTGGCAGTGAAGTTCGAGGCTGGCGCGCGAGAAGTCACCGGAAAGAAACTCGTAGGCCTCGTCTCCGCCCGACAACTCGTAGAGTAGGAGGTACTGGCCGATTAAGTCGCGCGTTTCGGGGATCACGTAGAAAGCCTTGTCACCGTCGTGAAAGGTTTCGTTGATGTCAGCGACGATGTCGGTAACCGAGTAAGTCTTCGACACCAGTGGCGCGGTCTGTGCGGCTTTGGCCATCCCGTCGATCTGGCGCATCACCGCAGGGTCTTTGACACCTTCCGGTTCTCCGGAGTCAAAGACGTAGACGATGCTCATTAGCCCGCCCATCACGCTGTCAACGAATTCGGTGGTGATGCGTACGGGGTGGTGATCGTCGAAGTCGTCGAGGAAGTTCGAGTCAACCTCGATGCGTGTCATCCCGACAATCGACAAAGCAAAAATCACACCTGAGATCACTAGAATCTTGCGTGGGTGGCGTTGATCCATCCGAGCGATCGCCGTCAATGCACGGCGCGTACGCTCGCCGCCTTTGGCACGACGATGCTGCTCAGCTGGGCTTTGCCGTGGCGGTCGCGTGAACGTCAGGAACACCATCAGGAAGGTGACCGAGAGCACAAACGCTGCCAGTACCCCGCCGGCCGCGTAAATGCCGAACTCTGAGATCGCCCGAATTGGCGCGAACGACATCGCGAAAAAACCGGCCGAAGTCGTCAGGCTGGTCAGCAGGCAGGGCGGCCCGACAAGGTACATCGTGCGTGCCACCGCCTGACGGCGATCACCAAGCTCGGCCTCAAAGGCACGAAATTCAGTAAGGATGTGAACCGAATCGGCAACGCCGACAGCGGTGACCAGCGTGGGCATCATGATGAACATTGAGTTCACCTCCCACCCAAGCACCGCGATCAGGGCCACGGAAAACATCATCGCCAGCAGCACCACGGCTAAGGGGCCGACCACACCGATCACGCTTTGAAAGAACAAAAACAGCAGGGCGCCAACGACGGCGAAACAGCCCAACCCCAGGCCCACGCTTTCGTTGGCCGTGATCATGTTCATCGTCGAGTTCAGAGCCACGTCGCCGGTGTGATGGAAGACGATTCCGTCCCACTGCGGGCGCGCCAAGATCTCTTCGATCGCTAGGTAGGTGGCTTGCGGATAGTAGTTGGCCAGATCGTCGGGGCCGTCCGGGTCAAGCTTGATGATTTCGACCGGGTCGATGCTCGAGCGATCCATCTCGACCATGATGGCTGCGTACTTCGCATCGGCACTGACCAATCCGCCGACGAACATTTCCTTGGCAAGGAAGCGGTCACGAATCTCCAGGAGTTCAGCCTGGGTCTCGGGGAACTCGTCGCTTAGATCCAGAATGTCGATGCCGTCATCGACCGGTACCATCAGCTCTGCATTGGCCGGGCTGGTTACGTCGCGCACAAATGGGACTTCGTCGGCAAGAGTTTCGGTAAGCGCAACAATCTTGCGCATGACCTCGAGATTCCAAGGGCCGTGCTCGGCCTCGGGCGCCTCGTACATGATGTAGGCCATTTCGTCGGAACCGAACTCGTCGCGATAATCAACGTAGACGAGATAGGTGGGGTCGTTGTGTGCGAACCAGACCTGGAATCCGTTGTCCACGCGCACCGTGCTGGCCAGGTAGGCTCCCGCTGCCAGCATCGCAATGCATAGCGCGCCAACAAACAGGCGATGGTCGTACGACCACAGCCCGATCCGTTCGAACCCCGAACTCAATCTCTCGACAAGATTCCGCTTTCGCGGTCCCGTCGATTCACGATGCTGCAACGTCCAACCCCCCTTTGTTCGACGCCCGGCCTGCGGTTCGACTGAGCGAATGCGGACTTTGCGCACCATCGGGCGTGGCTGCAAATCGGAATCGTTCTCTAATGCACGATACGAATAGAGCGAGGGGAATCGATTACTGAGTTGCGATGGCCCAGCGGCTGATCGCAGGCGAAGCGCTTATAGAAAGCTCAGTGAATAGGGTTGAGTAGAGGCGCTTCTAGGTCCGGTCGGTTGTCGTCGGCCCGAGGCCGTTTGGCTTGAAGTGGGAGCCCGTTGGCTGGTCTCCCGAGCGCTCCGGAGCCCGACAGCGGCGCCCGAGCCGGCAGGCCCGCCGCCCGCAAGTTGCCCCCTTCACGCGGCGTGGCTATAACCCGCCTGTCTTCGGACACCTTCCCTTTTGCGCCCGTAGCTCAGCTGGATAGAGCACTAGACTACGAATCTGGGGGTCGTACGTTCAAATCGTACCGGGCGCACCATTTTTTCAATAGGTTAGAAGTTTTGGGGTTGGGGCTGTCGGGCGGCGTCGGTGCATGAATCAACGATGAGTCGAAAAATCCTCCACCCGTAAGAAACTCAGATCTTTACCGCCTTGGAAACAGGCATACCAATACCGACCTTCCGGTTCAGAATGTTGCACGCCATCACGATCTCGGTGTCCTGCGCGTTGGCTTATGGCCCGATCATGAGCTTCAGATCGTGGGCCTCGCCGCGTGACTTTGGCCGTTCTGATCGGCGGAACGATTAATTTCGCACCGCGACCACGTGCCGCTTCGTAGAACGCGATCGTGTCGTAGGATGCATCAGCCGTCACGCTTGCGATGTTGCCGGGGGTATCCTCGATCAAGCGGAAGCTGTTCTTCGCGTCGTCGGCAGCTGCGTCCGTCAGCACTTGTGCGACGATCACACCGTTCCCACCGACGCCGAGGTGCAGCTTTTCCGCCCGAGTCTGCAACGCTCCGCGTGCTTTGCGGCAGCCCATTCGCCTTCACCGATGATCGAGAGGCCGCTGCTATCAACCACGAGATGGATGGGCATGTCCGACGTGGCAACATCGAGTTTGATGTCGAGCCGTTGGCCTCGACGAGACAACGTAGTGTGATCATGAGCTTCCAAGTCAACGCTCATCAAGGAGAGGATCGACTTCAAGAAACCCTCCGCTTGTCGAAGCGTCAACGCAGTCTCGATCGCGTGATCCGAGAATTTCTGCTGTGCACCGCGTCGCCCGGTTGGCGTAGGCTTCCAAGCTGCGATGGTGTCCTCTGAAATCCAGAGCGTGCCCTCGCCCCGTCGGACGAGGGCAGGGTCGTACTCCGCCACGTTGGTGACGCGATACTTGGTCTTGTAGTTCGGATGCACGCGCGAGTTTATGACCTAATCATGACACCCTGGTGTTTCCCATGTTCTCGGGATCGTCGAAACTTCGACTGAAGGAGTGCGATTCATGCACCAACGCCCAGTCATGTGTCCACCGAGGTTTCGCAAGGCCAGTCCAGCGTTGATGCTGTCCGGTTGGCGCGGAACGCGAGCTGACTCGCGTTCCATGCTACTCTCTCTCCTTCGGGCGAGCCTCTCGCTCCATGAAGGCGCCCCTCTCAGACCATGACCCAAGCAGAAGAGTTTCAAGAGCTAGATGCGTCGATAGAACGCCATCGAGGGCGTGTCGTCAGACATCCGGTCTACCTCTCCTTAGAGTCCGTGGAGTCATTGAGGGTCTTCATGGAGCACCATGTCTTCGCGGTGTGGGACTTCATGACCCTCGTAAAGCGCTTGCAGCGAGACGCGACCTCAACCGAGATCGCTTGGAGACCCAGAGGTGACTCCAGAATGCGCAGGATGATCAATGAGATCGTCTTGGGTGAGGAGTCAGATGAGATCTCTCCGGGGAGATATCTGAGTCATCTCGAGCTCTACATCGAGGCCATGGAAGAGGTCGGCGCTGACACACAGGCGATTCATTCTTTCCTCGGTGAGTTAGAGCGCGGCACGGAGCCAGAGCTCGCGCTCGCGCGAGCTGCTGCGCCGTCTGCAGCTCAGAGCTTCTCCGCGTGGACGTGGAGGCTCTCTTATTCAAGGGGTGCCCATGAGGTCGCCTCGGCGTTCTTGTTCGGCCGGGAAGATCTTATCCCTGACATGTTTCGCTCCGTGCTCGAAGACCTCGGAGGGAGCTGCCCGATGCTGCGCCTCTATCTAGAACGTCACATCGAGCTTGATGAGGGTGAGCACGGTCCGCTGGCGCGAGAGCTCTTAGGGGAACTCTGCGGCGAGGTCTCTGGTCACTGGCAGGAGGCGCGTCGTACCGCGATTCACTCCTTGCGATTGCGTGAGGCGCTCTGGGATGGAGTGCTTGCTGAGATCAACGCGCTCCTTGAAGTGAGCGCATGAGACTCTTCGCTCAGACCTTCGTCCCGGCGTTTCCGCCCTGTACCTGGCCTGTCGCACGCACATCGAGATCGAAGATCTTCTGCTCGATGGGGAAGCCGTAGCTGCCGCGCTTTAAGCGCCAGCCAGCGGCCTTTGACAAGAGCTCTCGCATCCACATCGGACCTTCTTCGACGTGCTTATCGTAGATGGAGCGGTGTTGTTGTAGTGAGTCCAGGTCTGGCGCACGGAGAGCGCGGGGTCGGCGTGTTCTGCGCGTTGGGCACTGTCTGAAATTCTGTGTAAGCGCCGCTGAGCTTCAGCCGGGACAAGCCTCTAAGTGAACTCTGGTTTACGCTCACGTTTGGACTGACTTTCCTGTCTTTCCTTACCTACTTGGGTGCGTTGTTTTTTCGGTCGATCTGGTGGGCGCGTCGCCAAGCTTCGCTGCCCCAGTGACCAGGGCAGGGACTCCCGCCAGGTTGGGGTGGGGCTGCTCTGGGGTCTTGCCTTTGTTCCAATCGTACTTGCCGTGCCCCGTTGCTCGCGCCGTATCGCCTAGTCGGCCCCTACCGAGTAGAGGGAAGCAGGCTCTGAGCTTATGGGTCTATCGGTAGCTTTTCAGGATAGCTCCGGGAAGGGGCCATGAGGCAAGAAGGCGGTGCCTCGGGTGCCCAATGCTCTTCAGCTCGTAGCTCGCAAGCCTCTGGCTGGCCGGT
Source organism: Binatia bacterium (assembly GCA_047611725.1). Lineage (GTDB taxonomy): Bacteria > Desulfobacterota > Binatia > UBA1149 > CAITLU01 > JBLFWR01. The sequence continues at coordinate 43 of JBLFWR010000101.1, read as the reverse complement.
TGGCGCGCGGGCCGAGAGCCGGGTTTTGTGGACAGGGATTCGG
>JBLFWR010000100.1:0-12643 GCA_047611725.1 Binatia bacterium | reverse complement strand
AGGGCCAGTTGGAGCAATTCGTTGGTCAGGAGTCGCCGCGCAAAGCCCGCCGCAAAACTTTCCCTGACGCATTGCGAGGCAAATCCGCAAGAAACTCGAACGAGCGCGGTTTTTTGTAGTCGGCCGTGAGGTGGGCGCAGTGGGCCGCCAATTCTGCCTCATCGACGTGCGCCCCTGGGCGCACCACGACACAGGCATGCACGGATTCGCCCCACTGCGGGTGTGGACGCCCAACAACCGCAGATTCCAGTACAGCCGGGTGCGCGGACAATGCGTCCTCCACCTCGCGCGGGTACACGTTGAATCCGCCGCTGACGATCATGTCGTGAAGACGATCCACGATCGTGAGAAAGCCATCGGTATCCAATTTCCCGACATCGCCAGTATGCATCCAGCCGTTTTCATCAAGGCCTTTGAGATCATTCGACTTTCGGTCGGCGGGTGCCGCATTTGTCGCGTCCCAATAACCCAACATCGTGTTGCGGCCGCGAACCCAAATCTCACCCACCCGACCAACCGACACATCCCGTTGATTGGCATCAACGATTCGCAGCTCGCATGTCTCAGTCGTGCGACCGCAGGACGCCAGGCGTGCGCGTGTGTGCGCGGCCGAGCCGCTGGCAGGCAAATGATCCTCGCGGAGCAGGGCGGTGACCGGCCAGGTTGATTCCGTCAAACCGTAGATACCGATGAACACTTCGCCGAGAAGCTCCAATCCACGTTCGAGACGATCAACGGGCAACGCGGCGCCACCGTAAACGATGGAACGCAGGGTTGGCATTCGACCGGGCGCGACCAACAGGTCGAGCACTCGCGCCAACATCGTCGGCACTAAGAACGTGGCCGTGGCCTCCTCCATTTCGACTAAGGCGATGAATGCCTCAGCGTCGAAGCGATCCAGTGCCAGCGCACGAGCACCAACGCAGGCATGGGGGCCAAACATCGCACCGCTGGCGTGCGTCATCGGTGCGGCTTGCACGACGGCGTCATGGGCAGACAACGGCCCCAGAACTGCCGCGACCGACTCCAGCGAAGCATCGTATCCCCCGCGAGACAGCACCGCCCCCTTGGGTTTTCCGGCGGTGCCCGACGTGTAGCGGATACGTACCGGTGCGGTCGGCGACGGCGAGGGCAAGTCGAGTTCCCCACCTACCGCGCTCAACGAGCGTTCAAATTCCTCGTTGATCTCGAAGACTCGACAGCCCGGCGGCAATTCGCTGCCAAGCTGGTCGCGATGTTGCTTGCTGATCAAGACGATGGACGGACCAGCATCTTTGAGAATCGCAGCGTTCTCCGTAGCCGAGGAGCGTGCATTCAAGGCAACCCACACCCAGCCCGAAATCAGGCATGACCATTCTGAGGCGACCATGTCGGCCCCGTTGTCCAACAACACAGCGATTCGGGCGCCCGGCTCAGCCCCGTGCTTATTCCCGTGCTTATTCCCGTGCTTAGCCCAGAGATTCGCCATCTGCTTGGCCCGCGTCACGAGCTGACCGTAGCTTACGGCGCGGGTCCGCCGGTACCGGTGGGTGGAGCTATCTAGTACGAACTCGACAACCGCTTCGCGCTCGCGGTAGCGGCTTGCCGCTAGTTCAATCGTTTCGAGCATCGACGCCGGATGGGTGGAAACGCTCACGCGACTAGCAAACGATGTCGCGCAGCTCGCTCCAAAGACGATGGACCGTCGATTCGAGCTCTTCGAGTCCTGCGTTGTTCTCGATCACGACCGACGCCAAACGCTTGCGGGTCTCGTTGTCCACCTGGGCCGCCATGCGCATTCGCACGTCGTCTGGATCCATCCCACGAAGCGTAACCAGCCGATGAGTAGCGATCTTCGGATCCGCGATCACGGTCCACAAGGCTCCGGCACCGCCGGTCCAGCCAGTTTCCGTCATCAGTGCGGCTTCGATCACGACAATGGCGTGCTCGTCCTCTCGCAGTAGCTCGGCTACACGCTCAGCGACTTCGGTTCTGACCAACGGGTGAACGATGCGATTCAGGTCTTCGAGCGCTGCGCGGTTGCCGAAAACCTTCCCGCCGAGAAGACCACGGTCAACGTGCCCATCCTCACCTATGACGTCCCGCCCAAAGCGTTCTACAACCAGATCGAAGCCGGGCTTGCCGGGTCCATAAATACCGTGCGCAATGCTGTCAGCGTCGATAACGCTGGCACCGCGGTCGGCGAGCAGAGCGGCTACAGTCGATTTTCCAGACCCGATGCCGCCGGTGAGTCCCAAGATGATTTGCATGGCCTGGCATCATAGCCCGACCGCTCGCGCAGGCCACGGCTCGTTGACTCGGAGCGGGTGCTCTTCATTCTGCGCAGCTGTTGCGCAGGTGTCGCGCAGGTGTCGCGCAGAGCTTCGAGCGGCGCCCCGGCCACAGACCTAACCACGATGAGCCGCTACCAAAACACGCTTCAGTCGCAACCCGCTGGGGGTTTCCGGCATAGCAGATCCGACAAGCGCGACATCTTGATCGCCGCCCTGCTGTGGGCTGCGTTGCTCGGCTGGTTGCTTTCTTGGCATCCGTTCCAGCGGGCGTTGCTTCTGGACGCGGCGACCTGGGACTCGCTCAGTGTGGGTCTGGCCCACGGAGAGATTCCGTATCGCGACGTGTTCCTACACAAGACTCCGGGAGCTGCGATGCTGGGCGCCCTCGGTGTTTGGGTCGCTGAAGCGTTCGACAAACCGGGCGTTTTCGGAGCCCACGCAGTTTTTCTGGCCTTGGGAGCCGCCGGCCCCGCACTCTTGTACCTAGTGTGTCGAGTCAGACTTGGGGTCGCTGCCGCCTTAACCGCCGCCCTGTGGTTTGCGGCAGCCGACGTTTGGACGGTCGCGGCGCTAGAAGGAGTACGACCGAAAATCGCCACTGTGGTCTTTGGCTTGGGGTCGCTGCTGGCCGCCGGGCATGCTCGCGCAGCCTGGGCCGGGATCTTCGCCACTGCCTCGGCTCTGTGTTGGCAACCGGGGTTGGTGTTTGGAGTTGGCGCGGTACTTGAGCTGACCTTCGCGAACTCGCACCCGCGTCGCGGCCAATGGTTCAGATTCGGGTTTGCTGCGAGCTTGGTGGTAGCGGCGTTTCTAATCTGGCTCAGCATTCAGGGCGCACTGAGCGCGTTCTTCGCTGACGCCATCGTGTTCAATCGGGAGTATGTCAGCACTGGCCTAAAGCCGGTGGCGGCGACCGCTTCCCGCCTCTGGAGTATCCTTGAACGCCTCGCACTTCCGGAAGTGATGATCGCGATGTTGGCATTTCCAGCAATTGTTCTGCGCCGTCCTGCTGTTCCGCCAGGCTTGGCGCTGGCTGGGGGACTCTATCTTGCGATCGTGTTCACCAGTTTCCAAGGATGGCCAGACACACTCCTTCTGATGCCTACGATCGCTATGCTTCTGGCTGTCGGCACGAACGCAATACTAGAGAGTGTTTGGCCGCGTCGTACCGTCGCAATTGTCTGTTTGCTCCTTGCCGCGTGGACTGTGGCGACGCCTGATTGGAGCCGCATTCGAACGCCGATCACCTACCAGGAGCAATCCACAACCATCGCGTCACTGATGCGAAGAATTCCCGCCGACCAACCGATCGTCGCCATCGGTGCTCCGGAAATATTGCTTCACAGCGAACGAGGCCGCGATTGGCCCTGGCCGTATTTTTGGTTTGGCGTAGACCGCTTCGCTGCCGACCAAAGCGGCGGCTTCAAAGCGATGCTAGACGAGCTAGAGGCGCTAAATCCTGCGATGATTGTGATCGCCCGCAGGTGGCAGGGGCGCTATCACGACGACTTCGAAGTCTGGGCAAAACAGCGCTACGAGCGCTCGACCTTTCGGGTGTTCCCCCACACGAAATCACCCTGTCAGGTTTGGTTACGGCGAAACAGCATGACCGGACTCTAGCCAAAGCCCGGTCGGCTTAATTCGAAGGGCGTTAAAATTCGTCGTTAAAATTCGTCGTTAAAATTCGTCTTTGAGACGACGCGTAGCGGCGAACACGGCGACCGCATCCGAGTTCTCGCTGACCTCGGAGCAAAGTGCGGCAACCGACGCACGCAGGCTCGGACTGTCGCTACGCAAAAACGGGTTGGTCAATTTTTCCAGAGCGATCGTTGTCGGCACGGTCGGTTCCCCCTTCGTCCGTAAGGCATCAACCGCAGCGCTGCGGGCAATGAGATCGGGGTTGTCCGGCTCCAAACTCAAAGCGAAGGCAAGATTCCCCTGCGTGTATTCATGGCCACAATAGACCGACGTTTCATCGGGTAGGGTCGCAAGCTTTTCCAGCGAAGCTTTCATCTGCGCGGCGTCGCCTTCGAAGAGTCGCCCACAGCCCGCGGCAAACATGGTATCTCCGGTGAAAACGAGACCCTGCTCTTCAAACCAGTACGCGAGATGTCCGCGCGTATGCGCCGGGATGAACAGCGCCACCCCATTCAAGGAGCCCAGCGTGAAGCTTTCACCGTCTTGAAGCGGATCGGTAATGCCTGGAATTCGCTCTGCATCGCCTGCGAATCCGAACACACGAACATCCGGATTGGCAAGTTTGGCAAGAAGGTCATCGTTGCCACCGACATGGTCAAAGTGGTGGTGGGTCGACAGAATCGCTGTGATTCGCACCCCCTCACGCTCGGCGGCCGCGATGACCGAATCTGCCTCGGCGACATCGACAACCCCGGCCACACACGCATCCTCGTCGATGACGAGGTACGCGTAATTATCCATGAGCTGCTCAACGGCTACGACTTTCATCATGTTCCTCTCAACGGCTTTTCGTGTTTCGAACTACTGCTCAGGAGCGGCGTCTTGAGCTTCGTCCGGCGCAGACGAGCCGTCATCTTCCGTGTCATCTTCCGTGTCATCGTCAGCGCCCTGACCGAAAATGAAAACCTGTTCCGACTCGATCTCGAAATCCTCGTCGTCGTCTTCTTCGTCTTCCGGGGCCGGTGGAGGCGTATAGGGCGCCGAGTATTCCGTTTCTCTGATCAGCTCACCGGTTTTCGGATCGAGATCCTTGCGAACAATCGTAATAATTTGCGTTTCGTCGTCATTGTCGACGAGCATCTCCAAAATCAGATTGCCGCCGTAGTAGCCCAAGCGGCGGTCGTACCACATGTTTTGGTTTTCATCGAAAAAGCCGAAATTGCGGGCAATTAAACTTCCGTTGATGATTGTCGTCATTTCGAAACGATTGTCGGGGAGATCGCGATGACCCATAACCACCCCTTCAACTGAAGGCTCGGTGGTTTCCCCTCTGTAACTATAAACTCTCATGCGCTCATACTTGTCGTAACGCACGAGTGGCCCGCCGTCATAGTAGACGACTCCTTCTTCGAGCGGGAAAACGAGTGGCTCTTTTTTCGTTTCACCGGAGTCGGAGTCGGCAGGAGCCGCTTCTTGAGGAGCTTCAACGGGAATCAATTCGTCGGTTTTGTTCGCGACTTGCTCGCCAGCTCCATCAGCTTGCTCGCCAGTATGATTGGTGTCGTCACTGGGCGTGCAGGCCGACGAGGCGAAGAACAAAATGGCCAATGACAAGACTATAGAGATACGCGACATAAAAAGAGGTCTCCTTAAAAGGGGTTCGGTGGAGAATCAGCCAAGCAGCGAAGACTCGGCGGCCGTTTCGCTACGGCGTACCGGGTCAGAAGCGCGAGCCTGAGATTCTCGTCGATCGGTTGGATCAGCGTTCTTCGAAACCTTTCGGTTGCGGCGATTTGCCAGTTTGGCTTCGAGCGCACCGATACGTTCGCCAAGGCTATCAGTGGTGTGCTGGCCACGCTCGACGACCGACTCAAGCACATCAAGCGATTCGTCAAGCTTGGCTTGGCCGGCCTCCAGCATTTCCAACCGTGCCGCCAGCGACTGCTCGGTGCGACGAAGTGCGGAAATCTCAGCCAGAACACCATCAAAATCTTCCTGTGCGCGTCCACCTGCGGCCCCGGCCTTGCCCCCGACAGTGGTCACGGTCGCCAACAGGACCCGAGCGATGTCAGCCACCGCGCCGCCACTGCTCGCCACGACGGCCGACACAGCCGACGGATCGAAGCCGAATCCTTCCAATAGAAGTTCCGCTTCGCGCTCGAAAATTCGAAGAGTGTCGAGAAGGCTGCGGGCGCTCTTATCGAAACCGTTGTCACCGTAGGTGTCAGACATAAAAATCAGGGCCTCGCCTAGAGTTTGATTTATTCGCCAATCGCCCACTCGGGGCAACCTAGACAAAGCCAAATCGAAGGCGACTCACGCTTCACCGAACCTCGAAACGCGCGTTCACCGACGCCTGAACCCGGATATCTCCGGCGTCGATCGGGGTGCTCGCGTCGCTGGCCGACTCCGCCATCATGGCGCCGCGCGCGACAACCCGCGGTCAGCCACCGGTGCTGGAAGTCGAAGCCTTCAAAAGCTGACCAAGGGCCACGCCCAAAGATTCCGCCGGCAGTGACTGCCCCATCGATCAGAGTGCCTGCCGAGGCCAGATCACTAGTGGTGACAAGGACTTGGTTGGTGGCGATATAGCCTTTCAAAATTCGCTTTTGGCGATCATTGCCCCGGGTCCATTCATAGTCGGGGCTCAGCGAATAGGAGCAGGTCTCCACCTGACCCTGGTCGCCTACCGTTTCTCGCATCGCTTGGACAACCGCGCTCGATCAGGAGCCGCAAGGACCTCAGCAGATTCGTTGACCCGAATACTGCGCGGCTCGCTCAAACTTTCCCCCAGAGCAGGCTCGGCCAGAACCACGAAGACAAAAAGCGAACCAACTGCTGCGACAAAAGCGCGCATGTTTACCTCCAGGGCGATGCTAGATTCCGAAGGCCAAGACCAACGGCGTCGTAAAGATCGAGACAACGGTACTCGCGAAAACCGCAGTCGCAACATCGCCAGACTCGTTCCCATACTTCTCAGCGAACACAAAATTAACAACGGCAGCTGGCATGACAGAAGCCAACAGAAGGACCGCGCGAGTCGTATCGTGAATCCCCATCGTCCAGACAAAGACACTCGCGGCAGCATAACCGCCGCCCACCCTGGCCACCGTGATCAACAGTGGGCGAGTCAACGACCCAATCACAACCGTGCGAAGTCGCAGGCCCAATGCCAAAAGCATCAGCGGCACCGCAGTATCGGCGACTAATTCGATTGGGCGTTCCAAGAGCTTCGGAACCGCGAGGTCCAAGGCCCGCAGTCCAAAAGCTGCGGCGACAGCGTAGATATACGGCAGGCGAAGCGCTTCCCGAAAATCGCGGCGGCCCGAGGCGATTGCGACGCCGAGCGTACTTTGGAGGAGGCACATTGTCGCGAAAATCACGGCGGCCTTGCGCAGTCCCTCGGGCCCAAACGCGAATAGCGACAGCGGCAACAGCATGTTGCCCGCGTTCATGAACATCGCGGGCAAATACAGCGCACCGGGTCGGCGCCCCACACCGCGCGCGGCCAAGGCAACCATGCCGCCAACGGCCAGGACGATGAATAGCGAGCCGCTCGCGAGCACTCCGATTTCCGCCAATTCCAATCGATCGTGGGTCAACGCCCGAAAGACCAAGGCAGGACCACTGAGATAAACGACAACCTCGGTAAGGCTGGTAACGTCGATACGCCGTAAACTGCCGAGCAGCCACCCGAGGCCAATCAGCATAAAAACCGGCGCGACGATCCCAAGAACCTCAAGCGCGGCCACTGCGATTAGCCCCGCAGGCCCTGAGCGACCGCGTACAGCTCAGACGACCCCTTACGAGTGCTGTCCGGCCGATGCTTTGAAACTTTAGTGAACGCAGCCTTCAGTTGCTGCGTGATCGATGACTCGATGGGTGAGAAAATTTTAAGAACCAATGTCCCGTTTGGGGCTAGCAGCGCTACCGCCGCGCGAATCGCGGTCTCCGCCAAATCTTCCAAACGGGCGCTATCGGACGCTCGAATTCCAGTCAGCTTGGGAGCCATGTCCGACAAGACGATATCGGCCTTACCGCCCAAAGCCTCGGCTGCCAAATCCATCGTTTCGGATCTGCGCGCATCCCCACAAATGAAGGTAACGCCCTCCAACGGGTCGGTGTCGACTAGATCGATGCCCACGACACGGCCGTTGCCACCCGTTCGCGCAACCGCAATTTGAAGCCATGCCCCCGGCCAGCAGCCCAGATCCAGGACACGAGCGCCGGGCCGAAACAGTCGATAGCGAGCGTCGAGATCTTCAAGTTTGATCCCCGCTCGCGAGCGAAGACCACTTTTTTTTGCCTTGTAGTAAGCGCCGTCCTTACGATGGTAGTTAGCCATGCCTGCGTCGAATCCCGTTGGGCTGCACACAATGCGTTGAAAGACATCGATCGGGTTGCCCGCGCCCCATCGCTCGGGCACATTGCCCGACACCTTTCCCACCATGACACTCAACCCTCGCCAACTCGAAGCCGTAGAACATCATGAAGGCCCTCTGCTGATCCTAGCTGGCGCGGGAAGCGGCAAAACCCGCGTGCTCGTGCAGAGGATCGCGCGCCTCCTCGAAAGCGGACGTGCCCAGCCGTGGGAAATCCTTGCGGTGACGTTCACCAACAAAGCTGCAAAAGAACTGGTCGCTCGCTGTCAGGAGATGGTTGGTCCAGCTGCAAAAGACCTATGGGCCGGAACCTTCCACGGCACCGCCGCCCGCCTTCTGCGCCGTCACGCGGACGAACTCGGCTACACCTCGTCGTTCACCATCTTCGACATGGACGACCAAATGAAGCTGCTCAAACAGTTGGTGGCAGACGCCAACCTTGACGACAGCATCTTCCGCGCGGACGCGATTCGGTCGGTGATCGACCAAGCCAAAAACGAAGCTCGCAGCCCCGAACAGGTTCGAAACACTGCGGCGGACACCTTCACCATCGAAGCCGGGAAGATTTACGAGCGCTATCAAGAACGGCTCGTGCGCATGAACGCCATGGACTTTGGCGACTTGATTGTGAACGCGCTTCACCTGCTTGAGGGCGACGGCAACACCGCCCGGCGCTATCGTGCCCGCTTTCGCTACGTCATGGTTGACGAATACCAGGACACCAACCGGGCCCAGTATCGGATCGTGCATTCCGTGGCGGCCGGCCACGGGAATCTGTGTGTGGTGGGCGACGACGACCAATCAATTTACGGCTGGCGTGGTGCCGACCGGCGCAACATTCTTGGATTTGAGCGCGACTGGCCGGGCGCGCTCGTAGTTCGTCTCGAACAAAACTACCGATCGTCATCGAACATCATTGAGGCGGCGGCGGCCGTGATCGGGCACAACTCGGAACGCCACGATAAGCGCATGTGGACGGCGGCCGAGCCGGGGCCGAAGATCACCCAGTACACGGCCACGGACGAACGCGACGAAGCGCGCTGGATCGCCAGCGAGATCGAACAGCTTGGGTCGCGGCGAAGCGGAGCGGCGGTTTTCTACCGCACCAACGCGCAATCGCGCGCGATCGAAGAAGAATTCGTGCGGCGCGGGCTTCCCTATGTGATTGTGGGCGCAACGCGGTTCTACGAGCGTCGCGAAGTTAAAGACCTGCTCGCCTATCTGCGATTCGTCAACAACCCGGCGGACGACCTGGCGCTGGAGCGAATAATCAATGTTCCCGCGCGCGGGGTCGGTAAAGTCACCTGGGAACGCACCAAAGCGTACGCCGCACAAAGCGATCGCTCTGTGTGGGAAACACTGAACGACGAACAAGTCGTGCGCGCTCTGCCAGCAGCGGCGCGCAAACGCCTGACAACGTTCTGCCAATTGGCCACCGGGTGGCTCGCGTCACCGGTGGTGAGCGTGGGCGAGCTAACACGCCGGATCATCGACGAAACCGGCTACATTGCCTGGCTCGAAGCCCGCCCCGAGGACGACCCGGTCGGCCGGACAGAGAACATTCAAGAGCTTGTCACCGTCGCCACTGGCTGGGACGAAGATTTCAGTAGTGCGTTGGCTGAACGCGATCCGGAAGATCCCGAACTCACACCCCTGGCGGGTTTCCTCGAGCGGGTCGCCTTGACCGCAGACATCGACGGCTATCAGGCCCGCGAACGAGCCATCACCATGATGACCGTCCACAACTCCAAGGGCCTGGAGTTCCCCTACGCCTTCGTGGCCGGAATGGAGGAGGGGATTTTCCCCCACGCTCGCTCGACCGACGAAGAGGGCGAGGGCATCGAGGAGGAGCGTCGCCTCTGCTACGTCGCCATGACTCGGGCAATGACCCGGCTTTGCGTTACTCACGCTCGACGGCGTCACGTTTTCGGCAACACTCAGTACAATTTTGCGTCGCGTTTTCTCGACGAAATTCCCCCCTCGCTCATCAGGCGGGAACGTAGCGCAAGCGAAGATGGAGAGCGTGGCTCGTCAGGCTTCGGTCGACGACGCGGAGCTGCTCCGGCATTCGACGAGGCCGCCCAAGCTGCACCGCGGCCTGCACCACCCGGCAACGGGAGCTATCAGCCCGGCATGAAGGTCGCACATCCTATGTTTGGTGTAGGAACTGTACGCAGAAGTGATGGAGAGGGAGAGGCCGAAAAAATTACAGTGCAGTTCCAGCGAGTCGGGCTCAAGAAACTAGTCGCCCGCTTCGCCCGTCTTGAAATCGTCTAAGCGGCGCAAACCGGCCGGCACCAGGAACCGAGCCCTGAAGCGAACCTAGTCGCGGCTACACAAACGTCCGATTCGCTCCCGCTGGCAACCCGCGGTGTCCTGCGGACGGTAGTCGTCGTTGGATGGTATAACGTGGCTGGCAACGAAATGGATAGGCCTGAATACGACATACTCCAGAACCGTAGAGACCGGATACATGACGTACTCAGCCAGCCTCAGGGGATTCGTGTCTTCGTCGTCGAAACCGTCGGCTGCAGACGCCAAAGGGGCAACCGCCACAACCAGCATGAACGCCAGTGCAGCCAGCAGTGTCAGCCTCGCTGAAGCGCTGCGTCGAATTTGGGGTTGTCTCCGGACCATAGCTCGTCTCCCCGACGCGTCTTGCCTCGCCGCGCCGAAAAACTATCGTAGACCAACTTCGCGCGCATGGAAGCGACACCTCCGTAATCGACGGCTAAATTGGACTGTCGCACCGCAGGCTTGTCAATGAAGAACGGCAATACCCCAAACCAGGATCAGGGCAGGCTATGACACCCAAATTCCACCGTGCACAACGGATGTCGTCGTGGCGCCGACTGGCAGTCCATGTTTGGGGACGCCCGGCCGATCCCACCGTTTACGCCAACATCGATATCGACATGCGACAGGCGCTGGCCTGGATTGAAGAAGCGGAAGCCACCAGCGGGATCCGCATCACGGTCACCCATCTCGTCGTCAAGGCGATCGCTCAAGCATTGGCCGCGCAGCCAGACGCCAATGCCATCATTTCTTCGGGGCGAATCTGGATGCGCAATGGCATCGACATTTACTGCCAAATCGCAACGGACCAGGGAGCCGACCTGTCGGGAGCAAAGGTCGAAGCCGCGGATACTAAGTCGGTCATCGAGATCGCACGCGAACTGGCCGAACGCATCGAGCGCGTGCGCGCCCACAAGGATCTCGGCAGCGAACGCACCAAAGCTTCGCTCGGCCGAGTCCCTGATCGCCTGTTGCGCCCGATGCTACGTGCAGTGGAGTGGCTGACCTATGATCGCCGGCTAGACCTGAGTCGTTTCGGAATCGCCTTCGACCAGTTTGGGTCTGCCATGGTCTCCAACGTTGGCGGTTTTCGCGTTGGGCACGCCCTAGCGCCGCTCGTGCCGGTTTCGCGCGTGCCGATCGTCCTTTTGGTCGCCGGAGTCCACGATCGACCTTTGGCAGAAAACGGAGTGGTGATCGTCGCGCCGATGATGACGATTGGGTGTACCTTTGATCACCGACTGATCGACGGCTACCAGGGCTCAATGATGGCCGGTGTGGTCACACAAGTGCTGACCGACCCCTATGCAGAGCTCGGTGCGCCCTAGGCCAAGTCGGCCAAGTCGGGATTGCCGTTCTCCAGCAGCTCAACCCAGCTCCATTGCCGGCCCGAATCGGCCGGATCAGCGCGAAAAGAATAGTAGTGATCGGAATCGCATCGAGTGCAGGGACCACACGATTGGATCGCAGAGGTCGCCACACCGGCCTCTGCGAGCAGCAGCCGGTTGGCCAGCCGTAGGTCGATGTGTGAGCGTTGGCCATCATGCCGCGAACAAGCGGGAAGGGACGCCGTTTCAAATGCGTGGACGACCTCGTCTCCAACTTCATAACAACACGGACCAATACTAGGCCCGAGCGCGGCGACGAGATCTGTAGCGGGCACGCCGTCGGCTGCCGCCGCACGAACCGCCTCAGAAACGATTCCAGCCACCGTACCGCGCCATCCAGCATGCACCGCGGCCGCCCACTTTTGTGAGCGTGAGGCGAGAAGCACCGGCACACAGTCTGCCGTGCGTACAGCCACCGGCTGGCCCACAGCTTCCACAATCAATCCGTCGCAATCCTCAAGGGTGGTATCCCCTTTGACGGCGTGGACACGGACAACCTTGGTTCCATGAACCTGGCGTTTCGCACCAACCACGCGGTGAGGCGGAAGAACAAGGCGCGAGCCGAATCCAGCCGAAACGTGAGGGGCCATCCGCTCCCAACCCTGGGGTCGAAGCACTTGTTCCCTCTGGGTCTTCATTGGGGTCTTCATTGGGGTCTTCATTGGGG
>JBLFWR010000099.1:0-12799 GCA_047611725.1 Binatia bacterium | reverse complement strand
AGCTGTTTCATGTTTTGCGCCGCCAGGTGCACCGCAATTTCCGAAAGCCTCTGATCATCATGAGTCCCAAGAGCATGCTGCGAAACAAGCTGTGTGTCTCGACCATCGATGAGTTCACCGAGCAGGTGTTTCGTCCGGCGTTGGACGACCCCTCACCCATTGATCGCTCTAAGGTCCGGCGCGTGCTGCTTTGCAGTGGCAAGGTCTACTACGATTTGTTCTCCGCTCGTTCCGAACGCGAAATCGACGACGTCGCGATCGTGAGGCTGGAACAGCTCTACCCGTTCCCTCTTAAGGAACTGCACGAAATTCTTGCGACCTATCCGTCAACAGCCGAGGTCTTTTGGGTTCAGGAAGAGCCCAAGAACATGGGCCCCTGGCGATTCATTTCGGATCGAAATTTCATGATCTTCGATGACGGTCGCGAGCTCACTTACGTCGGACGCGACTCAGCTGCATCGCCGGCCGTCGGCTCTTATCGAAAACATATGGCCGAGTTGCGCTCCCTGCTCGACGGGGCCTTACGCGAAACCAAAGTAGCAAACTTGAGGAAGAGCCATGTCAGTTGATGTTGTCGTCCCACAGCTCGGAGAGTCGGTTTCCGAGGGAGAGATCACCAGTTGGCTCAAGGCCGACGGCGACACGGTGGAGGTAGACGAGACCCTCCTTGAATTCGAAACGGACAAAACCACGATCGAGATCCCCTCGCCCATAGCTGGGGTCCTGCAGATCGTTAAGCGTGACGGTGAGACCGCCGAAGTTGGCGACGTACTCGGCCGGATCGACGAAACCGCTGCGCGCAAAGCGCCCAAACCGGTCGTCGCAGCCGCGAAGCCGGTTGCGTCTGAGCCTGTGCCCGCCGCGCCCCCGGTGGCGCCACCCGTGGCCAAGCCATCACCTGCTGCAGCAAAGCCAACCGAAGCCGCCGCCAAGCCGGCTGCAGCCGCACGCAAGCCAGGGCCGCAGCGAACCTTAAGCCCCGCAGTTCGTCGCCTGATCGAAGAAAACGAGCTCGATGCCGCCGATGTCGCAGCCACAGGGCCGGGCGGGCGCATCACCAAGGGCGATGTTCTTTCGCATCTCGAAGCAAGCAACGTTGCCGAAGAGCCTGTCGTCGCAAGTCAGCCAGCACCCGCTGCCACGCCGTCGCCGCAAGCGCCCGCGCCTTCCGCACCTGCCGCGCCTCGCACATCACCTGCCGCACCGTCAGCGCGCCGGACCGACAGCGGCGAAGGTGAAGAGCGAGTCAAAATGACACGCATGCGGCGCACGATCGCCGACCGACTCGTACAAGCGCAACATACGGCAGCAATCCTGACCACGTTCAACGAAGTTGACATGAGCGTCGTGATGGCCATGCGTTCGCGCTACAAGGAAGCGTTCAAGGAAAAGCATGGCGTCTCTTTGGGATTCATGTCGTCGTTTGCCAGAGCCTGCGTGCTTGCCCTCGCGGAAGTGCGCAGCGTTAACGCCCGCCTCGACGGCGACGAAATCGTTTACAGCGACGGTGTTCATCTTGGCATCGCGGCCTCGACAGATCGGGGCTTGGTTGTTCCCGTGGTACGCGACGCCGACCAGATGAACTTCATGGAGCTGGAGGCCGAGATCGCACGACTGGCCGGCAAGGCCCGTGAAAACAAGCTCGACCTATCGGATCTTTCCGGCGGGACCTTCACCATCTCCAACGGCGGTGTGTTTGGTTCGCTGCTTTCGACCCCGATCCTAAATCCGCCGCAAAGCGGAATTCTCGGCATGCATAAGATTGAAAAACGCCCGATTGTCGGTCCCAACGACGAGATTGTCGTACGGCCGATGATGTACGTCGCACTGTCTTATGATCACCGACTCATCGACGGCCGAGAAGCCGTCACGTTCCTGGTTCGCGTCAAGGAACGACTGGAAGACCCGAGCCGCATGCTGCTCGACGTCTAGAACAACGGAAGACTACCAGCGATGTCCGATAAGCAGTTCGACCTCGTCATCATAGGCGCGGGCCCGGCTGGCTATACAGCCGCCGTGCGCGCCTCCCAGCTCGGTATGCAGGTGTGCCTGATCGAAAAGGGGCCGACCCTTGGCGGCACCTGCCTAAACATCGGCTGCATTCCAAGCAAAGCACTGTTGGAATCCTCAGAGCTGTACTTCGAAGCTTCCCACAGCTTCGAACAGCACGGGGTGTCAGTAGAGGGCCTCGGCTTGGACCTGCAGCGCATGCTCGGGCGCAAGACCGACATTGTTGACGGCCTGACCAAAGGCATTGCGGGCCTGATGAAGAAGCACAAGGTCGAAGTGGTGCAAGGCCTTGCGCGTATCGCCAACGCTTCAACAGTGATCGTGGCTGGCGAAGACGGCGATCGCGAAATCGCCGCCGCAGCGATTCTTGTGTGCACCGGCTCCAGCGTAATCGAGCTTCCCTCGCTGCCTTTCGACGGCAAGCACATCATTTCATCGACCGAAGCTTTGTCCTTGTCGGTAGTGCCTGCGCGCATGCTGGTTGTCGGCGGCGGCGCCATCGGTCTTGAAATGGGTTCGGTATGGAGCCGCCTGGGCAGTGATGTCACGATCGTTGAATTCATGGAGCAAATCGTTCCTGGCGCCGACAAAAAGATCGCGAAGACCTTGGAACGATCGCTAACCAAACAGGGCATGAAGTTCAAACTCGGTTCGGTTGCTGGCCACGCAACGGTGAACGCCGATGGTATCGCGGTAACCGTAGAGAACCGTAAAAAGGGATCGAAGGAAGAGCTGAAGGTTGATGTGGTACTGGTTGCTGTAGGGCGCCGTGCCAACACCGACGGCCTCGGCCTGGAAGCAATTGGGATAGAAACCGACGAGCGTGGCCGTATCAACGTTGATGAAAACTACTCGACCAACATCGAGGGCATCTACGCGGTCGGTGATGTTATCAAAGGCCCGATGCTCGCCCACAAGGCTGAGGACGAAGCCGTTGCATGCTGCGAAATTCTGGCTGGACAAGCCGGACACGTAAACTACGCCGCGATTCCGAGTGTCGTTTACACTTGGCCCGAACTCGCTTCGGTCGGCATGACCCAAGCCGCGGCGGAAGAGGCCGGACACAAAGTTAAAGTTGGAAGCTTCCCCTTCCAGGCAAACGCGCGGGCCCGTTGCATGGCTGCGACCGATGGGTTGGTGCAGATGGTGGCCGATGCCACTACCGACGCCATACTCGGTGTTCACATCGTCGGCACGGGAGCATCGGAATTGATCGCAGAAGCAGCAGTTGCCATGGAGTTTGGGGCCAGCGCCGAAGACATCGCGCGCTCGACTCACGCTCACCCAACTCTGGCCGAAACGATCAAGGAAGCAGCTCTGGCGGTGGCCGGCCGCACCTTGAACATCTAAACAAGAACCAAATCAGGCGCCTTTGCGGCGGCCATTTCCGCAAACCTCGCGGGGGAGTAACCACTGGCATGAGTGACCGACAAGATACCGTCGAGCAGGCCGAGTTTCGGCAGTATTGCCGCCGCTGGCTCGACGAGAACCGGCCTGGCGCGCCAAGCTTTCGACTGCCACTGTCGCCGATCGAGGTCATGACCCAAGAACAGTGCGACTACTTTCGCGCTTGGCAGGGGAAGTGCCACGCGGCGGGGTTAGTCGGCAGCGACTACCCCACCGAGTACGGTGGGCACGGACATAGCGGTTTTCAGTCGATCGCAACCAAAGAGATGGGACATGCTCAAGTCCCCTACATGATCAACGTCATCGGCCTGTCGATGGCGGCACCCACGATTCTCAATCACGGCACCGAAGATCAGAAACGGTTGCTGCTTCCCAAGTTGCTGTCGGCCGAGGAAATCTGGTGTCAGGGATTTTCGGAACCAGGCGCGGGAAGCGACTTGGCCGGTGCGCAAACATCGGCTGTTCGTGACGGCGACAATTGGATCATCAATGGTCACAAAGTTTGGACCAGCCTCGCCCACTTCGCCTCGTGGATGATTCTGCTCGCGCGCCATTCAACTGATCACAAGTACAACGGCCTGACGTATTTTGTTGTTCCAGTGGCCAACACCGAAGGCGTGACCGTACGGCCACTGATCAAGATGACCGGAGAGACCGGATTCAACGAAGTCCTGATGGAGAACCTGGTCATTCCCGACACCATGCGTCTTGACGACGTAGGCAAAGGTTGGGCGGTCGCGATGACCACGTTGACCTACGAGCGTGGGGCCGCCGAGGGTGCAGGGGCAGGAGGCGGAGTCTCGCTTGAGTCCCAGATCAACGAGCTCGTCGAACTGGCCAAGAAGACCCGCCGCGGCGCGGGCACGGCGTGGGAAGATGTGATTCTTCGCGACCGTATTATGGCCTTGGCAACGCGTGCCGAGGGATACAAGCAAACCATGCGGCGCGCGCGCAGCCATGCGCTAACCGATACGCCAATGCGCCTGCCGCTACAGGCCAAAGTCCTTACCAGTGAGCTCATGCAGGACATTGCCGATGTCGGCATGCAGATCGTTGGCGCTAGCGCTTCTTTGTTTCTCGGAGATGATCCGACCTCCGGCGACGGGCATTGGCCCCATGCGTTTATGGACTCTTTCGGCTTCACAATCGCAGCTGGCTCCAACGAGATTCAACGCAACATACTCGGCGAACGCGTGCTCGGCATGGCCAAGTCCAAGTAGAGGAGAGCGGCGATGTCACAACCTGCCAACTTTGGATTCGGGTCAGAAGAACAGATGGTTCGCGACGCAGCGGCGAAGTTCCTCAAAGACACACTACCTGTGGACCGATTGCGTGCGTTGGTCGCGGGAAACCACGTAGATGCCTACGAAAGCGACGTACAACCCGTAGCATGGGACGAAGGGCACTGGGCTCGTTGCGTCGAGTTGGGCTGGACCGCGTTGGCCGTGCCAGAAACCGCGGGTGGCGCGGAGCTGCCATGGATCGCGGTGGCGACACTTGCCGAAGAGGCCGGTCGAGCCGCCCTACCCTCGCCCCTGCAATCAACGCTAGCTGCAACTGCGGTTCTGCGTGCGGCGCTCAACTGTGGATGCAGCGCAGGAACTCGCGCGTTGGAACGGATTGCCTCGGGCACCGCCGCCGCATTGGCCACAAGCGGTGTCACTGGCGACTGGGACTGCGACGGAGTCGATGTCTGCGCCACGGAACACAACGGATCTATCAAGCTGTCGGGCAGTGCCTATTTCGTACAAGACGCTCGTAAAGTCGCGTTCTTTGTCGTGGCAGCCAACGAAGGTGACGGCATCGGCCTATTCATAGTGGCGGCAGATGCACCGGGCCTGACTATCGTCCCAGACCGCATCACCGACCTGACAAGAGATCAGGCCGTCGTGCGTTTCGACAGTGTAGAAACCGAAGCTGGCGCGCGTGTCGCCACCGCCGACACGGGCGCACGCGTACTAGCCGCGGCGACTCCTGCCATCCTCACCGTACTTGCCGCAGACATGGTTGGGGCTGCGGAGTGGCAGCTGCAAACCACCGCCGAGTACGCTCGCGTGCGCAAGCAGTTCGGCCACGAGATCGGGTTCTTCCAAGCGGTTAAGCATCCGATCGTCAACATGATGATCGATATTGATCGAGCGCGTTCGCTGGTCTACGCCGCAGCATGCGCCCAAGACAAAGACCCGACCAACGCTGCTCGCCTGGCCCACATGGCCAAAGCTGCGGCGTCAGATATGGCGGCGTTTTGCGCAAGCCGATCGGTGCAACTTCACGGCGGGATTGGCTTCACTTGGGAATGCGACGTCCACATCTGGTTTAAGCGCCAAAAACACAGCCAAATGTTGTACGGAGACGGCGCGTGGCACCGTGCAAAGCTCGCCGAGTTCTACTAACCTTTCGAGTTCAATAGCCCACCCGCCGTCTGCCGCAGGTCCTATCGCTTTTGAGTCTCGGCCTTACTGCGCGAAGCCTTCTTAGAAGACGCCTTCTTTACAGGCGCTTTCTTCGCGGGCGCTTTCTTTGCAGGCGACTTCTTCTTCAACCCGACTTTCTTCGCTGGGGCCTTCGCTGCCTTGCCAGTTTTCGCTTCGCGCGTGCCTGAGCTTTTCAACGCCGTGCTCGGCGCATCGACGGGACCGCGTTCGCGCCCCCCGAAACGACGCGGCCGACGCGCCTTGCGCTGCGTCGCCGCAACCTTAGCTGCGGCGGGGTTCAGTCCGGCCCTGGCCAAAGCCATCGGCTCTTTCGGGATTACCCGAGAAATCGTCCGCGTCAGCGCCACCGCTAGCGACATCTCGGGGAAGAGGACCGGCTTGCCATTGTTCAAAACTGCCGCCGACAGCTCACGTACCGGATCGGCCCAACTCACCACGTTCGTGAAACCCAAATGCCCGAACGCGTGGCGCGTGTCCGCCCCGTACAGACTCAACCAATCGCCACCGAGCATGAACCCCATACTGTAGCGAAGAGGTACGCCGAGCGTGAAATCGAACTCCATGTAGGACTGTTCGGACGTCGCGCGCCAGACCGTTCGCGGTTCGAAGATCTGAACGCCACGAAGTTTTCCACCACAGCGCAAGAGCTCGTAGAACTCGGAAATCTCCGCAGCCGTCGCCATCATATTGGCCGCTGGGAGAACAGCCATATTGAAACGTGCGTCGTTTGAGGCTTCGATGACCTCAGCGAAATCCAGTCCAAGAATTCCTTTGACGATACTGTCCAACGGCGGCACCAGCGGAAGCCCTGTGAAGTAATTGGTTGCGATCTTTGGTTCATCGCGACGCGAAACGCCGAAATTCATCCACCGCCACCCCATCGGACGACAAATTTCCTCTTCGACGAAACGCCGAATGGGACGGCCGGTGACACGACGAACGATCTCTCCGAGAATGAAGCCACCAGTGATGGCATGGTAGGCCAGGCGCCCACCGGAACGCTGCGTCGGCTCCGCTTCACAAAGCAGACGCACGGCTTCACGATTGGAATGGTCTTCGATCAGCTCAAGGTTCAGCGCTTCCTCGGGCGGTGTTGGGATACCGGCTCGATGCGTGAGCACGTGACGAATCGTCACCCACTGTTTTCCCTTCGCCGCGAACTCCGGAATGTACTCGCAAACCGGATCGTCGAGGTGAACAAGATGACGCTCGTCGAGTAGGTGGATAGCCATTGCGGCCATCGGCTTGGAAGCCGAGAACACATTGAAGGGCGTGTCGGGTGTCGCCAACACCTTGCGTTCATTCTCGCTGTGTACGGGCCCGCCACCGTGCGAATACCCGATCGAGCGATCCATGATGATCTGGCCGCGTCGCCGCAGACAAATCTGAATCGCCGGATGCATGCCGGTGTTGTAGAGGTCCAAGACGGCCGCCCAGATTTCCTCAATTGCCGCCGCAGTAACCCCAACAGATCTTGGATCGACCTCGGCATCACCGCGGATCGTGGTGACCGCATCCAGGTCGTCGGGCACGGGCGCGCGGGTGACCACAGCAGGCATCAGCGACAGCGCGCTTTCCGACAAACCGCTAAGACTCGGAAACTTCATCTTGCAAACCCTCTAACGTAACGACCGTGGCGCCCCAAGCGCCACGATCAGACCCGGCCGCGTGAAACTCAACAATCCATGGTATGCGACCGAGCAACGCATGCACGCCACGCCGCAATGCGCCTGTCCCCTTGCCGTGGACGATACGCACCTGAAGAATCCCCACCTCTCGACACGCTTCGAGATAAGCCTCAACCACCTCACGGACCTCGGACGGCGGGAAGGTGTGTAAATCCAGGCAGCCGTCGATCGGTATCGAAACTGGCGCCGGCGGCTCGTCAAATGGATCTTCCACGGTGACTCTTCAGTGCATTCCCGGCGTCGTTCCACCCGCCCTAGCTCGGCAGTTCTATTGAACGCAATTTCAATGCGCCACCTCGCGCCCTCCTTATCCCCACAAGAACAACTTTGGTGGTTTCGCAATTCGATTCTAGCCTCTAAAGTAATCGCTGTTCGGAGTCCGGAACCTTTCGGATATCCATGATTATGAAATTGTCACTTCTGCTTAGCAGCGTCGTCGCGGCGCTTGTTGTTGCATCTATTTGCCCACAAACATCCCTTGCAAATCAAGGACTTCCGGACTTCATCGATAGTTACGATGAGGTCCAGCCGCAGATCGGCCCCGGCTCGTCCGGCACTTCCCGACGCAGTTCGGGCGACATCGAAATCAGCTTCGATGCGCGCGGCCGCAACTTCCGCCTCCAGTTGGTGCCCGCCAACCTGCTGGCCAACGGTGCGGAAATCGTGCGCGTCACGGATTCGGGGATCATCCGCGAGACTCCCCGGGTTGCCCTTTATGCAGGCTCGTTGGCCGACGACCCGAGCGCCATTGTCCGCGTCACGATCAACGACGACGGAATCGACGGCGTGATCCTGGTTGACGGCGAGATGATCTTTCTCGAGCCGGTCTCGCGCTATCGCCCGGCTCCGTCCGGAACAACACTGGTTTACGCCGGTTCCGAGACCAATCCCGTGGCAATGGGTTGCGGGGTTGAAGGCGACGATTTTGACCTTTCGAGTTCTCAGCATCGGCGCTCCAACAATGGCGCCGTGCCAGGGCTTGTTGGAGCGATGGGATTGCTCGAGATCGGGATGGTCGGCGACTTCGAACTGTTCCAGAAGCACGGGGCAGGTACGGCAGGCCACATCTTGACCCTCATGAATATGGTCGATGCGATCTACACAGCCGAGGTCAACGTAACGATGGCTGTCACCCAGGTCGTGATTTTTGAAACCTCGAATGATCCGTTCAGCAATGGGAACGGTTCCGGCGATTTGTTGAAGGAGTTCAGTACCTACCGCGGTCTTCCTGGAAGCCCGGTCGGGGACACCGGCCTTGCCCACCTGCTCACTGGCAAAAACTTGGCCGGCTCAATGATTGGAATCGCGTGGGTTGGAACGTTGTGCGACGACAACTTCGGCACGGGTCTCTCCGAGGATTACACCCCGAATAACTCCACGATGACCCTGCTTATCTCCCACGAGATCGGACACAACTTCGGCGCCAGGCACGACGGAGATAGCGCTGCTGGATGCGGCGGCATCGGTTCAGGCTTCATCATGTGGCCATCGATCGGCGGCGGGATGAACGACAGTTTCTCCACCTGCTCTCAGAACGCGATGGAAATCGACATCAATGCCGCGAGCTGCATCCTACCCGCAATCCCTGTGGGTTGCGGCAACGGAATTCTAGCGATCGGAGAAGAGTGCGACGACGGCAACAACGTCGGCGGCGACTGCTGCCGGTTTGATTGCAAGTTTGAAAACGCCGGTGGCTTCTGTGCTGGCGACGGGAATGTTTGCACGGATGACGTGTGCGACGGCTTCGGCGGATGCGAGCATCCCGACAATAACGCCTTTTGCGATGACGGCGATATTTGCACCGCATTCGGGCAATGCGGTGGCGGTTCTTGCCAGGCTTCGCTGACACCAATGTCCCTCAGAAAAACCAAGTTTAAGGCCAAATTCAAGCCCGGCCCGGCCAACGACAAGCTCGTTGTGAAGGCGTTCGTACCTACCGATGGCTGGATCAGTGCCCCGTCAGCCGAGGGAACAGCGATCGAGATCACGAACCTCGGCAGCCCCGTGTGGACATCAGACATTCCAGGCGGAAGCGGCTGGAGCGCCTTGGGCTCCCGTGGAACCAGCTTCCGTTACCTGGGCGATGCCGGTGGCCAGGCGTCAATCGGCGGCGTTTCGAAGCTCCAGGTCAATTACAAGCTCTCGAAGGGACTTGTACTCGTTAAGTTGAAAACCGCCGATTTCGAGCTGGCAGACCTCACCAACAAACAGTCGCTGGGCCTGCGAATCCAGATCGGAGACAGTGTCTCGGGCGACTGCGGGGAGCTGCCAAGCTTCGGCTGTTCGGTGAAGCCCGACATCAAGATCAAGTGCTCCGGCTTCTAGCCTTCTAGATGCGTTTCATCGCGTCTGAACACCGCCCGTGATCGTAAAAAAGGGGGCGGCGGTGTCCAGGCGCGACGAACGACTGCACAGGCACCTCCATCCGCTTTTCTTACACGCCGCTCTCGCTAGATTGCGCGAATGCCAGGTAAAAAGAAGAACAAGTCCAAAGCCCTTACGGCCAAGACAGCCGACAAGTACGCACTCTATCTAAAGTCGGTCCAGTCGCCTGACTACGAAATCGACTTCTTCAATCGCGTCTTCTCAAAAGCATACGGTCGTAAACCCGTGCTAATGCGCGAGGACTTCTGCGGCACCGCAGCGGTTTGCGCGGCATGGGTCCGCTCGGGCGATCGCCGCGCGATCGGTGTGGACTTCGACCCCGAACCGCTGGCGTGGGGAGAGAAGCACCTTCGAGCGAAGCTTCCTGCTGATCGTGCCAAACGGATGAAGCTCATAGAGGGCGATGTGCGCGAAGTCGGCGGGCCGCGGGCCGACATCGTCTCGGCCCAAAACTTCGCGACGGGCTATTTTTACACCCGCGAGGAACTGCTCGACTACTTCAAGGCCGCGCGCGGACACCTAAAGCGTGAAGGTTTGTTGTTCTTGGATTGCATGGGTGGCTCGGAAACCTACGAAGACGAAGAGGAAGAAGAGACTGAGTTCAAAGGGTTCACCTACATTTGGAACAACCACAACTTTGACCCCATCACACACCGTTGTACCTATTTCATCCATTTCGAATTTCCCGATGGAACCAGAATAGATCGAGCGTTCCGGTACGACTGGCGCTTGTGGTCAATTCCCGAAATTCGAGAGCTGCTGGCAGAAGCGGGATACCGTGACAGCTGGGTGTATTGGGAATCGACCGACCTGAAAACGGGCGAAGGCAACGGCGTATACCGTCGCCGTGAATCGGCTGAAGCCGACCCTGCGTGGGTCTGTTACATCATCGGCGTGAAGTGAACCCGAGTGTCCTAGCGAGCAACGGGCGACGGCGATTCCGAAACGCGGTCGTCCGTGGTTGCAAGTTGGTCGTAGCTGGCGTCGCTTTAGCGCTGGTCACCGCATTGATGAGCGGCACAGCCCGAAGTGCAGCCGACGGCGAAGTTCTTCGCGTTGGAACCAGCGGCGACTACCCGCCTTTTTCGCAGGCGCTTGACGTCCCATCCGCTGCCCGGACTAAGAGCGCGGCATATGAAGGGTTCGACCTCGACGTTGCGCGTGCTTTCGCTGCCGCTCAAAATCTTCGACTTGAAATCATCCGCTTCGCTTGGCCTTCGTTGCTGGACGACCTTGCCGCTGACCGCTTCGACGTCGCTATGGGTGGCATCACTGTTCGTCCCGAACGAAGTATCGCCGGCCGCTATTCGGTACCAGTCCTGGAAACCAGTGCCCTGGTGCTGGTTGAGCCATCAAACGGACCGATCAACCGCACCGCCCTGAACAAGCCCAACGTGCGCCTGGTCGTCAACGCTGGAGGGCACTTGGAACGGGTCGCGCGACGCACGTTCGACCAGGCCGAGATTCATGCGCTTCCCGACAACAGCGCCGTCCACATGGCATTCCTAGATCGTTCGTTTGACGGCGTTGTAACCGACTCGGTGGAAGCTCAACGGTGGGATCCAAAGCACCGCTACCGACGTATTGAACCGCTGACCAATGACCGCAAGGCGTATCTGATGCGCCAAGATGCGCACGGTTTAGCAGCGAAGTTGGATGCGTTTCTCCTTTCGGCAGAGGCCGACGGAACGCTAGGTTTACTTCGAAAGCATTGGTTCGGCACGAACACCAAAAACCAACCGGCCAGAGTCGAGTTTGCGTTACTGGCCGCAATCGACGAGCGCTTGTCTTTGATGCCCCACGTCGCACGATTCAAAGCGGCGAACGGCCGTGCAATCGAGGACCCGGCGCGTGAAACCATTGTGTTGGACGCCGCGGTCAACGCAACGCAACGCGCGGCCACAATCAACCAAAGACCGATGCCGAACCACGAATCGGTACGCGCGCTATTCGCGGCGCTCATCGAGGCCGCCAAGGAAATTCAAACCGAGACCGCCGAGCTTTCGAGCCATTCGAGCCAGCCAACATACGACTTGGAGACCGCGTTGCGGCCTGCCCTACTGGCCATCGGTGAGCGTCTGTCTCGACTACTGGTGCAACTGGAAGCACCGATATCGACCGCCCGCGCCGTCGACCTCATCGATGAGCACATCCACAGCTACGACCTTTCGACAAAAGCACGTCGTGATCTGGCCCAAGCGTTAAGCGCGATATCCCGACGCTGAGTCGGCCCCCCGGATCGCGCCGCAAAGCTCAAGACGACGCGGACGCGGGCATGCGCGTCTTCCAAGCACCACGCCGAAACGCCAACCCCAACCAAATCACCCTTGCCAGGTGATCGACGATCAGCGCCGCCCACACCCACACCAACGACGTCTCCAGCCAAAGAGAAGCTGCGCATGCCAGCGGAACACGGAAGACCCAGTTACCGACGGTAGCAGCGACCAGCGGTGTCCACGTATCACCAGCTCCGCGATGCGCGCCACTCAACGTGAAATGTACCTGCAGCAGCGGCTGCGTAAGCGCCAGGATCAACATGAAAGGCCCAAGCGTTTCGACGATCTGTGCGTCGTGCGTGAACAAATGGCCTAGCGGCTCGTAGACGAGCGCGAAGGCTCCACCCAGGATCACCGCAGTGATCAATGCGATTCGCGCTCCCTGCCAACCGACCTGTTCGGCTCGTTCAGGGTCTTCAGCTCCAAGCGCATGCCCCACCATCGTTGCAGTCGCCGTGCCGTATCCGATTCCGGGAATCCAGGAAAAGGCCAGAATTCGCACGCCGATCGTGTAAGCCGCGATCGCAACCGTTCCATAGCGGCCCAGAATCGCGAAGTAGATCAGTAAGGCGAAGTTCAGAATCAGACGCTCGGCCAC
>JBLFWR010000098.1:0-12837 GCA_047611725.1 Binatia bacterium | reverse complement strand
CCCGTGAAGAGCAGGACGCATTCGCACTTCGCAGCCAGCTGCGTACTGCCGCGGCCCAAGAGAACGGCATTTTCGATATCGAAATCGCGCCGATGAAAGTCACCTACAAGACCAAGGATGCCGAGGGTAATCTGGTTGATGCCGAGACCGTAATGGCCAAGGACGAGTGCAACCGTCCGCAGTCTACTCTTGAGGCTCTGGCCAAACTCGCTCCGGTGTTCAAGCCTGAAGGAGGATCGGTTACTGCCGGCAACTCCAGCCAGCTTTCCGATGGTGCGTCGGCCACCGTGTTGATGTCATCGGAACGTGCGACTGAGCTTGGAATCGAGCCACTGGGTGTTTTCCGCGGCTTCGCCGTTGCGGGCTGCGATCCTGATGAGATGGGAATCGGTCCGGTTTTCGCGGTGCCGAAACTGCTCAAGCGTGCTGGTCTCAAGATTGAGGATATCGGCATTGTCGAGCTCAACGAGGCTTTCGCCGCGCAGCTTCTCTACTGCACGCGCGAACTCGGCATCACCGACGAGCAGATCAACCCTAATGGTGGCGCGATCTCGATCGGTCACCCCTACGGCATGACTGGTTCGCGCATGGTCGGAACCCTGCTCTATGAATTGCGTCGTCAGAAGAAGCGCTACGGCATCGTAACGATGTGTATCGGTGGCGGTCAGGGCATGGCGGCTTTGTTCGAGTCCGCCTGAGTCCAAACGCCAACGCGTTGAAGCAAAACCCCCGGCGGCATCACTGTCCGCCGGGGGTTTTTTGCGTCTACGCTGGGAGCACTCATTTGAGTATTTCTCTTCTCGGCCTCGCAGCCCGCGTCTCATGCCGGAATAATCGACGTTCCTGAATTGCCTAGTTTGGTTTTGGTCGATGATGAGGGGGGATTGTGGCTGACGAAAAGAAGAAGATCCTGGTGGCCGGGTCCAGAAACCCTGCGCGTGCCGCGGCTCTGGAGCTGGCATTGCGGGATTGTGTGGAGAGAAACGGGTGGGGCGAGCGTTTTGCTGTTCACGCCGTGGGCATGGGCGCTGGTGCAGGGCGATTGCCAGCCCGAGATATCACGGTGCTATTGGCGGCGGGGCTGGGCGAGCCCGTGAAGGCCTGCTCGGATTTTGAAAATAGTCCCGACCTTCTGACCGGCGTCTGCGCAGTTGTCGCCGAGGACGAGCGCACGGCCGCTCATCTGATTGGATACAAGGAACTCGGCCGTGCCGACCTAGTCAGGCTCGACGAGGCGTTTCCGGAGTTTGCGCGTGCGCCAGCCGGCAATGTTGATGATGATTCGGGCCGAGACCTAAGCAGCGATTTGACCGCGTTCGTCGAGGTCGCCCCCGAGCTGCTGCGTCTGGTTCTTGCGAACCTAGCGTCCGAGTTTGCGCCGTTGAACGCCTAAACTTCGATGAGCCGGAAGCGCAACTCCTGCTGCAGTGCGTCGAGGAAAGAATCGGACGTTGCAGATCGCAGTAGTGCGCGACGGCGTCGCTCCAAAACTACGACATCGGGCTGAATCTCTCGCAGGGCAGTGGTCGTTTCCGTCGTGTAGTCACCACGACGGACTTGTCCGCTTGCGTTGAGTCCGATGCGTTCGGCTTCGGCCGAGATCTCTTCGACTTGCACGGCGATGAGCTGTTCAAGGCGAGTTCCCAGGGTTTTCAGGAATCCCTCGGAAGGACGGGAGCCGATTTGCCCGCAATCGCTGAAGCGAGACGCAACGCGCGCTGCGCGCGCCATGTCGAGAACACCGAGTATGTGAAGCGGGCAATGCTGGTCGCGAACCTCAGCGAAGGACCGTTCGATCGCCTCGCGATCGGTTCTTACGTCACTGGCAATTAGGGTCACGCCCGGCATCTGGCGAACCTAACACCACGCTAGCGATGGGGAAATCAATGCTATTCCAGAAGCCAGATCGGGGTTCCGACTTCGACCATCTCGTAAAGCTCGGAAATTGCATCGTTGGACAGCGCGACACAGCCCTTGGTCCAATTGATCCCGGCCGCCTGTTTCCCAGGTTTGTCGGTGCCGTGAAGCCCAAGCCCGCTACCGATTGAAAAAGGACGGCCATTCTCGACCGGCACTAGGCCCTGCTGCACTTCGGCCTTGTAGATGAAGCGGTCTCGTTCGTTCGGATAGTCGATCGCCATGAAATAGCCCCAGCGATTGTGAGGCCGCTTGTCGATGATGCGGTAGTAGCCTTCGGGGGTTCGCGCGTCGTGGGCGAATCGTTTGCGGCCATCGGGCTTGAACCCCAGAACGATCGGGTACTGCTTGTAGAAAACGCCTTCGCGGTAAACGAGCAGAGTGCGTTTACCCTTATAGACCACCAGCTGTAGCGGTCCCCAGGCTTCGCCATCCACGGTTGTGTCGGTTGTGTCGGTGCTCGACGCTCGGGCGATGACCATCGGCGTTTGCGCGGGCGTTTGCCCAGCCGTCGCGAACCCAGCGGCCAAAACGCCGCCAGCTACGATCGAAGTCCAGCCAACTGCCACCAGTGTCAGCGAGCAGGCCGTTCGAAGGGCCGAGGAGAGGATTGACGGAATCGTTATCAAGTTCATTGGAGAAATCGTCGCGTTAAAGAGCCCAGCCGAACCAGCATCTGTGGTGCTGCGCGGCCTGGGGGCGTTGGAACGGGCTGAAAGCATGCAATATAATCCCTACTTGCGCGTACTTTTTGCTATCGCTTTCCCCGCCGCAACTCGAAGCTGAGCACTTTTCGGAATGACCCGCCCAAACCGACGCTTCCCTCTGGTGGCCCCAAGACTTCGTTGGGCCCTTTTGGTGCTGGTTCCTGCCGCGTTGATCTGTGGCTTCACGTTCTCGTTCGGGTTTGAAAAGGATCAGATTGTCGAGTGGAAGCTCGAAAATTTCCCCGAGCCATCGGCAGTGGTCTTTCATCCGTTGCGCGGCTCGCTATTCGCGGTTGGCGACGAAGGCGATCTTGCCGAACTCAGCTTGGACGGAGAGATCCTGCGCATGGTCCATCTGGGCGGTGATCTTGAGGGCATCGCGGTCGACCCGGTTTCAGGCAATTTGTACGTGCTGCGAGAAGGGCACGAGATTATCTCAGAAGTTGCCCCGGTTTCGCTAGAGATCAAACGGCGCTTTTCGGTAGATCGGACCTACAAGGCCAATCCCAATTTTCTCAAACGAGGGGGCGATGGTCTGGAAGGGCTGACCTATGTTGCCGACCCGATTCATCCCGAAGGTGGCCGCTTCTACGCCGTCAATCAGTACGATCCGCCGGTTCTGGTTGAGCTTGCGCTGCCGCTTCGAAGTTCGAGCAAGAAGTTTGAAGTCGCAAAAATCGTTGCTGCCTGGACCGTCGACGCACCGCCGCTTTCTGACGTGACTTGGGATCCGGCCAGCCAAAGCTTCCTTATTGTGTCGGCTCTTTCACGCAAGGTTCACCTGGTAGGCAAGAATGGTGATCTGCGAGGAGTCGTGCGGGCCCCCGGATTCATGGTCGAGGGACTCTCCTTACTCCCCGATGGTCGCATTGTGATCGCTCAGGACACCGGTGGAATGCTTTTGTGGAGCCCCGGCGAAAGCCCGTTTGTGGCTGCTGCGAGGCGTGCCGGGGTCGTCGCACCGGCGCCAGCCAAAATTAGTCCGAATTGCGAAGAGCTTCCCTGTGACGACAAAGGCTGAGACGTTTCGACGCGGTATTTACGAAGTTTAGTAGATTGCGATTGGGATGATCAGGTCCCACCCAGGATGCGGTAAAGATGGCTCGACCAACCAAACGAACGACGAAGACTCAGTCACAACAGTCACCACAGTCGCCACAGTCGCCACAACGTGGGTTGGCCGCGATTGTGCTGGCGGCTGGGCAGGGCACGCGCATGCGGTCGGACCGCGCCAAGGTGCTACACGAGCTCGGTGGGCGACCGATGGTTAGCCACGTGCTTTCCACCCTAAAATCTCTGAAGCCTGATCGGTCGATCGTCGTCGTTGGGCACCAGGCCGACGAAGTGCGAGCCATCCTGCCGGTTGGAGTCGACAGTGTGCTCCAGGCACAGCGGCTCGGAACAGCTCATGCTGCCCTTCAGGCACGTCCCCGCCTATCGGGTTTTGTAGGCGAGGTCTTGGTGTTGAACGGAGACGTTCCGCTGGTGACGACGGCGACTCTGCGTTCTTTGGTTCGCCGCCACCGACGCGATGGGGCTAAGGCAACCGTGCTGTCAATGGTCGTCGATGATCCGACCGGCTACGGGCGTATCGTTCGCGAAGCCGATGGGCGACTTCGCATCGTTGAGCATGCCGACGCATCGACCGCCGAGCGCGCGATCTGCGAGGTTAACAGTGGCATGTATTGCTTCGACGGCGCTTTCCTTCGCCGTGCTCTGGGTCAACTCGGTCGCGACAACGCTCAGGGCGAGTACTACCTGACCGATCTCCTTGAAGTCGCTTCGTCTCGCGGCGCCGCCGCCTGCCACATCGTTGACGATGAAAGTGAAACGCTTGGGATCAACTCACGTCTGGACTTGGCCCAGGCCGAAGCTATCTTACAAGATCGTCTCATCGCACGGGCTTTGGCTGCCGGCGTGACCATGCTCGACCCTTCGTCGGTCCACCTTGGGACTGACGTTCGCATTGGCCGAGATACCGTTATCGGCCCCAACGTACGCCTGGAGGGAAGCACCCGCATCGGCAAGGGGTGCACGTTGGATGGCTCAATCTTCCTGCGCGACACGACGGTTGGTGACGACGTTCTGCTTCGCTGGGGCAGTGTTGCCGATGGCGCTCGCGTCGCCCGTGGCGCCCGGATCGGCCCCTATGCCCACCTGCGGCCCGAGGCTGATCTCGGCGAGGATGTGCATATTGGCAACTTCGTAGAAGTGAAGAAGTCGAAAATTGGGCGCGGCTCGAAGGCCAACCATCTCACCTATATTGGTGATACGACGGTTGGCCGCGATGCCAACATCGGTGCCGGAACGATCACCTGTAACTACGACGGGACGAACAAGCATCGCACAGTGATCGGCGATCGCGTGCAGATTGGAAGCGATACTCAGCTGGTCGCGCCGGTAAGTATTGGCAACGATGCGTACATTGCGGCGGGGTCGACCATCACCCGAGAAGTCGGCGCGTTTGCCCTTGGCTTCAACGACAAGCCACAGCGCAATCGTGACGGTTGGGTACGCGGTTTTCGCGATCGACAAAAGAAAGAGTCCGGCAAGGGCACCGCCGGAAAGAAGGGAAGCTGACACCGTGTGTGGAATTGTTGGATACATTGGGCCTCGTGACGCTGATCGCGTGCTTCTTTCGGGCTTGCGCAAGTTGGAGTACCGCGGCTACGACTCCGCTGGAGTGGCGACTCTTCGTAACGGCGTCATCGATATCCGGCGCGCTGTAGGCAAACTCGACAACTTGGAAGCGGCGCTAGCGGCCGCGCCAGCCACAGGTAGTCAGGGCATCGGCCATACCCGATGGGCGACTCACGGTCGCCCGACCGAGGTCAACGCTCATCCTCATCGCGCTGGCGATATCGTGGTCATCCACAACGGAATCATCGAAAACTACGTCGATCTTCGCGAAGAGCTCGCCGCCGAAGGCGTGGAGATGGCCTCCGAAACCGATACCGAGGTGATCTGTTGGTTGATCGAACGTGAGACGCGCAAAGGGTTGAAGCTCGTGGAGGCGGTACGATCGACCATTGGGCTCTTGCAAGGATCCTTCGCGATCGTGGTGCTGTCGGCCGCGGAGCCCGGCACGTTGGTCACGGCGAAGAACGCTACTCCCGTCGTGCTCGGAGTGGGTGACGGCGAGAACTTCATTGCTTCGGATGTCCCCGCTCTATTGGACTACACGCGCGATGTTCTCTTTCTTGAGGACGGAGAACTCGCCGAGTTAACTGCCGACGAAGTGCGTATTTTTACCTTCGACGGGACTCGCGTGGAGCGTGAACCGAAGCACATCACCTGGGACCCGGTGACAGCCCAAAAGGGCGGCTACAAGCACTTCCTGCTCAAAGAAATTCACGAACAGCCTCAGGCTCTGATCGACACCATGCGTGGACGCATCTCGCAAGACGAGGGTCGTGTTGTTCTGGGTGAGCTCGATGCGATCGCCGATCAACTCGGTGACATCCGACGTCTAACTCTGGTCGCGTGTGGTACGGCGTGGCACGCCTGCCTGGTTGGCAAGTATTTGATCGAACGGTTCGCACGACTCCCTGTCGAAGTGGACTACGGCAGCGAGTTTCGTTATCGCGACCCTGTTATCGACAAACACACCCTTCTGGTCGTGGTGTCGCAGTCCGGCGAAACAGCCGACACGTTGGCCGCGGTTGAAGCGGCGCGAGAGCGTGGCACACCCGTGATCGCGATTTGCAACGTTGTGGATTCGAGCATCGCGCGAAAGGTCGATGGGACACTGTTCACGCACGCCGGTCCGGAAATTTCGGTTGCCAGCACGAAAGCGTTTACGACACAGCTTACCGCGTTCACTCTTCTTGCTCTTTGGCTGGGGCGGCGCTCCGGAAGCTTAGCTGCCGAGACCGAAGCAAAAGCGGTGCAAGCGTTGGTTGAATTGCCGCTAATGGTTGAGGCTTGTCTGAGCGTTGACGAAGACATTGCCGCGGCCGCGCGCACCTATCACACCGCTAGCGACATGCTCTACCTCGCGCGCGGCATCAACTACCCCATCGCCTTAGAGGGCGCCCTGAAGCTCAAGGAAATTTCCTACATTCACGCTGAAGGGTATCCGGCTGGTGAGATGAAACACGGACCGATCGCGCTCATCGATGATGAAATGCCGGTGGTCGTGGTGATTCCAGCCGACGAGGTCTTCGACAAAACGTTGAGTAACCTGCGCGAGGTCGAATCGCGTGGTGGCCGGATCATCGCCATCACCGATAGTGACAGCAAGGAGCTTGAACAGGTTGCCGAGACGCTGATTCGGGTCCCCTCCAGCCCCAGTTTCTTGCTGCCGATATTGCTTACGGTGCCGATGCAGCTATTCGCCTACCATGTCGCCGTGGAGCGTGGCACGGACGTCGACCAGCCCCGAAATCTTGCCAAGAGCGTCACCGTAGAGTGATCGGGACGGGGCAAGACGAGTGTTGGAGCCACCTAGGGAGCCGCTCCTGCGTATGGTTTTGCAAGGGTTTCAGGCGTCGTTATAGTCGCGCGGATGTTCGCTGACGCCCCCAAGCAAGATCGTTCCCGCGACCGAACCGCGAGTTCGCCGGTTTCTCCTGTCGAGGATGTAGTCGCGGACATCCGTGCCGGACGCATGGTGATCCTCATGGACGATGAGGATCGTGAGAACGAGGGCGATATCGTCGTCGCGGGCGAGAAAGTCACCACCGAGCAGATCAATTTCATGCTCAAATATGCGCGCGGCCTCATTTGCGCGCCGATCACCGAAGGGCGAATGGAAGAGCTCGGGCTGCGCATGATGGTGGCGGAGAATACGGCGCCGTTGGCCACCGGATTCACGGTTTCCGTGGATTCGCGCAAGTGTCAGGGCTCGGGCGTTTCGGCCGCGGACCGTGCGTGCACGATCCGAAACTTGGTCGACGCGCCAGCCGGTTCCTCTGAATTCATCACACCTGGTCACATCTTTCCGCTTCGCGGACGCGACGGCGGGGTATTGGTGAGGACCGGGCAAACCGAGGGGTCGATCGATTTGTGTCGGCTGGCTGGCCTGGCCCCGGTTGGGGTCATCTGCGAGATCCTCAACGAAGACGGCACGATGGCGCGCATGCCCGATCTGGTCCAGTTTGCGCAAGAGCACGATCTAAAGATTTCGACTGTCGCCGATCTCATTGAGTACCGTCTGCAGAACGAATCGCTAGTGAGCCTACAAGCGACAGCGCGCCTGCCCACCAAACTAGGCGGCGAGTTCGAGGCTCGGGTTTATACGTCTTCTGTCGAAGAAGGAGAGCACATCGCGCTGGTCAAGGGAGACATCGATCCCGCAGTTCCAGTGCTGGTTCGTGCTCACTCGGAATACCTTCCGGGTGATGTTTTCGGGTCCACAGGTCGGGATACCGGCGCGGTTCTTCGCAGTGCGATGACTAAAATCGAGGCCGAAGGCGCAGGTGTAATTTTGTATGTGCGTCGGCATCGTCGCGGCGCCGAGATGCTCGCCGAAGATGGTCCGGGCGGCCCGGTGACCACCAACCCAAACGCGCGTCTTGCCAACTTCAAAGACTACGGGATCGGCGCGCAAATCCTGCGTGATCTCGGGGTTCGCAAGATTCGCCTGCTAACGAATTCGCCGTTCCGACTTCCAAACCTCGCAGGCTACGGCCTGGAGGTTGTCGACGTCGTTTCTGTCTGAAGCGGCGCTGCCCGCCGCCGCCGCTGCTTACCGCTCGAACGAAAAGACCAAGAAGTGGGAGTTCAGGCCGTCGTTCGACTCGGCCCATAGGCCAGCGTGCGAAATGTGACGGAAGCGGTAGGCCACAGAACAGCGGCTCCCACCGTCGGTGTTGTGAGCGATGCCAAAGCCGATGTTGTCGCTGAACTGAATGCGTGAACCGAGGTCGAAGCCGCGCAAATCGGTGTAAGCCAAACCCACACCGCCTTCGACGTAGGGAATCCAGCGCTCGGCCGAAGCTGGTGCCAATACGAACAGCGGAACGACCGAGGCCTCAACGCTTTCACGGTCTCCGAGAATCGCCCCGCCAAGGGCTTCAATCTTCCAAGAGAAATCGATGCTCGCTTTGCCGAAGAACCGGTCAAGCGCATCGGGCCCTTCCAGGCGCCATCCCCAACCGACCATTGCCCAGTTGAGTTCCTGATCGGTGTCGGTGGCGTCCTCTTCTTCGATCCAGCCTCCGACGACCAGGGGGCCGTGGCCGAGGAGTCCGATCTCCGCATGAGCCGGCGGGACTGCAATCATCAATAGGGCCGCGGAAAGAAAGCTTAGGGCCAAACGGGCACATACGTTAGCGGGTCGGGCGAGAAGGGCTTCAGGGTTGGTCATCAGGTTGGTCATCAGGTTGGTCTCCTAAGGGGGGCGCCAAATGGGCTGTGGGGTTCCTATCTATCCCATTGACGGCACGCAACCGCGCGCGAGCCCGGCCGGGCTACCTGAGATTGCGAAGTTCCCACTTGGAAACAGCCGGGGAACGCGCGCATGCTTAGCGGATGCAGTTCTTCAGTTCAGCGCGTGCCGCGAGGTTGGCCTTGGCGGCAACCCTAGTCTTGTCGCCTGCGGCTTGCGCTCGGGCTGACACCGAAGCCGGCATCGAGCCATCCCATCCGGCGCCGTCCCAACCGGAGGCCCAACCCGCTGCCCAAGACGCTGCCCAGGAACTGGAGTGGGCACCTTACGAAACGGCTGAACTGGATCGTGCGTTGAGCTCCGGAAACCCGACCGTCCTAACCTTTGGGGCCGAATGGTGTGCCCCGTGCAAAGAGTTAAAAGCTCGCACCTTCAACTCCCCGCAGGTCGTCGCCGCCGCCCAGGGCTTCAATCTGCTTTATGTCGACATGACTGAGGGGGACCGGTACACGAAGCTTGCACAAAAGAGTTTTAAAGTGCGCGGGGCGCCAATAACGATATTCTTCGGCACCACCGGAGCAGAGTTCACACGAAGAGCAGGGTTCATTCCGCCCGACGTGTTTGAACGAGCGCTACTTGATAGCGCAGCATGGCCAGGGGGCAGTTAGCCTTGGTCGCCGTCCCGTCCGAAGGAGAGCGTTATCAAATTTTCTGAGTTCGAATTGCCCGAGCAGGTTCGTCGAGGAATCGAAGAAGCCGGGTTCGAGACCTGTACGCCCATCCAAGCTGAGAGTCTGCCCATTGCTTTGCAGGGTCGCGACGTTGCCGGCCAAGCCCAAACGGGCACCGGCAAGACCGCAGCTTTTCTCATCGCCATCTACTCACTCCTGCTTCGCAACCCCCGTCGCTATCAGGGCGAAGGTTCCTGTCCCCGCGCTTTAATCATTGCCCCAACTCGTGAGTTGGCGATGCAGATCCGCGACGAAGCGGAGCTGCTCGGCAAGTACACTGGCTTGCGAATCCAAGCGGTGTTCGGCGGCGTTGACTACGGCAAGCAGGGCGATTTGCTGCGCGACGGTGTTGACGTCCTGATCGGGACGCCCGGACGCCTGATCGACTACTTTAAGCAGGGATTTTACACGCTTTCGGACACAGAAGTGTTCGTCGCTGACGAAGCCGATCGCATGTTCGATATGGGGTTTATCGACGACCTGCGCTACATGATGCGTAACATGGCGCCTCCCGCCGAGCGTGTGTCTTTTCTGTACTCCGCGACCCTGTCTTTCCGTGTTCTTGAACTGGCCTACGAGTACATGAACGAGGCGACTCGCGTTGCGATCGATGAAGGGCAGATCACAGCAGAGCGGGTCGAACAGGTTCTGTATCACGTAGGTATGCATGAGAAGCTGCCGCTTTTGGTCGGGTTGCTGGAAAAGGAGAATCCTGACCGTGCGCTGATTTTCGTGAACACGCGCAGCGGTGCTTCAAGATTGGCCGATATCCTGGTGAACGAAGGATACGATGCCGCCGCGTTGGTTGGCGATCTGGATCAGAAGAAGCGCATCAAGCTGCTGCATCGCTTCAAAGAACATCAACTGCGCATTCTCGTGGCCACCGACGTTGCCAGTCGCGGCCTTCACATCGACGCGGTCACCCACGTGTTCAACTACGACTTGCCACAGGATCCCGAAGACTACGTTCACCGCATTGGACGAACCGCTCGAGCCGGTGCCTCCGGCAGGGCGTTGTCGTTGGCGTGTGAGCGCTACGTTTACGGCTTGGAGCCGATTCAGGAACTCCTCGGCAAGCCGATTCCATGCGAAGCGCACGACGAGTCGATTCTAGCCAGGCTCAAACCATTGCCACGCCGACCACCACGCGATACGCCTTCGGGAAGGGACGGGCGACGTGGGGGTCGTTCGGACGGGGGCGAGCGTCGCGACGCACGGCGGCGACGAAAGCCGGGTACCGAAGAAGACGGCGGGAACGCAACGGCGTGCGGGGCTGGAGGGGATTCGACACCCTCGGAGCCGACGCCCGGAAACACCACGGAGAACTGACCCTTGGCGACTGCGGCGACCCTAATCTGTCTTGCCCTGTACTGGGTCGGCTACCGTTTCTACTCTCGTTGGTTGTCCGAGTCGGTGTTTAGCTTGGACCTGGACACATCGACCCCGGCCCACGATTTTCGCGACGACGTCGACTATCTACCGACGAATCGCTACGTGCTATTCGGCCATCACTACGCGTCGATCACCGGCCTCTCTCCGATGTTGGGCCCGGCGATTGCCGTAATCTGGGGCTGGTTGCCAGCGATGATTTGGGTCGTGCTCGGCGCTCTTCTGATCGGCTGCGTTCACGATTTCAGCGCGCTGGTTCTTTCCATTCGCGCTCGCGGTTTGTCTGTCGGCGCGATCGCAGAAGGCATTATCGGCCCTCGGGCTAAGACCATGTTCCATGTGGTCATCTTCTTCGGCATCGGCTTGGCGATGGGAGTGTTCGTCTCGGTCATTTCGGGCCTGTTTCAGCCGGACTCCTATCCGCAGGCAATCGCCCCCTCGTTCCTGTTGATGGCGCTTGCGACGGTTGTCGGCTGGATCGTGTTTCGAAAAGGCGTTGCGCCCGGGATTCCGATTGCCATCGCGTTCACGATTACGCTGGCTTGCGTCGGGATCGTCTCGGTTACCGACGCCTTCAATATCGAGTGGGCCAATCGCGATGGCTGGGGCATGGTTTTGCTTGCTTACAGTTTTGCGGCTTCGGTGTTGCCTGTGTGGTTGCTCCTGCAGCCCCGTGATTTCATCAACTCGCTGTTGCTCTATGTCGGCGTGATCCTGATGTACGCCGGATTTTTTGTCCTTCGTCCTCAGTTCGTCGCACCGGCTGTAGTGATGCACCCTCAGGGAGCGCCTTCGCTGTTCCCCTTCGTTTTCGTTGTCATTGCGTGCGGTGCGGTCTCGGGTTTTCACGGGCTCGTGTCTTCGGGGACCACTGCCAAACAGCTCGACCGCGCCACCGACGCTCGCATGATCGGGTACGGCGGCATGATTGGTGAGTCGCTCTTGGGTTTGATGGCAGTGCTGGCCTGCACGGCTGGATATCAGGACCCCGAAGCCTGGCATGCGCACTACGCGAGCTGGGCAACCGCCAGCCCACTGAAGGAAACGATCAGCGTTTTTATTGAAGGCAGCGCCGGGTTCGTTGCGGCGCTTGGAATTCCTCTAGGCTTTGCTCAAGCCCTGATCTCGGTCGTCGTCGTCTCGTTTGCGTTGACCACGTTGGATTCAGCGACCCGGTTGTTGCGCTACAACCTCTCCGAGATGGGCGAGACGCTTGGAATGAAAAACGAGAATCGTTTTCTGACCACGGGACTCGCGGTGGGGGTGATCGGTTTCTTCGCCTTCTACCGTGTCGATGGGGCACCGGTCGGTTTGTCGCTTTGGGCACTTTTTGGGACGACCAACCAGCTGCTTGGCAGCCTGACCTTGATGGTGGCGTCCGTTTATCTGTTTCGCCGCGGTCGCAATTGGTATGTCACCGGGGTGCCTGCGGTTTTCATGACCTTGATCACTTTGTTCGCCATGGTTTCGAACCTGGGGCGCTTTGCCGCCAACGGTCAGACCATGCTCCTAGTCGTGGGATCGGTTCTCTTGGTCTTGGCGGTTGGCATCACAATTGAAATTGTCCATACGTTCCGCGCCTCACGCGATCTTCCGATCATCGACGATGTGGCTGTTTTTGTGAGCGAAGCTGCGCGTCGATGAGCATGGACGATTCCACGCCTGACGCTGCCATTCGCGACCGCTTGCGGCCGTTGACGAGCTGGCTGTTTGACCACTATTGGCGGGTCGAAACTCGTGGACTCGAACACATTCCAGAGCA
>JBLFWR010000097.1:0-13043 GCA_047611725.1 Binatia bacterium | reverse complement strand
AACGGTTCGGCTGCGCGCGCTGATGGATTCAAAATAAGAACGCTGCGGTGATGCGACGAATGATTTTTGAATCGAACCTGACGAAGCTCTCCTAAGTTGGTTCACCTAGGAGGCGTGAATTTTTGCGTCACAGTGTGAACCCGGTGCAACCACCTAGAAGATTAGGGGAGCGGACAGCCCAAAAGGGCAGACTGAGTACTGTCCAGCACGCCGGGGAACCTAAGAGAACCTCGAAAGAGACCCGAGAATCGATGGCAGTAGGCCCAAGATAGGAGCCCCCAGGGTGATCTACGCCTGATCTCGGGCCTCCTGGGACACGCTTCGCTCTCGACACCTCGCGCTGGCAACCCCTGCGTTTGACATCTTTCACGTGGCTCGGCTCTTTCGACCTAATGCTCGAAGGCTTTGAACAATCGGCAGTGCTGGTTCGGTGCGGTGCACTCTTCAATGATAAGGGCGCCGTTGGCTCGGGCCCGATCACGATGCACGTTGGTAATGGTGGTGTTGGCGCGAGTTGGGGCGCCACCGACGTCGGTCGGGTTCGTTCTCAGAATCAGGATTGTTTCGCCGTCGGCCTGGAAGGGCGACTGATAGTCGTGGCCGATGGCATGGGCGGTCATTCGGCGGGCGAAGTTGCCAGCACCTGGGCTGTAGAAACGCTGGTCGATCTTGTCGTCGATCGTGAAGCGGAGACCGGGCCGCTTCATGGCGACGTGCTTGGCGAGGCGTTTGAACTAGCCCAGAGGCGTTTGTGCCGGGCTTCCATGCTCGAGTCGGGGTTTCGCGGTATGGGCACAACCCTAGTGGCGGGTCTCGTGATCAGTGATCTCCTGCACCTTGCGCACGTCGGGGATGTACGTGCGTACTTATATCGCGACGGAGTCCTGACCCAGCTCACGCGCGATCATTCGACGGTACAAATGTTGGTTGATAGCGGCGAGCTTCAGCCGCACGAAGCGCTGGAACATCCGCAGCGTAACGAAGTGACGCAGGCTCTCGGCCAGGGCCAAAATTCCGCTCCATCGACAACCGAAGTCGTGCTACAGAAGGGCGACCGCGTGTTGCTATGCTGTGATGGGCTGTGGAGCGCGCTGAGGGACGACGCGATTGTCGATGCGCTTCGCGACCACGCCACGCCGCAAGGCTGCACGAAGGAACTCATCACGGGTGCGAAAATTGGTGGCGGACTCGACAACATTACGGCGGTTGTCTACGAGCATCCCTGATTCGCGGATTTTTTCGCGTCACTTTTAGCGCTGGGCGCGAACCCTATCTGGCCGAGTGGCCATGGAGATTGCATGGGCGACACATTGTCACTCGGTGATTCGTTTTTTCTGCTTACCGAAAGCGCGAACACGCCCAATCAAGTTGGCGTGTTGGTTCGCCTGAAGCTGCCCGCGAAGGCCGGAAAAACTTTTGTTGCCGATCTTGTGCAATCGTTCCGCCAGTTCCCGGTGAAAGACGCGCCCTTTAACCTTCGTTTGGAGAAGGGTTTTTTAAGTGGAATTTCCCCTGCCTGGGAGACAGCGCCGCAGGTCGATCTTGACTATCATCTGCGCCACTCGGCGCTGCCTTACCCCGGTGGTGAGCGCGAACTCGCTATCTTGATCTCTCGACTCCACAGCATCCCGCTCGACCAACATCGGCCGCTTTGGGAGTTCCACGTGATCGAGGGGTTGGAGGGGCGTTCGTTCGCGATCTACTCGAAGATCCACCACGCCCTAATCGACGGTGTGGCAGGGGCGCGCATGATTTCGCGTTGGACGTCAAAAGAGCAAACCCGCGTCGAGAACTTCGCTCCCTTATGGGCCAACCCGCGGCACAGCAACAAAGCCGCCAGCAAAGAGACCCTCGGCGGCGCGCAAGTTCACAATCTGGTCGAGCAAATCACCAATCCTTTACGGTCGGCCGCGGGTGTTCTCGGCGCGGCCTACGCGACGGTTCGAGGCTCAGGAAGCAGCAACCTCGACGGTTTGGTTGCGCCTTATGATTGTCCCGACACAATTTTCAACGTTGCGGTTGGTCCACAAAGGCGAGTCAGTACGGTCGAGTTTGAAACCGAGCGGTTACTCAAAATCGGAAAGGCCTTGGGTGGAACACTTAACGATGTGGTGATGGCGGTCTGCGGCGGTGCATTGCGCAGCTACCTGTTGGAGCGCGATGCTCTTCCGGAGCGTCCGCTGGTTGCCCAGGTACCGGTTTCGTTTCGCGCCAAAGGGGACGACACAGGGGGCAATGCGATCGGTATGGTGTTGGCTTCGCTCGGTACTAACCAAGTCGAACCTGAGCTGCGCTTCGAAACTGTGCGACGTTCAATGAAAGCCGGGAAGACTCTGGTCGGCGGCATGGATTCTAGCCAGATTACCGCCTATTCGGCTGCTCTAACCCTGCCTTTTGCGATTGGCCAAATGACGGGGATTGGTAATCGTAGTCGTCGTCCCATGTTCAACGTGGTGATCTCGAACGTTCCTGGACCGCCCGGACCTCGCTATCTCAATGGAGCAGAGGTGCTGAGCATTCAGCCGATTTCCTTCGTGCTGCAGGGCCAAGCGCTGAACATCACGCTTTTTACCTACGCCGATAGAATCAGCTTTGTTTACACGGCTTGTCTGGAGTCGTTGCCAGGAGTGCAGAAGATGGTGCCGCATACCGAAGCTGCGCTCGCCGAGTTGGAGGCGGTTGCGCAACGCGCCGCGAAACAGCGCAGCAAGGCGAAGAAGCGTGCCGCGCCGAAGGGGTGACGGCCCCACTTCGCCACGATCTTGGCGTTAGCTTGGATCTCGGGGTCGGTCCACTTCGATAATAATTTCGGAGTCCTCGCTGCAATCGAATGACGTGACCTCGAAGAACGCGGCGGGGGAGTCGTACTCATACTGATCGATCGGATCATAAACACCGACTCCCGAAGCGCGAAAGAAGTATGTGTCGAAAGGATTGCTGTTCGAGCCCGAGAAAACATCCTCCAAAGGAATATCGTGGGCCTGGAAACGAACGACATTGAACAGCACGCGTTGCGGACTAAGCAACGTTCCATCGATCTAGGCTGAAACGGACATGACCTTGGTCGTTGGCGAGTCTGTGATTCCTGACCTCGAGCCGCGCGTTTCGAAATTGGATGCGTCTTGATCGAAATTCACCGAGAAAGCCGTGCTTCCGAGCCCGAACTCGCCTTCGTAATCGAGTTTGTCGGAACACTTGGGGCCAACGATGACGTCTTGGTGCGCGACGAGTGATGTTGCGCCCCGGTAGAAAACCTCAGGGAAGGTGGGTGTTTCGGCGCCACCTTCGGCGGCATCCGCAGTATAGTTGCGGCCGATGCAAATTACTTTTCCCGGCCGTCATGTTTGTAGGTCATGCAAACGCATGGTCGTTCCTCTCGTTACGCAACCGCATTGATCCGCAGGTCGGCACGCGTGTGGCGGACAGTCCTAGACCGCAAATCCGGCGACTGCGCGCAGTTCAATGAGCGATACCGGTCGCTTTGCAGGTCACCTATTGGCATGGGGGCCCGCCGAGAATCAAAAGCGATTGAACGGTCTATCCGCCCAGGCAACGTCGAAATTGCTGCCATTCTCTTCAAGGGCACGCTTGGCGAAACTCGCCGGGACAGTCTAGGCTCGCGCGATGTCCGCCGAAGAAATTGAAGCTGTCGTGTTTACCGAAGGTCCGCTTGGCGATTTACAGCGCATCGCTGAGCGGTTTTCCGTTGCAGGAGTTGAATCTGAGATTCTTCTCCCTGAGGGCGGAGGCCGTGGTTGAGGAACTCGATTTAGGCTCGCGGTCGCGCGCCAAGACATAGAACGGGCTTACCAAATCGTCGCAGAGGACTGGAGTTCGGGTTTGAGCGAAGAGCAGTTGCTTGCGGCGCAACGGTCAGCCGAGATCGTTATCGACCCGAATGCTGCTGAGACTACCTGTCCGGCTTGTCTTACGACGTTCGCGACCGGGCCGACTCAGTGTCCCGACTGCGGACTGACTGTCGGCTGAGTGTGGGCTGAGTGTCGGCTGAATTGCGTTTACGGATAGCGAACTAAGGTCCGCACCCGAAAACCTGATTGCTTCAGGCGTTACATCTTCGGGCTCCCCAGCACGTAAGCGAACCCCCAAATTGCCTGCTGGAAGCCCGATCGGCGGAGCTAGCTGGCGTTAGCGTTCTTGGTCACGCGAACGCGCTTCGCGATGTCGCCTCGCACGTCGAGCACTTCAGCGGTCCAGTTACCTAGGACAATGATGTCGCCAGGCGACAATACCTTTCCAGCTCTCTCCATTAGCAGCCCCGAGAACGTGTCAACGTCAGTGGTGCCCAACTTAATGCCGAGCAGGCGGCAGGCGTCTTCGGCAGGGCTTCCTCCAGTAATCAAGAAACGACCTGGACCATCGGGAACCACGTCGGGCTCGTTGATATCAAACTCATCGTCAACGTCGCCGATGATGACTTCGAGTACGTTCTCGAGCGTTACCAAACCGATAACTGTTCCGTACTCATCGATCACAAAAGCCATCAACTGGTGAGTCGCCTGGAAGTGGCGCAGAACCCGTGAAATCGGCAAGTTCTCGGGAATTTTCTTGGGCGGACGCATAATCGCGGTCCAATCGAAATCGTCATTGACCTCGACACCCACAAGATCTTTGACGTGCACGACCCCGAGTACTTCGTCCAACGATCCGTTGC
This sequence comes from Binatia bacterium, assembly GCA_047611725.1. Classification (GTDB taxonomy): domain Bacteria; phylum Desulfobacterota; class Binatia; order UBA1149; family CAITLU01; genus JBLFWR01. The sequence goes on along the minus strand of JBLFWR010000097.1, from coordinate 8,371 downwards.
AGACGGGGTAGCGGGTGTGCTTGCTACGCCTTGTCTGAGTCAGTGATTCGGTTGCCGGAACGTTGATGTCAAGAAAATCAACTTCAGCGCGCGGCACCATCACGCGTCGACAAATCATGTCGTCGAAACGAAACACCGCGTTGATTAGCTTGTGTTCAGAGCGCGAAAGATGACCGAACTCGAACGACTCTGAAAGGAGAGTTTGCAGTTCGGTTTCGGTGTGGATCGTGTCGTGGCCTTCGGCAGAGTCCATACCCATGGTGGCCAGAAGTAGTTGGGTGACTTTGTTTAGGCCGGCCATCAGAGGCCATGACGCCGCATAGAACATCCTCAGTGGTATGGCGCACCAAAGCAGCATGTTTTCCGGCCGACGAATCGCGAAAATCTTCGGAGCCTGCTCGCCGACAACAAGGTGCAATGCAGTGATTGTCGAAAAGGACACGATGAACGACAACGTGTGAAGAACTGTTGCTGACTGAACGCCCGCGGCTTGAAGGGCGGGTTCGAGCAAGTGGGCGAAGGCTGGCTCACCAACCCAACCCAGAGCAAGCGACGCCATCGTAATTCCGAGTTGGCAAGCCGACAGAGCCATCTCCATTCGTGCGGCCAGCCAAGCGGCGGTTGTAGCGGCGGGGCGTCCTACGGCAACAAGTTCATCAATGCGACCAGGCCGTACCTTGACCAGCGCAAACTCGGCCGCGACGAAAAACCCGTTGATGAACACGAGTAGTAAGGCAATGCCGATTTCGGCGAGGTCAGTGATCCATGGCGACATTCGTAGCGTTCCTGACCCAATAGCTATCGGGATCCCCCTGCCACGATATCCGCAACGGACATCGACTAGAGCGGGGCCCCAAGCGTGAGCAACCCGTCATGCTATGAGTATTGCGCCGCGACTGCCACACGGGACATAGGTGAGGTTGTTGCGCCCGTTTCGAGGCTGCGGGGCTGGCGGGCGCGGCCGCTACGGGCCCGGGGCTAGCCAGCCTGGAAGACGCGAGCCGAAAATCACCCCCAGCCCGACCTACTCGCGCAAATCTTGAAGCTCTGGACTCAGTTCGGCCACGAGTCCAATTGAGCAACACGTTCAGAACCAACCTTAGTTGTCGCGACACTCTATGATTTGGCTAGAACACCCCGGGAATTCCACTTGGTGCGGCGTAGAGTCCTTCCCGCGCGGTGATGTAGAGCGTGTCGGCGGCGGGTCCGCCAAACCCGCAGTTTGAAGGTTGGCGGGGAACCGGAAGCGTTCCACGAACTGTCCCATCGTCGAACATCACGACGACGCCCGTCGAAGTTGTGACGTACAGGTACCCTGCACTATCGATACACATGCCGTCGGCAATCGGTACGACGGTGCTGATCACTCGGCTTCCCGACAATGATCCATCAACCGCGACATCGTGGGCTGTGAGCGTACCGGCCGCCGTATCCGAGACGAACAGCGTTGTCTCATCCAACGACAACAGCACCCCGTTGGGGCGAGTAGCAAGACCACCCTCCACCTCGGCTATCAAGGTTCCCGCAGGCGCGATTCGGAAGACGCCGTTAAATGGCAACTCCTGATCTTCCGGTGCGATGCCGTAGGGCGGATCGGTAAAGTAAATCGTACCATCGGAACGGACCGCGACGTCGTTGGGGGAGTTCAAAGACATACCAAGGTAGGTCGAAGCGATCGTCGTGGTGCCGGTGGTTGCATCGGTGCGCGTTACGCTTCGCGAACCGTGTTCGGCCACAATCAAATCGCCGTCCGGTGCGTTGGCCAACCCATTGGCGCTGTTGCTAGGGGCTCGGAACGTCGTGATCGTCGACGGTTGCGTGAGTTGATGAATGGCGTTGCCGGCAATGTCGGTGAACAAGAGGACTCCCGTATCTTCCTGCCAGCGAGGCCCCTCCAAAAACGAGAAGCTTTCGTCGATGGCAACCAGCGGTCCCATCGATGCCAGAGGATCGGCGAGACGGTAGATCTCAACGTCATCGAAAAATTGATCTGCGGGAACGGGCGAGCCCGGTGTTCCGGGATTGATCGAGCTGTACGCGTCTACGGCGAAACCACCGGAAAGCCCCTGGAGTACCGGTGTGGAGTCGGTCTCGTCGGCATGCCACAGAGTCGGTTCGGTTTGGCCTTCCACCCAAATGCGCGCCTGTAGTCGGGTTGTGCTGGCATCCTCCTGAAACACCCGAAAACGCACACGGTACCGCACCCCGTTTTGCAGGTTGAAAGAGGGGTCGAGGTTTCTAACGATGGATTGTTCGACACCATTGATTTCGCGCCAGACGCCGATTCCTGAGGAAGTAGAAAATCCCTCAATAAAGACCGCGTAGCCTTGTCCCATCGGGGAGGTTTGATCGAGGTAGCCACCGTTTGAGCGCGCGTAAAACCCCAAGCCCTGCGTGTCGATGTCGGAAAACTCCACTGTCAGCAGAACTTCGACGTCTGTCTCTGAGTCTGGGGCGTATAGTCGGGCCAGAGAGTAGTTTGTTGTGGTCGGGTGAAAGCGCGCCCGGTTACCTTGTAGATCGTAAGACGCAACGCCGCCCACCGGTGTCCATGGTGCGGGCCAAACGGCGCCATCCAAGCCGTCAAAGTTCTCCGAGTAGATTAAGCCGGTTGGCGCTTCTGGCTCGCCGCCGTTGCACACTTGTGGGTAGGTCGCGAGTCCAGGTACCGCAGCAGCAGCCATACATTCGCCGGCGAACTCACCGACACACAACGAGCACTCAAGTAGATCGGAAAAAGTATCGATCGTGCCCACGCAATCCCCAGCCGTGCCGGGGGAAGATAGGTCTACACATTGCGTCGCGAAACCGATCGCTACAGGCGTAATGTCGTCCGTGCCTCCACTGCCAGAAATCGAACCGACGGTCTGGTCGCAGCTCTTGTCGGGGCCTCCGCAGATTTTGCAGGCCTTTTTTACGACCTTGTCCATCACGCGAGTGATGCGTTCCGCAGCGCGGCCGTCACCCGGGGCAGGGCAGGGAGCGGTTCCTTTTCCGTTGGCGACGGCCTCCCAGCACTTCAGCAATGTTTTGGAACGAAAGCCGACAAGCTTGCTGAGTTGTTTGCCCAAGATCCGTTGGCATTTTAGCAAAGTCTTTTCGCCGTCGGCATCAGTCAGGTCGTCAAAAACCACGGAGCGGACTCTTTCCACCCCGGCATCCGCCACGCACGCGACGCAGTTGGTGATATTGCCGCAATCACTGATTGCCATCGAGCAACCTGACGCTTCGATATCTGAGCAACTGCCCGACCAGCCTGTCGCAGCTAGCGGCTCGTCGTCTCCGTTGCCACAGACCCGGTCACTGCCCCACAGCCTTTGGCGATGGCGCTGTCGAGTTTGGCTCGCAACGCGATCAAGGCCGAAGCAGCATCGGCCTGGCAATCGGTGACCATGGTCTTGCCGCTGAGAGCGCGGTCTTCGCACCGCGCCAGTGCCTTGGTGCTTGCATGGACGTAGTTTGCGGCTGCTTTGTCGATGCTGGCTCGACATCGTTCGGCATCGGCGTGGGCTGATGGGGTGCCGAGGAACAAAAAGCATAAAGACAGGCAAATCGAGAGAAACTTCATCGTAAAACCTCGTTGGATCACAAAAAGCGAGTCGCTACCCGCACGGGAGTGGACTGCTGTGGTAGGCACGCCAGTGTGCTAATACCCCGCCGACGGCACCCAGCCGACGGCACCCAGCCGACGGCACCCAGCCGACGGCACCCAGCCGACGGCCGCAGCCATTGTTGGTGTCGAGCTTGGTTACGGAAAGGGTTGTGGAACAAAGGACGCCGAACGCTCGTTGATATTGCGCGAAATGTGGCTTCGCAACAAGGGGTACGACCGCCACTTAGCGGTTGTTCAGGTTCGCTGATGCCAACGAGTGGGGAACGGTTTTTCTAGGGCGCAATTTGAGCTTTTTGCGCTGGCGCACGCGGGAAGGATTCCGCCTGCGCTTCCAGCCTGCTACTGATCGACGTGTGTCCGACGCAACCGAATGTGCGCAGCGGCTGAACCCTGTCTCAATGAACTTACTTTCCGCCAACCATCGAAGAAATCGCCAGTGAGCCTGTCATCCCGCCAGCCGAGCGCGACAAAGCCCGGACCGGGCCTTTTCGTGAAGCTCACAGCTAGCTCGCTCCTTACCGCGGGGATCCTTATCGGCCTCGAGTTTGGGGCTGGATTCATTGTCTCGCCGCAGCAGCGTGTGCAACTTCCCGACGACGCCGTTTCTCGTACGATCGCCTACTTGGACGTCAACCCGGTGCCGTTGGCCACCGACGCTGATGTGCTGTGGCGCAACAAGCCGGGGTCAAGCAAAACCCAGCCGGTGAACCCCGAGGCTTTTGGGCGCCGAGATCAGTGGACGCTCAAAAACAATTCTGACGGCTTTCGGGGCCCCGAACTTTCCAGGCCCAACGACGAAGGAGAGACTTTTCGTATCTTGTGTGTCGGGGATTCAATCACCTTTGGTTTCAGTACCGATCAGGGGTCCAGTTACCCACGGCAGCTCGAGCGCCTGCTGGCAACTCGTTATCCGAACCGTCGCTTTGAGGTGATCAACGCTGGCGTACCGGGCTGGTCGTATCTGCAGGGCCTTCGCTTTCTGGAAGCGCGAGGGATCGCACTGGCCCCCGACCTCATCATCATCGGGCACGGGACCAACGACCAACTTTTCCGCGTAAAGATCACCGACAGGGAACGGCTTGGCGAGCTGACAACGTCTGCGCAGAAGATGCGGCAGCGGTTCTCAAGCTTCGCCGCGTCAACGAATATTTACCGGGCCATTTCCGGGGACCGTCCGATTCCATCGCCCGACGAACCGAGCCCCGGTTGCGTGTCCCAAATTGCCAACAATGGAAGATGCAACCGTGTGGCGATCGGCGAAATTGCGTCAGCGCTCGAGGTGGTTGTCGCATTGGCCGAGCGTGAATCGATTGATCTGTTAGTGGCGAACACGGATTTTGTAAAAACGGCATCAGTTCTTGGCGTGCTTAACGGCATACGGCGAACCGGCGCAGCGTACGTGGACCTTGTCGCAGAGTTGAAACGGCAAGCGACGGCCGACCATCAGGCGCGTGCGGCGAACCTGGGGTTGGTGCCGGCCACTGAGAGGGGGCCCGGCGGGTCGCGCCCGGCGGTGGGGCTAGAAAAGAAAATTGTCTTGCGAGTTTTGGTCCCTGACAAGACTCAATCCTACCGGGTGGTCGGTCGCGGCCATTTCTTCCCCGGCGTCTCGTTCGCTGAACCGTTGTTCGACGATGGGACCCACGGAGACGAGCAACCTGACGACGGTGTTTTCTCAACTACGGTTACACTTGTGTCGGAAGTCCCGCAGATCGCGTACGCGTTTTATCAGGGCGACACGCCAGAGTTCCGCCCCCTTCCCCCGCTGGCATCCACGCTCGGCGACCGTGCTATTCCGAGCATGATTGGCGGGTTCGCGCCGGTAGATGAGTTCGGCCGATCCCTGTTCATGGTCGAGCGCGCCCACCCCAACAAAACTGGACATGCAGCCATTGCCCAACTGATCGCTGACAAGTTGCGAACTTTCCCCGCGTTTCTCCAGTACGTGGACGCGGGCGAGGTGCCCTCGGGTTCGTAGGTTGGGAGAACCCGCATCCCGATCGCGAAGATGAGGAAATCCTCCCGGTTTTTGAACTTTTACTTGACAGCCATCCCCACAAGCGAACAGTCTGGCCCGGGACTTTCTCTTCAAGCTTCAATCGACGATGCGTCTCCGGGCGATACAATCGTCATGCCCTTCGCGTTTCGCTTCACGGAAGCAATTTTGATCGATAAGCCGTTGCGCTTGGTGGGGGCCAAATCGGGAGGAAGCGGGCTGGACAACGTTTCGTCCATCGATGCCGGTTGCTTGGCCCCTACAGCCCTGACGGTTACCGCCGATAAAGTGTCGATTCGAAATGTCCACATCGCGGGTGCGACACAAACCACTGTGGACGTCACTGGCACGAACAAAATAGCCATTCGCAACAGCCGATTGATCGGAGATTGTCCCGGAATCGCGACAGGTCTTGTTTTAGACGGAACCACCAAGGCGCGAGTTCGTAGAAACCTTTTTACGACGTCTTTCTAAATTTCAGCCGCTGTTGGAATACATCTCAACAGCCCCTCGGTTCGGTCCCGGAACCGGCTCTTTCGCAACATTTTCTTCGAAAGCTACGACATTGGCATTTTGGTTGAAGACGCAACCGGGCCTTCAGCGGCCACGGCGCGGTCAGTCCTGGACGACGTTCCTGCGCAATCACGGACATCAAGTTTGGGCCTGCGATTTTCTGCAAACCTATGATGTTCTGTTCCGACCGATTTTCGCGTTCTTCATCATCGAGATCGGGACTCGGCGTGTTGTTCACGTCTCAGTGACCAGATCGCCGACAAGCGCATGGACCACGCAGCAGCTCAGGAACGCGACGCTGCCGGAAGCATCGCCCAAGTTTTTGGTTCGCGATCGAGACAGCAAGTTCGGACACGACTTCGATGCCGTCGCCGCCGGAGCCGGCATCCGTGTTGTTGTCACGTCATACAAAACGCCGAACGCGAACGCGCACTGCGAGCGGTTCCTTGGAAGCGTGCGGCGCGAATGTCTCGACCATATTGTCATCGTGACCGAGCGACAGATGTTGTCGGTCCTTTCCGAATACAGTCGCTACCACAATTGCTCTCGTCCACACCAAGGGATCGAGCAACGCGTGCCGGTACCGAGGAAAGGACCGGGTTCATCTCGGGGTCGAGTGATGGAAATCCCGATGCTCGGTGGTCTGCATCATGACTACCGAATCGCGGCGCTGAGTCGCGGATAGACAAACCGGCCAGCACGGAACTCGTCTCTGGTCGTCGTTCCCTGTTACACGGGGATATACAGGGAAAGACGGTGAAATGATCATCGCGCCGCCTTTTTGCGACGAATAACCGCGTGTCTTTCCTGGTGATTTTTCCGAAATTCCCTGCGTGAACGAACAGGGAATTCTAAGCAAGTAACAGGGAACTCCAAAACCGGAGCAGGGATTCTCGCTCTTCCGCGTTCATTCGTCACCTCCTCCCTCGCGTACGAGTTCCGCTGCCAGGTTGCGCGCGCCATGGAGAAGTCGCGCAACTCGAATTCCGTCGTCAGTTGACTCGTAGACGATGATGAAGCTTTTCATCACGAGGAAGTAGCGGAAGGTATGCCCCGGCGGGTCCAGCTCTTCTCTGGTACGTCCTATCAATCGAGAATCGGCGAGTGAATCCAGCGCAGCTTTGAAATGGTCGCGGAGCCGTCGCGCTTGCTCAACGCCAAACCGCTCGACCGTGTACTTGGTGATTTCCCGTCGATCGTTTCTGGCCGACTCCGAAAGGACGATCCGCCTCATTTAACCTTCCGATCTTGCGTCGCTCCGAGCGCTTCAAGCTCCTCGTCCCACTCGCGGAAAAAGGTTTCGCCATCGACGACCTCTCCCCGGTCGAGTTGATCAGCCCCCTCTTGGATAAGAGAGCGTGCGCGCGTGACCTCGGCTTGTCGGTGCGCTTGATGGTCTTCGAGCAAACGGATGGCCTCGCGCACGACCTCACTCATTGACTGGTAACGACCTGATGCGACGCACGAGGTAAGGAACTCTGCCTGCTGGGGCGTGAAAGAAACGCTGATGTTTTCGCGGTTGGCCATGCTCATCCCCTGATCGCTGTGCTACATTGTCGTACACCGTGCGGATTGGGTCAAGCGCGGAGTTGATTCACGCTCTTGGGGGTTTCCCCGTCCGACAAGCGTCTCTATGGGCCTGTCAATTGGGCGGGGCAGACGGACGGATAGGCCAATCGGCCAGCACGGGCGCAGCAACTCCGAATTGCGCCGCCGCCGGAAACTCTCCCCAAATTCTTGATTCGTGATCGAGACGGTAAATTGGGATGTGGCTTCGATGAAGTCGCATCCGGAGTTGGCATCCGTGTCGTTGTCACGCCGTACAAAACTCCGAACGCCAACGCACACTGCGAGCGGCTTCTCGGAAGCATCCGCCGCGAATGCTTGGACCACTTTCTAGTCGTGACGCAGCGACAGATGTTTTCCGTACTGTCGGAGTATTGTCGCTACTATAATCGCTCGCGGCCTCATCAAGGGATCGAACAGCGGGTGCCGGAGGCGAGGGTGGCGGCGGAGATTACCGATGGACGTCTGGTTGAAACGCCGGTTCTAGGCGGCCTCCACCATGACTACAAAATGGCGGCATAGCGCGGCGGATGGACTAGTCGGCCAGCACGGGTGGGGTCCTGGCGGATGTGTGAATTAGCCAGGACTGAGATCGCGAACCTAGAAGAGCGCGTATGGGTTATGGACATAGCTCCAGAGGCTGAGTACTTTACCGCAACCCGCAACCCGCAACCCGCAACCCG
>JBLFWR010000096.1:0-13189 GCA_047611725.1 Binatia bacterium | reverse complement strand
TTCCCCACGAAGAGAAAATCTTTTCGCTGTTTGAAGTGCATACCGAACTGATCAAGAAAGGCAAGACCATGCCACCGGTGGAGTTTGGGCATCGGTTCTTGGCGAGCACAGATCAGTTTCAGTTAGTAGTCGATTACAAGGTCATGGAAGGCGGCAGCGAAGGAGCGGAGATCATTCCAGTGGTAGATGGTCTGCTCAATCGCTTCGGCGAAGGCTCCCCTGCCAGTTTGAGCACTGCCAAAGGCTTTAGCCGCAAAGAAGACCGTGAGCTGCTCGAGCTGTATATCGACGAAGTGATGATGCCCAAGAAAGGCCGGAAGAACGCCTTGGAGGTGGAACGCGAGCGAGAACCACGATGGCTCAAGCTCAAAGACCAACACAGCGAGGTAGAGAGCAACATCAACAGCCTCGAACATCATGGACTCGACCGTTGTCCAGACAAAGGACTCAACGGTTACAAGCGCTACGCGGGGCTTGGAGTCTTGGCCTACAACCTCCACAAAATCGGCAAAGGCCTACTTGAGAAGGCCGCAGCGGCGGGAAAGAGAAAGCGCACCGCCTAACAAAGCGTCTGCCCCAAGAACTATGGCCAGCGAGAAGCGTTGCGCCCTAGCGATTGGCTATTTTAGAAAAACACCGGAACATGGCCTGATTTCTAAAAAAACCGGGTCCGCAGAACTCTATTGAAGCGCAGCCAACCTCGGAGCTAACATAACTGCGAACGATCGCCGAATCTAAGCCTGTTTTCTCTCAGGCACTAACTATGAATAACCTATTTGCCGCTATCGTACCCATCCTCGGCGCTGCCGGAGCACGGCAACAGAACCTCGGCCAAGTTGCCGGTGTTCTCAACGCCATTGCGGTTCTCCTGTTCTTTGGAGGTCTGCTCATGGCGGCCATCATGTTCATGATCGGTCGCACTGAATATCTTAAATACGGCCTAGTCGGTGCCGGCCTCGGCGGTCTCGCCTGGGTGATCGTCACCACCTTCTTCCAAGCAGGTAGCGGCATCGATCCTGGCATCCAGATGCAGAACTTCTAGTCGAACCACAGCCAACCAACCTAACTAAATCCTAGCCGAACCACGATGCCAAACAATGGCGAAGGACGACGCTACCATGAGGCGAACGCGGGGAGAGATTCCAAGCCTGTCATCTTCATCTTCGAGGGCAACAACATCCTCTGGATGGTTCTCGGATGCGGGCTTGCCCTCCTCGTGTTTCGCCTCTGCCACGGACAGTTTCACTACAGTCTGGGTGAGTCGTTAGCGCTTTCACTCATCCCGCTCTACGTCATGCTGCTCAAGTCGGGGAAGCCAAAGAGCTTCGACAAAGAATTCTTCGAGTGACCGGCGATCCGTTCGCGGCAAGTGCTCGACGGGCTCGGGCTGACGCGTGATCGACCGTTCTTCGCGCCCCCAAGGCAGTCTAACTCCAACGAGCAACCAGACGACACCGATGGGAAAAATCACTGATGGCCACCTGATAGACGACCTCATCGTCTACCGTGGATTGCAGAAGGGCGGCTATGTCGGTCGCGGCTTCCGCGTTCACCTACCCGACGCAGAGAACGCCGACGTCGGCTGGCTCAATCGTCTCGAAGACGAGATTCGCGTTTTGCTAGCCTCGCTCAAAGACAGGGCGAGGATGCCGTTTCACTGGTCGGTCGATTCCGACTACCAACGTGAACTGCTTGCCTACTACGAAAGGACGAAGCCGCTAGCGACCAACGAGTGGAGCAAGCGGCAGCGTAACGAACGGTTCACGCGCTACTGGCGCGACATGGAAAACCGGCGACTGCGGCGCGAGCGGCTCAACATCTATGTGACCAGCAAGGTGGAGGCCGACGCCCTTCAGGTGGAGGCCGACGCCCTTCCCAAGGGGAGCAAGCGCGACAAATACGACTACGTGCTAGGAACGAGCGGCAAAGAACTCGAACAGTATGGCGAACTTCTCCAGCAGATCTTCGGCGGCCTTGGAGACAGTGCTGTTCCGTTAAGCGAGCTGCAACACTTCGAAGAATTCTACCGCTACTTCAATGCCTCCGCTCCAGACTGCTCAGACATCGATTACGAAAGCCTCTACGATCCTGACAAGAGCCTGGTAGAGAACTGTTTCAACGGGGAGGCCGCGCCTCTATCGAAACCTGGTCAGGGGTTCTACCTCGACGGCTATTATCACGGCATGCTGGTGGTGAAGAGCCTGCCTCAATCCACGTTCTCGGGGATGATCGGTCAGCTCACTCGACTCGACATGCTCGACTACTCGATCGTATGAGAAATTGCAGAACACGATTCAGCACTCGCCCAAGCTGCGCATGCTCGCTGCCATGCAGAAGAAAGGGCAGAAGATCTCGCGGCTTATGTCGAACGAAGTCCTGCCCTACCAGGCGCAGTTCATCATCCGCTGCTGGGATCAAGACAAGGCAGGCCTGCGTGCCAAGCTCGCGGCCTTGCGTAGCGCGATCACGAAACTCAACGGGGCGAAGTACTACGATCCGGCCTTGCCGACGAGTAAGCGCAACTATTTCTATGCCAGCTTGCCAGGCTGGTGTTGGGACAAATACGACGACTTCTCGCACTACATCGAAGACGCCAACCTTGCTAATTTGCTGCCGGTTTCGGCTACGCCGACCGGCGACCTAGCCGAGGCAGAAGCCATCTACGACGGAGCCAACGGCAACCTCGTTGGTGTCAAGACCTTCGCTAGCGGAGCCCCGCAACACGGGGTGATGTAAGGCATGAGTGGAGCAAGTAAATCGGTCAACATGATCGATCTCCTGACACAGACCGAACCCTACTACGACTACACAGTCATCGTCGAAGAGGAGCTCTCCTACGGCATCTACACGCAGACCGTCGCCGAAGGCGCCGAGCCGATCATCATTCAACCGAACGGCTCCTTCACCTTCAACTACCTCGATACGAGTGGCCTTCCGCTGACATCCTTGCAGATTGCCAACGCTACCGCCCTCTGCCAGCTGATGGCGGGTAATTGCCAGGACGAAGACAAGAACCGCCTGCGCGGGGCGCAACTGTCAGGGGCGATCCGCCAGCTCTATCGCGATTTTTACGAAGATTGGAAGCGCAAGCACCCGACCCAGAACCACGAACTCGTTCATGACACGGTCGCCCTCACCAAATGGCGAAAAGAGAAGCTGCCTCCAGGCGCGACCATGATCGAGGCCTTCGTTGATCTGCGTGATGCCGACGACAGCACTGGCGAGCATGCAGAGATGATCGCCAGTATCACAGAGGAGGAACTCGCCAACGCCTCACAAGATCAAGTGATCGGTGAAGACGTCTTCCGGCTCGCCTTCGCAGCGATGCGACCCCACGAGATGCCGAGCCATGGCCAACTCCAAGAGGTGCTCAGCATGGACGGGCACGGAAGTGGTGGGGAAGACGCTCGCCACCTCGCTCAATTGCTAGAGCCATGGTGCAGCTACGGAAACTACCTACGGTGCGATCCTCGACGGGGAGAACAACGTCGATCTCACTGGCCGCATCGCGCACTTCGAACTCGGCTACATCCCAGAATCGGCGCAGGACTTGCGAGCCGTCGCGGCTTTCCTCATCACCAACCATGTCCGCAACGAAGTCATGACGCGGCGGCGAGATGTGCGCAAGCGTGTGATTCTCGAAGAGTTGAGCGCCTTCCTTGCCATCCCCGATGGCGACCGCATCACGCGTGAATTTTACGAGCGCAGGCGCAAGTTCAACTGCTGGGTCTTTTCAGTGATCCAACAGTTTGGACGTTTCTATGATAGTCCCGTGCGCTCGAGCGTGATGGGCAATTCTCGACTGCTCAAGCAGCGCGACCGACAAGACCTCGACCTGATCTCCGAAGCCTTCCCGCTTCCCGAGGTGACCAAAGGAGCCATCGGCAACTTCCCCGAAGCCAAGGCCTTTTCGAGTTTCGTTTACTACCGTGAGGACGACGCCAAACCCATCATCGCCAACGGGCGCAATCGCGCCTCGAAAGGGATGTTGTAAGCAACCGCCTCGGACGGAGCGACCTTTGAGACGAGAGCCAGAGAACTTCGCGGTGGCGAGAACCTGCTAGAGCAGATCGCGAGCCACGCGAACACAGACTAACAAAGAGCTTTTCGAAATGCAGCCAACCAATCAACCTAACCAAAGAACTAATGATGATAGCCTCGAGTGCATCGAGTAGCCATGGAACCCCTCTTTCCCGATACCCACTGGAGTTCGGTTCGCAGGGCGAGAGGCAATGATAACGTAGCAGCCAAGCAGGCGATCGATAGCCTGTGTGCGACCTACTGGAAACCGATCTACGCTTACATTCGCTACCTCGGCCAGAGCAACCGGACGCTGAAGACTTTGCCCAAGAGTTCTTCCGTCAGTTGATGGTGCGAGGGAACCTGTTCCTCAAAGCGCGGCGGGAGCAGGGCAAACTGCGCACCTACGTCTGTGTGGCAGTGAAACGGCTCGTGACCGATGCACTCCGCAAGCAAGAGCGATTGAAACGTGGAGGTGCTCACGAGATTATCCCTTTCGATCATGCTGACGAACTCGCCGATCCGCTAAGTGTGGTCTCACAGGATGAACGATTCGACCGCCAGTGGGCAAAGGCACTCGTCGAGCGGACCTTGACGGAGCTTGAGCGCGACTACGTGGCCAGAGGAAAGGGCGCGTTATTCACTGAGCTGCGTCCTTACCTCGGCTGGACGGAAAATGAGTGCCACCTCTAGACGAGGTCGCGCTTCGGTTAGGAATCACCGTCGGCGCCTTGCGCATGGCGCTGAGCTGGATCCGCCAGCGCTTCGGCGAGGTTTTCCGAAAGCAGGTCGAAGCGACCGTTCCGTTCGCAGCCGCATTCGATCTCTTCGCGCAGTGAGAGTGCCCGCCCCTCATAGCTTCCGCTACCTGTTTGCTATTGTGAGGGTCACCAGTTCGATGCAGGCGACCGATTGCCAGCCATATGCGGACACGTGCTCGCTTCTGCCTGAAAGCAGGTGAGCCGCCTCTGTAAGTAATTGGCCGTCAGTTGGCTATCGAGCAACTCTTGGATTGACGACCTAGCCCGCAAGACAATGGTCTTGACAATAATTCGCTCCGAGGCGACCGGTGCGCTGGATGTCTATCCTCAGGAACAGCTACGTGAAGCAACTGCTCGCTACCCTCATGTTGGTAGTGTGGGCTGCTGCGTATCATCACGAGGAATGGACTGAACTGGCTGACGTTGCTCACTCCCACTCCCACTCTCACCATCATGGTGACGCGACCCATGGGGAGCACGATGAGGCGCCGCTGTCAGGTGAAGACTCTCCGATCCCGCTTCCTGATACGCACTCGACGGCAGTCGCGCTAAGCTCGACGAAGACGCTGAGCGACTATTTGTCATCAGAGAATGGCGGCTTTCTGATCTCATCACAGCTATTTGTCTTGGCGGATGAGTGGAGTCGGGCGTCAAGGGCGTCAACCGACTCTCCACATTTTTTACAGGCGGTCCCGCATGATCCGGCCGTTCCAAGGCTGTTGATCCTAGCTTCGAGCATTCGTGCGAATGCTCCTCCGGCTCTCTCGTAAGAACTGACTCTCAGGCGATAGCCTGATCAGTTCTGGTGCCCGTTGATGCCGCACTGTCTGCGGCACGATGAAATTGCGTGATCACGTTAGTCACGCAACTCTCGCCAAACAGGCACTCGCATTCTGCCTCGCCGCCAATCTTTGACGCGGGCGGTAATCTGCAAATTTCAACCGTCTCATGTCTACCCACCAATGTCCAAATTTCATAACATCCTTGCAGTTTCCGGGTTGGCTTTTACTCAGCTAGAAGCCTGCGCAGCGGAGAAAATACTATCTCCTTCACAATCTCTGCGAGATCGGTTCAAGGATCATCCTGACAGTTGCGCCGGGCACTTCGCGCTCTGTCACGTTGGTTTGGGGGATCACCTATTCTCTCGCGGAATGCTGCACGTGGTGACGTGGCTTGGTAGGCGGGGACGAATGACACAAGTCGCCGTTCCTACTGGTTGCGCTGATCCTTCAACCAACTCTCAGCCCTTGAGATCTCCATGCGAAAATTAAGAATGAAACCATCTAGTATTAACTCAGATTCCCGTTGTGCGGCTTGGCATGTCATCGCCATGTCACTAGCGCTGGTGTTGCTCGGGGGGTGCAAGACGTACCGACCCGACCCGATCGACCTTCCGGCTCACTCTAAGACGTGGCGAGCCCAGAGCGTGTCCAGTGAGACGGTCGCCACGTTTGCGAAGAGCCTGGCGGCATCCATTCCGGACACCGTAGCTTTCAACCCCAAAGACGGTTTAACATTGCGCGAAGGTGAGTTGGTTGCGCTGGTGTTCAATCCTGACCTTCGGGTAGCACGCTCGCGGGCTGGAGTCGCCGAGGCGACGGCCAAGTATGCAGGCTTGTGGGACGATCCTGAGCTTAGCTTCGACGTGCTAAAGATTTCTAAGGGCGTCCCGGATCCGTGGATTGTCGGCTCTGCGCTTTCCGTCACTATTCCAGTTTCCGGTCGACTGCGTGTGGAAAAGAAACGCGCTCAAGCCGAGATGCACGCGGAACTCGATCGCCTCGCCGAGGCGGAATGGAAGGTGCAGCGAGACCTGGGCGATGCCTGGGTCGAATGGTCGGCGCAAGGCCTCCGGTTGCAGGAGACCGAGCAGATCGTCAAGTCCTTGGACTCGATCGTCAAGTCGACTTCCCAACTCGCAGAGGCGGGTGAACTTCTTAAGACCGAAGCCGCCCTGTTCTCCATCGAACGTGAGAGTCGCCGCGCTGAGCTAGGACAACTTGGAGGCGACGTGGCCGAGGGTGCGTATCAGATCCGGGCGTTGCTAGGTTTGTCACCCGAAGCCCCCGTTGACCTTGTCCCGGCTCTCACGGCAGTGCGGAGCGTGTCAGGCAGTGCGCTTCCGGACGATAGCAGTCTCACTCTCTCCCGGCTGCGCAGCGAGTATGAGGTAGCCGAGCAGACGCTCTTGCGAGAAGTGCGAAAGCAGTACCCTGACGTTACCATTGGGCCGCAGGCCGAGAGCGATGAGGGCCAATCGCGGATCGGTTTCGTCGGAGCCATTCCGGTGCCGATTCTGAATTCGAACAAAGGCGGCATCGGCAAAGCCCGCGCCGAACGCGAAGTCGCGAAAGCGGCTTTCGAGACCGAATACGAAAAGATCACGGGTCGGCTCGCTGCCCTGCGAGCCCGGCTGAACGGCGTGCGTGCTCGAAGCAAGGCGATGAACGATTCCTTGGTTCCGATGGTCGACCGCCAGGTGACCGACGCGAGCAAACTGGTCGAACTCGGCGAGGGCGGAAGCCTGGTTCTCCTCGAGAGCCTGGTGCGTGCCCACGAAGCGAGACTGAAGCTGATCGACATCCGGGCGGAGGACAGCCGGACGAACAACGAGATCCAATTCCTCCTCGGCCCAAAGAACCGCAAGTCGAACACCTAGAATAATTGACGACATGAAACGATCCAAATTATTTCCCATCCCCGTGCTCTTGCTCTGTCTGACCCTGCCCGCTTGCAAGCGTGGTAGTGATGATAGCGGCGAGGCTGCGGAGGAGGTTGGCGAGCAGCCGACCAATCGCGTTGATATTCCCACCTCGGTGCGGCGCAACCTCGGCATCACATTCGCGAAAGTGGAACGCCGGGATGTGGCGAACACGATCCGCGTGCCAGGTTCTTTCGAACTACAACCTCTCGCACGACGCGAATATCGATTGATGTTGCCTGGTCACATTGAGTTCGCGGTCGATCAATTCGACAAAGTGGAGGTGGGCACGCTGCTCTACCGCTTCCGTTCGGCCAAGTGGCTTGAATTGCAGTCGCGTGTCGATCTGGCAAACGCTTCGCTTGAGCAATCCCGCGCGAAATCCGCGGCGGTGGAGGCAAGAATCAAGGTGCTCGAGAAGGCGGCTTTCAAGCGCGCGGATCTGGCAGCGCAGGCTGCGGAGCTGCGGGCAGACATCCCCAAACAGGAAGCGGAACTGCGTGCTGCGACCGCAGCGTTGAACAATGCAGGTCAGGCTCGAGATAGGGTTGGTGGAACGGGAACCGCAGTTCCTCAGATGATCGACTGGATCGAGGTGCGCGCCAAGGAACCCGGCATCGTCGAGTCGTTGTCGGTCACTGATGGCACGTTTGTCGAAGAGACGACGCTGCTGCTGACCACCGTCGATCCGAGCTTGGTCCGCTTCCGGGCTTTGGGACTGCAAAGCGATCTTCTCAAATTCAAAGGCGGACAGAATGTCCGTATCGTTCAGCCGCAGGCGAACGGGTCCAACCTCAATGAGTCGATCGAGGCCGACCTGAAGATCGGTCTCGCCGCCGATCCAATCCAGCGCACCGTCACGCTTTTCGCCACGCCGAAGGAACTGCGGCCCTGGAGCCTCGCTGGTGTTTCGGCATTCCTGGAGATCGCGACCGAATCCACCGACGGTGTCGCGCTGGCCATCCCACGCTCGGCGGTTGTCAAAGACGGCATCGTCCATGTGTTCTTCAAGCGCGACCCCGGCAATGCGAACAAGGCGATCCGCATAGAAGCGGACCTGGGCGTCGATGATGGCCGATGGGTTGAAATCAAGAGCGATCTCGGTCCCAACGACGAAGTCGTTCTCAACGGAGCCTACGAATTGAAGCTCGCCACCGCCATGAGCGGGACGAGCCAGAAGGGTGGACACTTCCACGCCGACGGCGCCTTCCACGAAAAACACTGATCCGAAGATAGATGCTGAATCGCTTAATTAAATTCTCTATCGACCGCGCCGGACTGGTGCTGTTGCTCGCAGGCGTGCTCTTGGTGTTTGCGCTGGCTCGCTTGCCGCAGACGCCGGTGGATGTCTTCCCTGAACTCAATGCGCCGACGGTTGTGATCATGACCGAGGCGCCGGGCTTGGCGGCTGACGAGGTCGAACAGTACGTCACGTTTCCAATCGAGACGTCGGTGAACGGTATGCCGGGGGTGCGTCGGGTGCGCACGTCCAGCGCGATCGGATTGTCCATCGCCTATGTCGAGTTCGATTGGGGAATGGACATCCTGACGGCCCGGCAGCTCGTATCGGAACGACTCGATTCGGTGCGTGAAGATCTGCCATCGGATGCCCATGCCGAGATGACGCCCATCACCTCGATCACCGGTGAAATCTTGTTGCTGGCAGTGTCGTCGCCAGACCAGACGGTGAGCGAACTCGAGATCCGTGCCTACGCTGAGTATGATCTGCGTAACAAGCTGCTTTCGATCCCCGGAGTGTCACAGGTTTCAGTCATCGGCGGCGAACTTCCCGAGTATCAGGTGCTGGTGCGCCAGGACGACTTGCGCCTCTACGACCTGACGATCGAGGAGGTCGTCGAAGCCGCTGGCGAATCGCACAGCACGCTCAGCGCCGGATACATTGCCAACATCGAATCGCTCGAGATGCCGGTCAGGCAGAGTGGCCGCGTGCGGTCGGTCGAGGATGTCGCAGGCACGGTCATCAAATACCACGACGGCTTTCCGGTGAAAATCGAGCAAGTCGCGGACGTGAAGATGGGGCCGGCGCCAAAACGGGGCACCGGTGCGGACGGCGGAAAGCCCGCCGTCGTAATGACAGTGCAGAAAGGCCCGGGGACCAACACGATCGCGATCACCGAACGCATCGATGAGATGCTCGATGAACTAAAATCCTCGCTGCCAGAAGGGCTCCACGTCAATCGGCAGATTTTCCGCCAGGCGGATTTCATCAAGATCTCAGTCAAGAACGTGATCCACGCCCTGCGTGATGCCGCAATCGTCGTCGCGGTCATCCTGATTCTCTTTCTGCTCAATGTGCGCACCACCGTGATCACTCTGACGGCGATTCCACTGTCTCTGGCCGTCGGGCTGATGGCTCTCGATTGGATGAACATGACGATCAATGTGATGACCTTGGGCGGTTTGGCGATTGCCGTCGGAAGCCTTGTCGACGACGCGGTGATTGATGTGGAGAACGTGTTCCGCCGACTCAACCAAAACGCGGCGAAAGCCGAAGCTGATCAGCAGCCACGGCTGAAAATCATCCTCGATGCCAGTAACGAGATCCGGCCAGCCATGGTCTTCGCCACGATCATCATCGTGCTCGTGTTCCTCCCCCTCATGTTTCTTGGCGGCATCGAAGGACGCTTCTTCCGTCCGCTTGGGATCGCCTTCGCTGTGTCGATTATCGCCTCTTTACTAGTGGCTCTCACGGTCACACCCGCGATGTGCCGTCTATTGATGCACGGTCGGAAAGATCACGATGAATCCAGCGACACGCCTCTCGTTCGGCGTCTTAAGCGGATCTACGACCCCACGGTCGCTTGGGCAGTGAAGTACAAGGCGCTGGTGCTCGGCGCCGCTTTGGCCATCACTTTGATGGTAATGTGGCTCGGGTCCACCTTTGGCAAATCGTTCCTCCCGGAATTCAACGAAGGCACGTTTACGGTCGGGCTTTTCGCCCCTCCCGGCACTTCCCTCGTCGCCAGCGACCGCATGGCGGGATCGATCGAGAAACAGCTACTTGCCTTGGATGGCGTCAAGAGCGTGACCCGCCGAACCGGTCGGGCCGAGCGGGACGAGCATGCCGAGCCCGTGAGTAACTCGGAAATCGATGTGACCATCAAGCCCGGCTTCCGCAAGGAGGAAGTGCGCCACCAGATCAGCCAGATTCTCGAAAAAGTCCCGGGGATCACGACGAACATCGGGCAGCCGATCGAGCACCGGCTCAGCCACATTCTTTCCGGCACCCCGGCGGCGATCGCCATCAACGTCTACGGTGACGACTTGGACAAGCTTCGTGCCATTGCAAAAGAGATCGAGGGCGCCCTAAAACCTCTGCCCGGAACGCGGGACGTTGCGGCCAACCGCGAAGTCATGATCCAATCCCTGCCGGTGGAGTATCGACCGGCCGACCTCGCTGCTTACGGTCTCACCCCTCGTTCCGCAGCGCAGCAAGTCCGCGACGCGGTCTTCGGTGTGTCCGTTGCGGAGATCAACGAAGGCGTCCGCCGCTACGACCTGGCCGTGCGTCTGGTTGACGAAGAACGTGACGACCTGCGTGACCTTCAGAACCTCGTGCTTCGCGGCAAGGGCGGGGCGCTGGTTCGTCTACACGAGGTAGCCGACATCGGGCCGGAGATGACGTCGAACCTCATCGCCCGTGAGAACACCCAACGGAAAGCGATTGTGACGCTGAATGTCGAGGAGGGTTACAACCTCGGGCACATGGTCGAGCAGGTGCGCCTGCGAGTTGATCCAATTGTGCAACGCTTCGGATATACCGTGCGTTACGGTGGCCAGTTCGAAGCCCAACAGGCTGCCAGCCACACGATCCTACTCTTCAGTGGTCTCGTGGTCGTCATCATTCTCATGCTCCTACAGTTGGCGATCGGATCGTTCCGCGTCGCCCTCTTGGTGCTAGTCAATCTACCGCTCGCGCTGATAGGCGGCATCATTGCCATCTACCTAGCGGAGTCCCCCGGCCTCATCAGCAATACCCTGGCACTATTCGGCCTGGGCGGGCACTATACCGCTCCAGTGATTTCGATTGCCAGCATGGTCGGTTTCATCACTCTATTCGGAATCGCGATCCGTAATGGGATTTTGCTAGTAAACCACTATCAGCATCTCATGGAACATGATGGTAAGTCCATGTATGAGGCAATTGTGCAAGGGTCTTCGGAGAGGCTAGTGCCCATCCTCATGACCGCCCTGACCGCCGCATTGGCAGTTGTGCCGATCGTTCTCCAAGGAGATAATCCGGGTAACGAGATCCTCGCGCCTCTCTCGGTCGTCATCCTGGGCGGCCTCCTGTCCTCAACATTTCTAAACCTCATCATTGTCCCGGCGGGCTACGCGGCCATTCACCGCGTGTCTGCCAGCCAACCTAACCCACAACCGAAAACACCACACTAATAGAACCATGAAAAAAATAAGTAATATCATTCCAGCGTTCGCGATTTTCGCATTGCTAGTTAGCTGCGGCGACTCTGGCAAAGATCCGAAACCAGCCGACGCCAAAGAGCCGGCTAAGGAGGAAGACCACGGGCATGAGCATGAAGAGATCGCACTCGGCAAATTTGATATCGAGGGCATTTCGGTCGAGGCCCTGCAGGGTCACGGCAATGTCGAAGCTGGCAAAGAAGGCCATCTTGTGATTAAGCTTCCCTACAAGGACAATGGCGAGACCGTCGTCCGTGCCTGGATCGGCGCAGAAGACCGTACGTTATCCTCAGTAGGCAAAGGTGAATATGCCCCATCACACGATGACTATGACATCCACTCCGTCGCTCCAGACCCACTCGCCGACGACGCACAATGGTGGATGGAAATCGAGAAACCAGACGGCACCAAGGCCGTGGGCTCATTCCCGTTGTTGAAAGATATCGAGAAGTAGAACCAGGCTGACCCTTGTTATCAGACAGGCGCTGATCGCCCCCTCCAAATTTGGACCGCCTCCAAGCGCCACGTAGAATCGTGCTTGGCAGAGCGGTCCGTTTGGGGTTGAGGGGCGTTGGCGAATCTGTGGGGGGCGGCGAGCGACGCATCACTGCAACGATCTGTAGGACGTCGGTTACGAAGTCGATGGGGGAGGCCGTTGGATTCGGCTACTAGCAAGGAAAGAATAGCTCCGACGGGTTACTCCGTGTTCATCGGATAATTCAACAATCTCTGTGATGGTTCGTGCCAGACGACGAACTACAGAGTGATGAAGCTAAATACGAAGATACTACCCTTCGGGGCGGCGCAGATAGCACTCGTCTGCAATAGCTGTTCGGGACGACACCACCGGCCGCGACCAACACCATCACAGGGGCAACCGGTGCCTACATCGGCCACGAAATTAGTGATGGCGAGCCGCTCGGCGCGGTCGTTGGCGCGGCCGCGGCCGGTGGTGTCGTCGCAGGAGCGTTAGTCAACGCGAGTCGAAATCGCACCTAACAGAAGGCCTGCGTTTCTGGATATGACAAGGGCCGGAGTGACGAGGTCAAACGGCTCTACTGGATACAGAAGCGCCTTCACGAAGGTGATGAATTCGGAGTCGGGGGCAGTAGCTTGATGCCGGCCTTCTACGAAGTGCCGGTTCGTTGCTAGCCTGTCCTATTCACCTAGGATAGCGTGAGGGGTGTCAGAGCCGTTCAATCGATAGTGCTCGTGTTAGGGATTGTGCCATGGCCAGAAATACGGCTGAGAAGGCCAATTAGCC
>JBLFWR010000095.1:0-13268 GCA_047611725.1 Binatia bacterium | reverse complement strand
GCTGCGCGATCAATAGCTGCGCGGCAAACCTAGAACGTGCTCGCTTACGTAGTTCAGTGCCATTTCCTGAGAAACCGGTGCTAGTCGCAGAAGTCGCGATTCGCGCCAGTAACGCTCGACATTGTACTCGCAGGCATATCCAAAGCCGCCGAAAGTCTGCAACGCCCGATCACAAGCCGTGAAACCTGCATCGGCCGCGCGAAACTTCGCCATATTCGCCAGGGCGCCGACCTCTTCCGTTCCATGATCGTAAGCCCACGCAGCCTTGCGCCATAACAAATCGGCAGCTTCTAACTCGGACCACGAGTCGGCCAGGGGATGCGCGATCGCCTGGTTGGTGCCGATCGGTTTCCCGAACACCACACGCTCCCCCGCGTACCGTATCGCTTCGGTCAGCGCGCGGCGCCCGATTCCCACAGCCTCGGCGGCGATCACGATTCGCTCGGGATTCAATCCGTCGAGCAGATGGTAAAACCCACGGCCCACTTCTCCGACCACATCGCCCGCAGGCACGATCAGGTCGTTGATAAAGACTTCGTTGGAGTTGACCGCGTTGCGCCCGAGTTTGGGGATTTCACGAATTTCGCAACAGTCGCGATCCAGGTCGGCAAGAAACAAGGTCATGCCGTCGTAAGGGCGCGCGCACTCGTGGCGCGCTGTCGTGCGCGCGAGCAGCAAAATCTTCGAAGCCTGCTGCGCTTTGGTATTCCAAACCTTTTTGCCGTTGATGATGAAGCGATCACCATCACGCTCGGCGAAGGTGCGAATTCGAGAAGTATCTGTGCCGGCGTCGTCTTCGGTGACACCAAAGGAAACGTGTAACTCGCCGCTTGCCGTGCGTGGCAAATAGCGACGCTTCATCGCTTCGCTGCCGTGATGAATCACCGGGCCCATGCCAAATATCGACAGGTGAAGTGTGGAGGCCGCGTTCATCGCCCCAGCGCTATTGGCAACGGTATAAAGCAGAGTCCCGGCGGCGAGGACGTCAAGCCCCGCACCTCCGTACTCCTGCGGCACGAGCACCCCTAGCCAACCGGCTTCGGCGAACGCGTTGTAGAACTCCCACGGAAACTGGTGAGCGCTGTCGTGTTCCCGCCAGTACTCGTCGTCGAAACGCGAAGCCAGGCGTTTGGCCTCAACGGCTAAAGTGTCCAGGGCGGGGTCGGTTGCGAAGTCCATGCAGGCTCAGACTAGCGGGGCGCAGCCACCGACGGGAGTCGAGGAACAATTGTCACACTGACTTCCGCCGCGCGATCACCGCTTCTGCCAGTTCCTCAAGAAGCGGCTCCGTGGTCTCCCAAGACATGCAGGCGTCAGTAACGCTTTGCCCATACGTAAGCCCCTGGCCGCCGGGCGTTAGATCCTGCCGTCCCTCCACAAGATGGGATTCGAGCATCAACCCAGCGATCGCGGTCGAGCCGCCCGCAACCTGCGCGGCAACTTCGCGACAAACCTTCGGCTGGAGCCGAAAATCCTTGCGGCTGTTGCCATGACTGCAGTCGACCATAAGCCGCTCGGGAAGACCCAACTTCGCCAAAGCCGCGATCGCTTCAGCAATCGAAGCGGCATCGTGGTTGGGCCCTGTATTGGCGCCTCGAAGGATCATATGGCAGGCGTCATTTCCGGTGGTCGTAACGATCGCGCTCAAGCCCTGCTTGGTCACGGAAAGGAAATGGTGTTCGCCACGCGCAGCTCGAATCGCATCAAGTGCAATTTGAACGTTGCCATCGGTTCCGTTCTTGAAGCCGACCGGAGCTGAAAGACCTGAAGCGAGTTCACGATGAACCTGACTCTCCGTGGTGCGCGCGCCGATTGCTCCCCAGGAAATTAAATCTCCAATGAACTGTGGGCTGATGGTGTCGAGAAACTCGGACCCAACCGGCGCGCCTTTCTCGACTAGCTCGAGCAGCAAACGCCGCGCCGTGCGCAGTCCGCGGTTGATGTCGAAACTCCCGTCCAATCCAGGGTCGTTGATCAAGCCCTTCCACCCAACAGTGGTTCGCGGCTTTTCGAAATAAACCCGCATGATGATCTCAAGCTCACCGGCGAGGCGGTCACGAACCGGGACAAGGCGCGTAGCGTACTCTAACGCCGCTTCGGGATCGTGAATGGAGCACGGACCGGCAACGACAAGCAGGCGATCGTCGTCGCCCTTCAATATCGCCGTAGAAGCGTCGCGCGCGCGCGACACAATACCCGAAGCATGTTCGGTGATCGGCAGCTCTTCCATCAAGATGGCGGGCGGAATCAGCGGCCTTAGCTGGGCAATTCGTAAGTCGTCTGTAACGTCAATCATTTTCGGCGGTTCTCCGCGGGCGTAAGGTTCAAGACAGTGTGTAGCAGTGCGTGGCGCGAGCCAACGAGTCAACACCCGGGGCAGCGCGACGGCGGGCCGACAGACGAGGGCAAGAAAAAAGGCGCGGGAGAAAATCTCCCGCGCCTCTTTCAAGGGCTCCGCAAGAGTCGCGGACCCCGCGAATCAGATCGCGTCCTTGAGAGCCTTGAGCGGACGAATCCGAACAGCTCGCGAGGCCGGCTTGGCCTTGATCATGATCTCTTCGCCCGTGAACGGGTTGATACCCTTGCGCGCCTTGCGGGCGGGCTTTACGACAGACGTGAACTTCGCTAGTCCCGGCAAGCTAAAGGCACCCGGGCCCTTCTTCTTAAGATGCCGGCTAATCTCTTCGCTGAGCGCCTCGAGTACCGCCGCGACTTCTTTCTTTGCGAGGCCGGTATCTTCAGCAATTTCACTCATGAGCTGACTCTTCGTCAGTGCCTTCTCGAGTGCTGGTTTCTTCTTCGCCATAGGTCTTACCAATCCTCCTGGTATCGTCGTTATCGAACGTCGACCAAGTCGACGCCCCACTCCCGAATAAGCCTGTAGTATAGGAAAACAAGCTGTTTGTGGCGACTATGGTGCGAAAAAAAGTCTGAGAGAGTCAACGTACCGATTGTGCGCGAGCGCCGTCATCAACACCTCTGGGAATGGCAAAATGGGCCGATCGCTCGCGCCAAAATCGGGACCCAGCGCTTTGGAGGCGCTGCCGCTGCGACGATAGCCGATGGACGACGCCGGGCATTTTGAAGCTGCTTCACCATCGGCAAATCGCCGGGCAAACTGCGCTCCCCGCCCCCTTCGACAAACCGGTCCAACAATCGGGTCTGGTCGCGCGAACATCGCCACGAGCGCGTATTCGGCACTCGTGCACCGCGCGCGATCACAACAGCCAAGGGCGCGAGATTGCGTGGGAATCCGCTTCGCCAGCCAAGAACTCAGACCCCAAAAAGGCAGGTGCTCTCGCCCAACCATTTCACGCCACGGCCATTGAAAGCGCTTGCCCCAAGCGCCCACTAGCTCCCTTGGAAAGCCGGCCCAGCCATCCGCATCGGTGCGACCAAGACAGCCCATTGATGTGACCGAGAGTCCCTGACTCGCGGCCCGAATCGTCTTCAAAACGATTCCCGTCGGATCGCCGATCCTAGATCGCCGCGAGCGAAAAACCCTGGGAAACACCGACGAAAAACACCGAAAAGCTACGGAAAAAAACTTCCACTGGCGCCGGTAAAAGACAGGCTTTCGATGCAGCCGACGGCGTAAAACGTCCCAGATCACGCAATTGATGATCTGCGTGAGGCCTCGACCTACAGCCCAGACACCTAAAAAAAACCGCCTCGGTGGCCACCAGCGGGCCGTGAAAAGCCCCGGCAGGGGCGCACGGTGAAACATCAGCCAAGTCACGGCAGCGACCAGGACCTCAAGAACTGGTACCCACCCAGCGGCGAGCTAAGAACGCTAAGAGTCCTCGCCAGCAGTGCCGAAGTCCAAGACCGGACCTTCTCGATGTTCGTGAAGATCCCCTCGCAGCACCGGTGTGTCGCGGAGGCGAAGGATCAAACCCCACACGAAAAACCCGCAGACAACGACAACGGCACGTCGGACCTCCCAAAGTTCAAGACCGCGTGCGATGTCCTGTCCGTGAAGCCCCAACGGTACTGACAACGACAGACCAATGGGCCGCATCCACCAAAGCTCCGCAAGGACCACCGCAACCGTAAACGCGACGGCAACGAAACCAACAACGCCTCGTGAACGGGGATTTCCCACTCGCGTAAACCAAGACAGTACGACACAGACGCACGCAGCGCAGCCGGCGAAATCCAGGACTAACAGAGCAGACGAGCTTTCCGATAATGGCAGGGGTGTACTGGTTGCGGCCACAGCCAACGAGCCGAACCACAATGAAAACGCCAGGAGCGCTGCGAAATCAGCGACCCTGTTCACAAGCCTCCTCATGATTCGCGTTTCGCGCGTGTCAGGTCAGCGCCGTCTAGCCAAGCCAACCAATCGCCGTCGGGAACCATAACAAGCGTGCTTGGATCGGCTTCGTAAACGTATGCCCAGGGTCGGTGAACTACGTCGGCGGCGTCACGTACCAGGACACGTTCGCGACGAAACTCACCGCGAGGACCGTTCTCGCCGCGAAACCCTTCATAGTCATCCAGCGCACGAAATAATGCGCGGCGCGACAGCGGATCTATAGATCGCAACTCACCAACGACGCCGTTTGAGGAATCCGACGAGAGAACGGCGGCAGGATAGTCACCAAGACTGTACAGGCGCGCTTGCATGCGTGCGTCACCGAGTGACAGCGAACAGTCTTTCAACAATTCACGCATACCGTCGTGCTGTCCGCCCAGCAGCGATCCGTAGATGAATAGTTTTTCCCAAGCACGTGCCATCGCGATCTCTTTCTCTTCATAACTCAATCAGGCGTCCGGCATCCACCCCCCCCCTGCCAAACCCCCGGCTTGGCTCCCGCTCCGCCCCGCGCTATGGGCCAGGCATGAGCGTACGTATCGAAAAGTCGGGCGCGGTTACGACCGTGATTCTGTCACGCCCCGAGCGCCGCAATGCGGTGGATACCGAGACGGCGCAGGCGTTGGCCCGAGCCTTTCGCAGTTTTGAGGCTGACTCAGACGCCGCCGTAGCGGTTCTTTGGGGAGAGGGCGGGACTTTTTGCGCGGGCGCCGACCTAAAAGCCGTATCTGAAGGCCAAGGCAACCGCGTCACGGCCGACGGCGACGGTCCTATGGGGCCCACTCGCCTGCGGCTGTCCAAGCCTGTGATCGCCGCTATCGCCGGCCATGCAGTGGCTGGCGGGCTTGAACTCGCCGCTTGGTGCGATCTACGGGTCATCGAAGACAGTGCGGTACTCGGTGTTTTCTGCCGACGCTGGGGTGTCCCACTGGTCGATGGCGGCACCGTCCGCCTGCCCCGCCTCATAGGCCACGGTCGCGCGATGGATCTCATCCTGACAGGACGGCCAGTTGACGCGCAAGAAGCGCTTCGTATTGGACTCGCCGATCGCGTGGTCGCAGATGGTTCGGCACGGGAAGAAGCACAAAAACTGGCTCGAACCATCGCCGCCTTCCCACGAAAGTGTATGCTCTCAGATCGGCGTTCGGCCATCGATCAATGGGACCTAGCGCACGACGACGCGATGGCAAATGAATTCACGCAAGGAATTGATGTGATTAACAGCGGGGAAACCCGCGAGGGAGCGACACGTTTTCGTTCCGGCGCAGGCCGTCACGGGAGTTTTGAAGACTGAGCAGGACTACTTGTCGAAGTCTTCGTGCAATCCGCACTCGCGCTTAAGACCAAAGAACCGAGTCTCTTCCTCGGCCATTCCGTCCGTCAACTTGTGTGACGTGTGCCAATCACCGATCGATACATACCCCTGTTCCCACAAAGGATTATAGGGCAAATCGTACTTCGAGAGGTAGTCGTACACATCCTTGTCATTCCAATCGACGATCGGATGCACCTTCAAGTATCCGTTCTGAATACCTAGAACGTTCAGATGTCCGCGACTGCTAGATTGTCCGCGACGCAGACCGACGATCCATGCCTGCGCATCGAGATCATTGAGCGCCCGCTGCATCGGTTCGACCTTATTCAAGCGGTTGTACCGGTTGATTCCGTCCAGGCCTTGCTCCCACAACTTGCCCCACCGCGCTTCCTGAAAGGCGGGCGAGATCTCGGCCCGATAGACTTTCAGGTTGAGCTTCAATCGCTCGGTCAGTTGATCGATAAAGCGGTAGGTTTCGGGAAACAGATAGCCGGTGTCGGTCAGCACCACGGGAATGTCTGCCCACACCTGGGTGCAAAGATGGAGGCAAACCGCCGCTTGGGCACCAAAGCTGGAGGATAGGACAATGTCGGGGGTGACACGGTCGATTGACCATTCTACGCGACGTTCGGCCGAAGCCTCGTCGAGAACACGGTTCTCGTGGTCGAGATCGATGGAGTCGACGTCAAAGTCGCCTCCAGTTGGGCGCGTCGCGGTGCTCACGATCTGTGGACTTTAGATCGACTTGGCCCCGAATCAAAGCTGATATCGGCATCCGAGCCAGTTGGCCCCGAAGCAGGAGTCCCCGTCGCCTTCATCCGGATCGTGCGGATCGTGCGGATTGTGTCGGCATCGAAGAGCGGGGCAGTCGCTTCAATTCCCTCACAGTTCTTCGCCTCGGCCTGCCACGAGGCCGGAGACGCAAGAATTTCGGGCCAAAAGGGATAGGTGCGACATTGCGTTGGACGATCTTCGCAGACCGCGCAGGCCCGCCCCCGCAAAAAGACACACGCACCGGTCGCAGGAGCTTCCAGAAGCGCATAGCGAGAGCCGACTTGGCGAAGATAGCGGCGACCAAATTCGTTTAGGCCGAGTTCAAGGCGAACCGGACGACCTCCTCTATTTCGCCCCAGACATAGCCGTTACCACCCGTGCAGCAGTCACCACAGCCGGTACAGCCAAAGTTCAAGCCATCGTCATACCAGGCGGATTCGTCTGTCGTGTCCGGAACCTTAGTGCCGCAGCGCCCCATGCCGGACACAGCAACACGATCCGGTCCCAAGGTCCCAAGGCCACGAAGCCACGAAGCTCGGCTTCGGTTTTGCCGCGCCGGGTCCCATGACAGAATCCGGCGCCTTAGGCGGATTACGCAACCTTGACGATTTTCGAACTCATGGCTCTTGCAGCCTGCGGATTGACCGCCGGAGTGATCAACACCCTGGCAGGCGGTGGCTCGCTACTTACTGTTCCGCTTCTGGTCGCGTTCGGTCTTCCGGGCACTATGGCTAACGGTACGAACCGCGTCGGCGTCCTCGCACAGACGTCGATGGCAACGTGGGGATTTCGTCGCAGAGGAATTCCTGGGCTACGCGAATCCGGGGCCGTGCTATTGCCGGTTCTACTCGGTGCCTTCGTTGGCGCAGTGGCCATCTCGCGGGTCAGTGACGTCGCGTTCGAACGAATGTTCGGCTTGGTCATGCTGGTGTTGCTGGTGCCCACTCTAAGGCCTCCGCGCGCCACGACCGCAGTCCGCGAAGCACCCTCTGGACTGGCGCGGTTCGCACTGTTCTTCGTGATCGGAGTTTACGGTGGCGCGTTCCAGGCTGGCGTCGGAGTGTTGCTCGTACTGGCGTTGTCAGCGACTGGTTATGACCTTGTCCTTTCCAACAGCATCAAGAACGCCATCACACTCGCGTTCACTATCGTCACTCTTCCTGTTTTTATTCTGGGTGGACAGATCTCGTGGATACCGGCCCTGGCTTTGGCAGTAGGCTTCGCAGGGGGCGGCGAACTTGGTTCGCACATCGCCGTACGAGGCGGAGAAAAGATTATCCGCCCCTTCATGGTCATCGCCGTGCTGACGCTGGCCGCGAAAATGCTTGGTTTTTACTAAGCCCGCTCGAAGGCTTCGCTCTAACCGTCACCCGAAATCGGGCCAAGGACCGGCTCGCCGTCATAGGCAGAAAACTTTTCGGGGTCGTCCACGACGGGAAACCCATCGACTGCTTGCGCAGGCGGCCGTCGCGCGCGGCCTGTCGACGAGTCGACAAACGCCCACGTGGTCACAGCACGCACAAGGACCTGGTCATCGGAGGGTCTGACAAACTCATACCGGCGCATATTGATCGGTCCGCGGTTGGAGTAGACCCACGTGGTCCCAACAATCTCTTGGCCCTCATGAGCCTGCGCCCGATAGTCGATTTCGTGGCGGCGCACGATCCAGAATCCACCGAGCTCGCGGTACGCATCCATCGTAAGTCCCACCGCCCGCGAGTGGCTTTCGGCCAGCTCGAAAACATAGCGAACCCAAACAACGTTGTTGACGTGGTCCAAAGAATCGACATCGGCGGCAGCGACAGTCCGAGCGCTGCGAAACACAGCGATGGGCTGAATTTGGACGGACATAACCAGACCCGCTAGTCAGGAAGCCCAAGCACGCGCTTGGCAATGATTCCCAACTGGACCTCACTGGTTCCGCCTTCGATCGTGTTGCCACGAGAACGTAGCCAGTCGCGGGTCGTTTCGAGCGCTTTGGTATCGAACCCCTCGCCTTCCCAGCCTAGCGCCTGAGGGCCAAGAATTCCGGTCAACAAATGCTGACGACGCAAGTTGAACTCCGACGCGTAGAGTTTGAACATCGAGCTGGCCGGGCCGGGCTTATCACCGGGGCTAATTCCCAAACGAATTCGTTCGATCGTTGCTTCGAAGCAACGACGATCCATTTCTATTTGGGCAACCTGGTCGCGTATCGCAGGGTCGACGATGCGACCGTCGTCCGTGCCGACATACTCGCGCGCGGCTGCGACAACCGGGTTTTCTTCAGCCGGGCCTGCAGTGCTGAAAACATCACCATGGGTCGAACGTTCGAACTCAAGGACAGCCTTGCCCACGGTCCAGCCGCCGTCGACCGGCCCGACAACGTTGTTAAGTGGTACGCGGACGTCGTCAAAGAAGGTTTCGCAGAAAGGTGACTTCCCGCTAATCAGAAGCGTAGGCTGAATAGAGACACCCTCGGCATCCATATCAACCAGTAGAAACGTAATGCCCGCCTGCTTCTTCACATCCAGGTTTGTGCGTACGAGCATGAACATCCAGTCGGAAATATCCGCATAGGAAGTCCAGCACTTCTGGCCGTTGACAACCCACTGGTCACCTTCGCGCACACACGACGTGCGCAACGAGGCGAGGTCGGAGCCAGCACCTGGCTCCGAGTAACCCTGTGCCCACCGAATTTCACCGCTCACGATCGCAGGAAGATGCTCTCGCTTTTGTTCCTCACTACCGAAAGCCAGAATCGCTGGCCCGATCATCGTAAGCCCGAAGCCAACCAGAGCCGGGGGAATGGAAGCTGCGGCCATCTCCTGGCGAATCACTCGGGCATGGTCTTCGTCCAGACCGCCACCACCGAACTCAGCAGGCCAGGTCGGCGCCGTCCAACGCTGTTCGACCATGATCTCTAGCCAACGCTTCTCGTCGGGGTTTTCCCAAACAGCCTTGCGGCCGCCCCAGCACCCATCGAACGCGGTCGCCTCGTTTCCAATCAAAGATTGCGGGCAGTTGGCCAGTAGCCAGTCGCGGACATCGGTTCGGAATTCATTTAGATCAGTCACGTTGTGGCACCTCTGAGTATCGACTCTCAAGCTTCGCGTTCAAAAGCTTTCCGCAAGGCCATGATTCCGTCCGAGATCGCTTCGCGAGCCGCATCGATTGCACCTCCCATCGAGATATAGCCGTGAATCAAACCGGGGTAATTACGGTAGTCAACATCGACTCCGGCGTCGAGCAAACGCTCAGCGTAAGCCCGGCCTTCGTCGCGCAGCGGATCAAAACCAGCGGTCTGAACCAGGGCCGGCGACAAGCCTGCCAGTTCCGGCGCTCGCAGCGGCGACGCGCGTGAATCCAGAGCGGCTGCCTCGTCGTTGTTTAGATAATGGTGTTTATACCATCGCATCGCCCGGCTGGTTAGAAAGAACCCGTCTTCGAACAACTTATAGGACTCCGTTTCGGCACCGAGGTCTGTCACCGGATAGATGAGCCACTGCAACACCGGCGACGGGTCGCCCGCCGCATGCAGCCCTTGCGTGACGGCAGCAACAAGGTTTCCGCCTGCGCTGTCTCCGGCCAACGCGACGCGCGCGGGATCACCACCGAGAGACGTCCCGTGCGAAAATACCCACCGCGTTGCCGCAAGACAGTCGTCGTACGCGGCGGGAAACCGATGCTCGGGAGCCAAGCGGTAGTCGACTGCAACAACGATCGCACCGGCCTCGTCAGCCATCACGCGCAACGGCCGATCGTGACTGTCCAAATCGCCGATCACCCAACCGCCGCCATGAAAATACACAATGAGCGGCAGCGGACGAGCTG
The DNA here is from genome assembly GCA_047611725.1 of Binatia bacterium. Lineage (GTDB taxonomy): Bacteria > Desulfobacterota > Binatia > UBA1149 > CAITLU01 > JBLFWR01. The sequence goes on along the minus strand of JBLFWR010000095.1, from coordinate 3,048 downwards.
GTGTTCCAGGCGTATAGACGCGAATCGCAATGGTGCCGTCTGGACCGACGATCGTCCGGCCCTCGACTTTCCCCATCATTCGCTCGGGTCCGGTCATCGCAGTCACAAAATCGTCGTAGGCACAGCGAGCCTGCTCGGGTGTACAGTCTTCCAGATTGGGTACGCTGGCGAGCGCGACCACGCGCAAAACGAGTTGCACCTGGGTGTCCAACGTTTGCCCATCGATACGTACCGGGCGTCCGGCAAGGATCGACAAAAACGGTCTTGGCAAAGCGAGAATCCCCGCGAGTAAGCGATTTTGAATTTCTTGAAACATCGTCGGTACCCGTTTTCGTTGCCTCACTCGGATGTGAGGGTCGCGACATTGTGTGGGGTGCACACGGCCGAGTCTAAGGCGCTCGCCCCCACGATTTCAGGAACTGGGAATCGACAGGCTCTCGCAGGCTGCCGCATGCGCAGCCGCGAAATTCGTGGCCATCCCTGCACTCCACAAGGCCGCAGTCGCGAGAAACTTCGCCGCTTCGCCACGAGCTTCGCCAAGCTCCGCACGGCGCCAATCGCGTTGCGTCGCCCTCCTGGCCCCCGCGCGATCATTGTATACACTCAAACGTGCGTACTCGACGTAACCATCGTTGTCGAGGTAGGACGCGAGCAATCGCCGAAACCCCGGTAAACACGCAGGCAGGTCAACGATCTCAATGCTGGCCGCAGCACCAGACGCCGGCGAGTCGCCGAGTGTACTGGCCAGTGTGTCGGTCGCTTCGGGGTTCGAAATTAGTCCTCACGGTGCGCCCACTTCAGAAGATCCACAAGAAACGACGGCGCTTGAACTCTTTCTCACAACCGGCGAGCTGAGTGCGGTAGCGCGAGGCTCGCCGTTCGACCCGACGCGCGACATCGACAAGCCACGACTTGCCGCGGTACGTCCCGCGACGGAACCCTCCATTGCCTTCGTGATAGGCCAGGTACAGCGAGAACGCGTCATTGCTGCCGATCCCACAGACCTTGCGACTCTGCGCGGTGTACCAGCCGATAAAGTCAACAGCGTCGGCGAAATCGTCGCGATCCGCGCCACGGTGGCCCGTCGCCTTGCGATAGCCGTCCCATGTCGAGTCGAGAGCTTGCGCGTAGCCATAAGCGTTGGAAGGACGACTACCGGGAAAAATCCAGAGGAAACGACGGCGCGCCGGTTTGGCCTTTGGACGAAATGCCGACTCTTGGTGGACGATCGCCAACTGGATATCGATTGGTGTTCCCCAACGCTCGCGTGCGCGGCTCCCCGCACGATACCAGTCTCGGTTCTCGCGAAAGATTTCACAGGCGTTGTCAATGTTTCGTGGAACGCTGGCCGTACACCCGACCATTGCCGTGGCTGCGATCGACATCGCTGCCACCACCACAAACCGATTCAAACATGCGCGCATAGTGCCGAACATCATCCGGTCCCCATACCAGTGTGTGCCCCGAGCTTGCAGAAGCGAACCGCTATCATTGACTGGGACGACCGACGGCGGCACGCGCGTCCAAGAGCATCTTAATTTCTTCAGGGGAAAGGCCGGCGGCAGCCAAAACTTTCTCGGTATCCGCACCCAGGTCAGGGACGGGGCCCGGACTTCGCTGCGGTGAATCGTGAAAACTGACTGGAGAAGCGATGGCTCGGAATGTGGATCCGTCGCCAGTGGGCACGTCTACGAATGCGCCGGCCGCTTCAGCCTGGGGGTCGCGACAGACTTCCGACGGTGTTTGAACGGCTACCCACCAGACTTCCTCTGCATCGAATCGAGCACCCCACTGCTCTCGCGTTTTCGTACCAAACACCGCGTCCAACTCAGCGATGAGTTCCCGGCGATTGTGCCGACGCGAGCGCGGATCGCCAAAGCGCACGTCATCGGCAAGATCGGGGCGATCAATGGCGAGACACAACCGAGGGAAATGACGATCTCCTTCAACTCCGATCAACCAGAACCACGAGTCGTCAACGGCTCGATAACAGTTGACCATCGGGTTCGCGCCTTCGTCGCGTGGAACCGGGCCGTGGAGCTTATCGAACACCAATTGAATGCCGAGATCCCAGCCGATGCAGTACATGCCGGTGCGCAACAGAGATGTTTCCACCACGCGGCCGCAGCCTGAGCTTGAGCGCTCATGCAACGCCGCGAGAATTCCAGCGACCGTAGCAATGCCCGTTACGTGGTCACCGAAGCCGCCGCGCAAAGCGCCGGGTGGTTGCTCCGCTGTGTGGAAAAGGTGTGCCACGCCCGAACGCGCCCAGAAAGCTCCGACGTCGTAGCCAGCCTTGTTTCGCTCGGCCCCATCGAGGCCGTAACCCGTCACCGACGCATAGATCAATCTTGGGAAACGCGAGTTGAGTTCAGCGGGATCCATTCCGAGTTTTTTCAACGCTTGAGGACGGAGGTTGGTAATAAAAACATCCGCGTTCTCTAGAATGCGGTAGGCAGCTTCGCGCCCCTGCTCGTTTCGCAGATCGAGGCAGACGCTTTGCTTGCCGCGATTGTCCAAATCGAACGGTGGATTGTGCTCGACCTGGCTCCCGATTGCCGCGCGAAAAAAACCGCGCATCGGGTCGCCGGTGGGAGGCTCAATTTTCGTAACGGTCGCTCCCCAATCGGCCATCACACCGCCGGCGGCCGGGCCCGCGACCCATACCGTGAGTTCCACGACCCGAATTCCCTGCAGCATTTATGAACTCCGATTCAGAACCTAAGACGGTTCCATGCCCGCCGGGCACAGCAAGGGCACGTCGATCCCAACCGCTTTTTTTAGAATTGCCAACGCGTCGCTGGCACGTACCACAGAATCACCGTTCGCGTCACAGACACAGGGAAGGCAAACATTCGCTCCGACCGCGGCGCCAAGAGCGAACAAGGCGTCGCTCGCCCGAATCTTGCCGTCCCCTGTCGGGTCACCGCAACTACTGGGGCAAGAAGACATAAGAGTGGTGGTCGTCGTTGAGCTTGTTGTGGTCGTGCTTGTACTTGTCGTCGTGCTGGTGCTCGTGGTCGTACTTGTGGTCGTACTTGTGGTCGT
>JBLFWR010000094.1:0-13334 GCA_047611725.1 Binatia bacterium | reverse complement strand
AACGCTTGAACGACAGTCGCTTTGGGAGCGGTGACGTTTCCGACATCCGCGCCTACATCAAAAACGGACCGGTCGGGCGGGCCTTTGCTGCCGAGAAACGTCACGTTCTTCTTATCGATGAAATCGATAAGGCGGACCTGGAGTTCCCGAACGACCTTCTGCACGAAATCGATGAGATGCGCTTCACGGTTTCCGAAACCGGCGATGAAGTTGTGGCCAAACAGCGCCCTGTGGTCATCATCACCTCAAACAACGAAAAGGAACTGCCCGACGCCTTTCTTCGTCGCTGCGTCTTCCACTACATCGAGTTTCCAAGTCGGGAACTCATGAGTCGTATCGTTGCCGTTCACCATCCCAATTTGGATGCTCAGTTGCTCGATCAGGTTTTGATCAAGTTCTATTGGCTGCGTGAGCAACCCGAGTTGCGGAAGAAACCATCAACGTCCGAACTCATCGATTGGATTTCAGCATTGCTCGCCTCGGGGATGACGGTCGAAGAGTTGGAGGGCCACCTGCCCTTCATCGGAACGCTTTTGAAAACCGAACAGGATTCCGAAGCTCTGGGGCGCTACAAAACCCAAGGCGGCAACTTCCCGAATACGTGGAGCGAACTCGGCCCTCGCTACAACAACTAACCCGTGTTTCTGAACTTCTTCTACGGACTGCGCGACGAGGGCGTTCCGGTTGGCACCCAGGAATGGCTTGCCCTCATGGATGCGATCGCCCTGAACCTGCACGGCTCCAGCCTCAAGCGTTTTTATAACGTTTCGCGCGCCTGTCTGATCAAGCACGAAGGCTACTTCGACGCTTTCGACCGTGTGTTCGCGCGGGTCTTCCAAGGTGTAGAAGGCGCTCTGGATCACCTGCAAGACGAGATCATGCGGTGGCTCGACGATCCGAAGTCATTGCCTGAACTCAGCCCTGAGGAACTCGAAGCGCTCAAACATCTGGATGCCGATGAGCTGATGCGTCAGTTCTTGGAGACTCTGGCCGAACAGGACGAGCGCCATGATGGCGGCGGACGCTGGGTCGGGACAGGCGGGCGCTCACCGTACGGCAACAACGGGACGCACCCAACGGGCATCCGCGTTGGCGGCGAAAGCCGTAGCCGCTCCGCAATGAAGGTGGCCGAAGAAAGACGCTACGAAGACTACCGGACTGACGTGGCGCTAGACGTCCGCAATTTGCGAGTCGCGCTGAAACGGCTTCGCCAACTCACACGCAACGGTAACGCCACCGAACTCGACATCGATGAGACCATTGACGAGACCTGCCGCAATGCCGGCGAAATCGAAATGGTTTTCAGAGCCCCGCGCCGCAACGACGTACGCGTGGTGCTTCTCATGGATGTCGGCGGAACGATGATGCCCTACTTTGAACCGGTCAGTCGGCTTCTGACCGCGCTGCACGAAGAACGTGGATTGCGTGCCTTCGAAGCCTACTACTTCCACAACTGCGTCTACGACTACGTGTATTCCAGTGCGCGGATGACCAGCGACAGCGCGGTTTCTACCGTTGATCTAATGCGAAAGTACGACTCACGCTGGAAGACGATCATTGTCGGCGATGCAGCTATGCATCCAGCCGAGCTACTGCAGACCCATGGTGGCATCGACCCGCGCCAGACAACCGAGGCGACTGGACTGTCATGGATGCAGCGGATTCAGGCACACTTCGATCGCAGCGTGTGGTTGAACCCGGAGGAAGAACGATTTTGGGATCACTCCCAAACCAACCGCGTCCTGCGGCGTACGTTCCCGATGTATCATCTGAGTGTGGATGGTGTGACTGAGGCGGTGAAAGTACTGGTTGGTGTAGGACGCTCCAGAGGGGCTCGACCGGCCTAGAACAGGCGGTGACCGATCGAGCCCCGGCGTCGGAGCGACGCCAGGTTGATAACGGACCGTAGGGCAAGGGACCTGTTTGCCCCACGATCCGCCACCAACCCGTCTCTGGGAACTACCCGTCCTGCGAGCCCGCCGAGCGTCCGTACATCGAGTGCAACGACCCAACCATGACAGGCTGGAAGTCAGGGTACGCCGACATACCGTGCTCGCTGATATCGAGGCCTTCGAGCTCTTCGTCAGGGTCAACTCGCAGCCCAATAGTCGCCTTCAGGACTCCAAACAGAGCCATCGCACAGGCAAAGGTCGTGACTCCGTAAGCAGCGACACCGGTGAGCTGAATGAGGAACTGTTCCATGCTCGCCATTTCGCCGAACATGCCGACCGCCAAAGTACCAAAGACGCCACACACCAGATGGACCGAGATGGCGCCGACCGGATCGTCGATTTTGATACGGTCAAAGAAGATGACCGAGTACACAACGATCACACCGGCGATCGCACCGATCAGCATGGAAGAACCCATCGCCATTTGATCGGCGCCCGCCGTGATGCCGACCAAGCCCGCCAGGATACCGTTCAAAGCCATACTGAGATCAGGCTTTTTGGAGACGGTCCAAGAGACGAACATCGCCGAAAGACCACCGGACGCTGCAGCTAAGCAGGTTGTGACCAACGTCAGCGACACCAGCGCAGGATCGGCGTTGAGCACCGAGCCACCGTTGAATCCGAACCAACCGAGCCACAGCAGAAACACGCCGATGGTTGCCATAGGCATGCTCGAACCTGGGATGGCCTGGATACGACCGGCTTTAGAATACTTTCCGAGCCGAGGCCCCAGCAGCATCGCACCGGCCAACGCGGCCCATCCACCCACCGAGTGAACAAGTGTAGAGCCGGCGAAATCGTAGAAGCCCATCGCGTCGAGCCATCCGCCGCCCCACTTCCAGGAGCCCAGAACCGGGTAGACCAAAGCCACGAAGGGAATGGTGAAGAGCATGAACGAAGACAACTTGACTCGTTCAGCCACCGCTCCTGAGACGATCGTCGCGCAGGTTGCGGCGAACATTCCCTGGAACAGAAAGTCAGTCCAGTACGTGTAGTTGCCGTCGGCGTAGGCGATCGTTTGATCGGCCGCACCCGGAAACAGGCCGACGCCCGCGAATCCGATGAAGCCGTTGAAATCTCCTGGGTACATCAGGTTGAAGCCCACGATCGCGTAGGTCAGCAGCCCGACACAGGGAATGAAGGTGTTCTTGAAAAGAATATTGGTCGTGTTCTTTGCACGCGTCAGCCCCGACTCCAGAGTCGCGAAGCCCAGGTGCATGATAAAAACCAGCCCGGTGGCGATCATCATCCAAAGGTTGTTGGTGGTAAATAGTTCGGTCGACACCCCGTCGTCGGCCAGTGCTCCGCTTGCACTTGCCAAAACGAGCATGCCCGCCAGCGCTACAGTTTTCAGGCTATTCATACTCATGGTCCTTGTCCGTCGCTCCTTCGAATAAGTGATTTCGCTATTCATGACCCCTAAGCATTAGCGAGAACGGTGCCAAATTTGGGCAGAACGGTAGATGACCGGCATTGTTGAGGATTCTGTCCAAACCAACGCTTTATTCGCCAACCCATTGATTTTTAGTGACGCGATGCCCGAGCGTTGCTCAAAATATTGCCTGAATTTTAGGCATACACTTGTCCCATAAGGCCTTGGCCCGCCGAGCGATCGCTGACATAAGGAAACAAGATTGATTAAGGGGGCCCAATGGAACTTCGTTCGCTCATGACCTTCACCGCCGTTGCTGAAACCGGCAGCTTCACCCGCGCGGGCAAAAAGCTGGAAATCAGCCAATCGGCTGTCAGCCAACAGATACGCAGTCTTGAAGAATCGTTGGGGTCGGCGCTGTTCGCCCGCCAGGCCCGGCAAGTCACGCTGACCCAAGCGGGCAACGTACTGCTGCCCTACGCGCGACAGATTCTGCGAAAGGTTGAAGAAGCCCGCGCGGTCGTCTCCGACTTTGAAGGTCCTGGGCGGGGACGCGTCAGCATTGGCGCGGGCGGCGCGATCTGCCACCACGTGCTGCCCTCGGTGCTCAGTGAGTTCTCAGAACGATTCGGCCGCATCGAAGTTCAGGTCGCCTCTGGCTTCTCTGCGGAAACGCTGAAGCACACCATCGACGGAACGATTGATCTCGGCATTTTGCTGTTGCCGGTTGCCAGTTCCGGCGTCGTGGCAACGGAGCTCGGGCGTGACGAGCTGGTAGCAATCGCCCCTCCTGGACACCCTTGGGAGTCTTTAGAGCGCGTGCGCCCCAAGGATTTCATCGACCAAACTCTGGTCACCTACGCGCGAACCACCGAGACATTCAGAATCCTCGAACGCTTCCTGCTTGAGCAAGGTGTGTTTCCGATGGTCGGCATGGAGATCAGCGATCTCGAAGCAGTCAAGAAAATGGTGAGTGTCGGCCTGGGGGTCTCGATCGTCGCGGGCTGGGCTGTGCGCCACGAAGCCGAACTTGAGTCGCTGGTCGTGCGGCCTCTGGGCAACTCCGGGCTCTATCGGACTTGGGGTTTGGTGCGTCGATCAAACGAAGCGCTGACGGCTTCCCAACGCGGGTTCATAAACATCTGCACGAACATGTTCCCCGCATTGCTTCGCTAGACTTCGCTAAAGCAGCGAGCGCGCCGAGGCCGGCAGAGAGCCACTTGTCATTGGCGAAGCAGTACATCCAGGGCCAAGCGAGTCTGAGCGAGCAGCCGCCGAAGACCTGGAGAATTCCCCACGAATGCGCGGCCACGAACGATGGCCTTGCGCTGCAATCGATAACGATCGAGCTTCTTTGCCTTCGGCTTCACGGCGCCGGCGCCAACATCGTCCAAGGGCTTCCAGATCGTCTCGAGAGGATGCCCCCACAGCTCCAAATCGGCGGGATCAACACGCGCAATCATCGCGCGGCACAGCTCCAAACGGGCAGGGTCACCCGCGATTTCGGTCGCCCACTTCTGAACCGAGCCAATGCTAGGACGGGAATGTTTGGCCACCCCGATGGGGTCGCCTAAGCCCTTCTCAACATGCTGGTGCTTTCCGTAATCAACGGCTTCGGCCTCGTGCTCCAAACCTAGGAACTCGAAGATCTTCTGCAGCTGCGACTCGGGATCGGCCACCAACGATTCATAAACGACGTGATGAATTCGTGGGACCTTTCGCTCGCGAAGAATCTTGGCCAACGCAGGCACATAACGTTCAACAAGCGGGTTGTAGGCGTGCGCCGCAGCGTAGTCGCTGTCGAAGAACGACTCGGCAAACGAACTGAAAATCGCCAGCGGATGACGTGTAAGCACGATGAAGGGCGCGTCGGGATAAACACGCTGAATGAAATCGAGCACCAATCCGTAGGCCGGCGTCTTGTCCAGAAAGTATTGCTCTCCACTGCGGGTGGCGAGCATGCGTTCGTACAGCGTGTCGGAATAGGCACGGCAAGCATCAACGTAGTCCTGCTCTCCGCCTGGGAGATCCTCCACGAACGACCGCATCGATTGTGCGGCGAGGACATGGTCGTAGGGCGCCTTGTCTACGTTCTCGAAGTAGCCGAGATGCGCCAGCGGTGTCAGAAGGTGCGGTTCGGGACGTCCGTAAATTTTGGAGTGCGATCCGACCATGCGCGCCAGCATGGTCGACCCCGAACGCGGGGAACCGATAACGAAGACTACTTTGGGATCGTGAGGAGGCATTGCGGGCGGGATCCTAGCAGAAACGGCTGCGCATGCTCACAGCCGTGCCTGGATCCAGTTCAACAAGTCCGCGATCACCTCGTCACGGTTAATCTCGTTGAGCATTTCGTGGCGACCCTCGGGATAGCGACACACGGTGAGATCTTCGGAAGCGCTTTCACGAAGCCACGCTTCGGCGCCGTCGGCACTGCACAACGGGTCGTCATCGCCATGAATGAGCAGCACAGGCAACGAGATTTCTCCGGCTCTTCCGGGCAGCAACGCCAGCCCGTCAGCCAGGCGGAAGTAAAGGCTCTCCTGTACTCGGTCGCGCAGGATCAGCGGGTCGTTCAGGTAGGCTTCGCACATGGCCGGGTCGCGGCTGAGCCTGCCCGGGTCAATCGCCGGCTCGTCAGCACTGAGCGTAGGAACGATCGCAGGGCCAGAAAAGATAGCGAAATCAGGAAGCTGGGTTTTCTCCAAGAGGTAGGCGGCAAAGATGAGCCCGCCCATCGAATGGGCCAGCACGAAGAGCGGAAGTCCGGGGAACTCCTTTCGGGTCTCTTCAAGCACCGCCTCCAGATCGCCGAGAAAGTCCTCGAAGGCTCCAACGGTGCCGCGCTCTCCGTCGGAAAGGCCGTGGCCACGTTGATCATAGCCGACGCAGGCAACGCCCTGGGCCGACAGAGCCTCGAACACATGGCCGTAGCGCCCCGAGTACTCGCTCATGCCGTGAACGAGAACGAGCACCGCTCGGGGCGGCCCGTCGGGGCGGCAGCGTCGTCGGAACAGCTCGAACCCATCAGGCCGAGACAGGCGGTCGTCGGTACAATCCATGTATGAGCACATAGCCCGGCGAAGCTCCGGAATCGAAAACCCGTCGCATAGTGCCCCAAAGTCGCTGAATGAGCATTTCACGAAAGAGTCAACAAGATTAATGATTTTTCTCTATCTTGCTGAATTCATTGGAGAAAAGCCCTGCGTTCTTCGATAAGGAAAAAATCGACTTGATTTGCTTTGGTTATTGGGTCGCCGCGCTTGACGACCGCTGGACAGTCCCATAGAAACCCGTCCTCTGGGCGAGACGCCTCGCCCAAAAGGAGACTCAGATAGATGGTCGAATCAGTGCTTATGGTTGCGGGTTTTGTACTTTTGGGGTTCCTCTTCCCAGAGAGCTAACGCTCCTTGGAAGAGCCGGTCTAGAGACCGACGAAAAACGGCCGAAGACATCAGTCTCCGGCCGTTTTCTTTTGTGAGTTCAAGGTTTAAGCCAAGCTTCATCTCAGACATCTCAGACAATAGCCGCTGTGGCGCCCCTAGTGCACCGTAGGGCCCCTGTCACCGGGGCCACCACCCTTAGGGCCAAAGTGCTTCCGCTGCAGGCGACGCAGGCGCCAGCGTCTCCAGGCGAGTTCCAGATCACGGCGCTTGGGAATCGCGAAGCCCGAGACTCCCCACCATCTCAGGTAGGCGTAGCCGAACAGCATACCGCCCAGATGGGCAGCATGGGCGATCCCCGTCCCTGAGCTCTCCAAGGTCTGGAGAAACTCAAGCGCCATAAAGAACAGCACCAGGTGCTTGGCCTTCACGGGAAACAACAAGAAGACGTAGAGTTCCCGATTGGGGAACCACATCCCGTAGGCCATCAGGATGCCGTAAATGGCGCCTGACGCGCCCACGCTCGGAACAAATGTTGCCCAGCGCACCAGCGTAAAGAGCAGTCCGCCGCCGATCCCACACACGAAATAGTACTTGAGGAAGAAACGCTCGCCCCAACGCTGTTCAAGCTCAGAGCCGAACATCCACAGCATCAGCATATTCAGCGCGAGGTGCCAGACGCCGCCGTGGAGAAACTGGTAGGTGACCAGCCGCCAGAGCTCGAAGTGCCCGACCTCAGCCGGGACTAACGCGAAGGCGTCGATCAACCCACGCCCGACCACAACTTGAAGAACGTAGACCGCGACGTTCGCGATGATCAGGGCACGCACGGCCGCAGGGATCGGTCCGGACGGACCCAATCGCATCTGAACGCGGCGGCGCGGATTTCCGGAGAAACCACCGCCCGAGGACCCCCCCGAGACCGGCCTCACCCGAACACCATCATAGGTAGGTCAACCAAGACGCGTAGCGCGGGCGCTCGCCACGAATTACGGCGAAGTACTCTTCTTGAAGCTTCTTGGTAATCGGCCCGGGCTTGCCGGTGCCAATGTTGCGGTCGTCCAGCGAGGCCATCGGGGTCACTTCGGCTGCTGTGCCGGTCATGAACGCCTCGTCGGAGATGTAGATTTCGTCGCGAGTGAAACGCTCTTCGGTGACCTCGGTCCCGGTATCGCGCAGCAAATCCATGGCCGTATTGCGGGTGATCCCTTCGAGCACGGTCGCAATCGGCGGTGTCTTCACTCGTCCGTCGCGAATCACAAAAAGGTTTTCGCCACAGCCTTCCGCCGCGTAGCCGTCAACGTCGAGCATCAGCGCTTCGTCATAGCCGCCTCGCCGCGCTTCGACACTGGCTAGAATTGAATTGACGTAGTGTCCGCAGGCCTTGGCCTTGGTCATCATCGAGTTGACCGGGAAGCGGGCAAAGCTCGAGGTGTGCACGCGGATGCCGTTCGCCAAGCCGTCAGCGCCTAGATACGAGGCCCACGGCCAGGTCGCGATGCTCAAGCGAACGGGGTTGTCGACCGTGGCCGCCAAGCCCATCTCACCGTAGCCGACGTAAACCAGCGGCCGGATGTAACACTCGTCTAATTCGTTGGCGCGGATCGTGGCCAGACACGCATCAACCATGGTGTCGACATCGTAGGGCGTGGGCAGGCCGAGGATGTGGCAAGATTGGGCGAGGCGCACGATGTGCTCGCGCAGCCGAAAAACGGCGGACCTTCCGTCAGTCCCTTTGTAACAACGAATACCTTCGAAGGCGCCAACGCCGTAGTGAAGTGTATGGGTGAGCACATGAACGGTGGCGTCGTCCCAGCCGACAAGCTCACCATCCATCCAAATGTAACGCGCTTTTTCCACGCTGGGTCTCGTAGCCCCCAGCGCCGTCAACGTCAACGCAACCGACGATCAATCTCGGTTCGTCGAGCTCGCTACAGCGGCCAAGGAATGTGTGATCGCTGCTCCGGAAGCGCCTGGGCCGTGGCCGACCCGGCGCAACCGAAGCAGAGCAATCGTAGCTGTGACGACGCCGAACGCGTCGCCGCAGGATTCACAGGCTCTCTTTCAGCGACGGGGCCGGCTTGAAGCCGACTGTCTTTGAAGCCGCAATCTGGATCTCTTCGCCCGTACGGGGATTGCGCCCGGTGCGTGCACCACGCTCGCGTACCGTAAAGGTACCAAAGCCCGCCAGCGACATGCGCTGCTCTGCCTTAATGCCCTTAATGATGCTCTTCAGCGTCGCTTCAATGGCCTCGCCAGCGGCGCCCTTGGACAGCCCCGTGGCCTCTGCAACTGAATCCACCAATTCCTGCTTCGTCATGTCAGCCTCCTCCTTTTTTCGCAGGGTTTGAGACGGCCACCGGCCACCTACCCTGCAAGACGTGTCCCCGCCTCCAAAGGCGGGGGACGGTAAATATTGGGGGCCCAGACAGCCAAGAGTCAAGAAACCCGGCCTGCTAAGCCGATTTTGCGCCCAGTTGGGAGCTGACGGCAGACGCCGAACCGGTCGGTCCCTGGCCGGTTGTGGCCAGCCAGGCGTCGAGGTCGGCGAGCGCTCGGCGTCCCATTTCCTGCTTTTTCTCGCGCCCGCGCATTCGCGTCGGCAAGGGTGGAAACAGGCCGTAATTTGCGTTCATGGGTTGGAAATCGCGCCGGTCTGGATCCGAAATATAGCCCATCAATGCGCCCAGCGAGGTCGATGGCGGCAGCTCCAGGCGATCCTGCCCATGGGCCTGAAGGCTAGCGTTTATGCCAGCTAGCAGGCCTGTGGCCGCCGATTCGACATACCCTTCGACCCCAACGAGCTGCCCCGCGATGTACAGACCTTCGGCATCGCGCACCGCCAGCGTCGGAGCCATGGTACGCGGCGCGTCAATGTAGGTATTGCGGTGCAAACTCCCGAGCCGAACGAACTCAGCTTTCTGTAGGCCGGGGATCGTGCGGAAGACGCGACGCTGCTCCGGGTAGGTCATTTTGGTCTGAAAACCGACCATCGAGAAAAGATGCCCGGCAGTGTCGTCTTGGCGCAGCTGCAGCACGGCGTGCGCGCGTCGACCGGTACGAGGGTCTTCCAAGCCGACCGGCTTCATCGGCCCAAAAGACAGAGTCTTGGGGCCTCGGCGGGCGATTTCTTCGACCGGCATACAGCCTTCGAAATAGATGCAGCGTTCGAAGCTCTTGGTCGGCATCTTGTCAGCCGCCAAGATATCGGTGACCAGTTGCTCGTACTGTTCCTGATCAAACGGACAGTTAATGTAGTCGTCGCCGCCACGCCCATAGCGAGCCGCCTTGAAGGCGATGTCCATGTTGATCGATTCAGCGGTGATAATCGGCGAAATCGCATCGTAGAAATACAGATGCTCGGTCCCCAAGCGCTTGCCCAGCTCTTCGCTTAAGGCCGGCGACGTCAGTGGCCCGGTCGCAATGATCACGATCCCCTCGGTCGGGATGGCGGTGATTTCTTCGCGCCGAATCGTGACCTGCGGGAGCGCTTCGATTTCCTCTGTCACGCGCTGGCCAAAAAGAACGCGATCCACTGCCAGCGCCCCACCAGCCGGCACGCGTACCTCGTCGGCAATGCGCATGATCAGCGAGTCCATGCGCCGCATCTCTTGCTTCAAGACGCCAACGGCGGTCCCCATCGAATCATCGCGAAACGAGTTCGAGCAGACCAGTTCTGCCAAGCTTTCGGTCTCGTGCGCTTCGGTCGATCGAACCGGTCGCATTTCCCAAAGATCGACTTCGACCCCACGCCGGGCCAGTTGCCAAGCCGCCTCGCTACCCGCTAAGCCACCACCTATAACCGACACCCGTTGAGTCACGAAGCATTCTCCCAGGCTTGTGGCGCGGGATTTCCCGCCGCCATGCCGTCAACATCTTCCAGTGCGAAGCCCTTAACCGACGCCTTAACGACGTAATCGCGACCGCGGTAGCGGGCCTGAGTTTTGGCCTTTGCCGATGATTCTACAACAACGAGGTTCCTGGCAGCCATTCCTATCCGTTCGTAATGCGAGAACTCGGGTCGGTTGTCGCGGCGATAAAAACCTTCGCTGCGGCGCCCGAAGTCACATACCCCCCTGTATGGGAGGCCGAAACCAATCCGGCAAGTTCGAGCGACGTTAACAACGTCATTACCTTGGCGCCGTCAAGTGAGCACAGGAGCGAAAGTTGATCGACGGTACGTGGGTCGGGTCCCAAACATGCCAATAGGGCGGCCTGGTCAGCGTCCATTTTTTCGATGCTTTTCGAAGTACTTATGTCATTGGCGACATGCCCGAGAGCGCGTGTTTCAGCGTTTGGCACTTTAGAGAGAAGTTCCAAAACATCATCGGGCTTTAGCAATGGGGGACACCCGTCGTGCAGCAACTGGTTCGGAAGGGCCGCTTGCGGACGATCGATATCGCCGGGCACGGCAAACACGGCAGTGCCCTGTGCCAGCGCATGCATCGCGCTCGTCCACGTTCCGGACGCGTGCGTGGCCTCAACCACAACCACCACCTCGGCCAATCCGGTTACCACCCGATTACGGCGGGGAAAGTCTTGGCGCCGGGGACGCACACCGGGCGGATGCTCGCCCAAAACCCACCCTTCACGGGCGATCCGCCTGCACAGCCCGGAATTGCGCGCCGGATAGACGGCATCCAGGCCACCGGGCAGGACAGCCGCCGTCAGGCCGGTCTCAAGGGCACCTTCGTGGGCCGTCTGATCAATGCCACGCGCCAGCCCACTGGTGACCACCACCCCGGCGGCTGCCAGATGCCGGGCCAGTTCGCGCGTAACACGCTTACCGTAGGGCGACGGCTCGCGGGTTCCGACAATGGCGACTGCCGGATGGCACTCCGACGGCGGGCGCCCAAACCAGTACAAGCAAACAGGCGGGTCTGGGATCGACAGCAATCGGTCCGGGAAGGTTGCCTGGCCCGGTACGGCCAGCTCCAGCCCCAAAGAACGACAGCGCCCAAGCACCGCCTTCGCCTCGAGCACGCTCGGGGCCGTTCGCAACCGTCGCTCGGCCCGGCCGGCAACGCCCAGAGCGGCGAGTTCCTCGCGACTGGCCTCCAGTAAGCAGGCCGGTCCGCCCGCAGCTTGCGCTGCACGCATCCACATAGCCGTGCGATCGCTGGCTACGGCGGCAAGACGGATCCACGCCAATCGAGTTTCATCCATCGCCCGAGGCTGGCAGGCCCGTGCCTGCGCGCTCAAGGCCACACACGTTATTGTTGTGAGAAAATCAGTCGCCGAGGCGAGTCAGGAAGTTTCCGAGCAGACGTTTCCCCTCGGCCGTCAGAATCGACTCGGGATGAAACTGCACGCCTTCCACGTCACGTTCGCGATGCCGCAGCCCCATGATTTCGCCCTCTTCGGTCCACGCCGAAATTTCTAGGACGTCGGGGATACTGGCGCGCTCGACCACAAGGCTATGGTAACGGGTTGCGGCGAACCCCTGGGGCAAACCCTCGAATACGCCACGACCGTCGTGCTCGATGGGAGAGGTCTTGCCGTGCATCATGCGATCGGCCTGAACAATTCGTCCGCCGTAAGCCTGCCCGATGCACTGGTGTCCGAGACAAACACCCAATAGCGGAATTCGCCCCGCAAAGCGTTCCACTACCGACAAGGAGATACCCGCGCGATCAGGATCGCAGGGCCCCGGTGACAGGACGATACCAGCCGGCTTCTTCGCCTCGATGGTCTCAAGGTCGATCTCGTCGTTGCGGAAAACGTGAACGTCAGCCCCAAGCTCGCCAAAGTACTGGACGAGGTTGTAGGTGAACGAGTCGTAGTTATCGATCATCAATAACACGGGAGGATCATAGAGGCGCGGGCGTGTGATTGCACCCGCCACCTTAAAATGTCGGCCGTGGCATTGCGGGGAACCGAACGCACGGGCGATGACGGCGCGTGTACGCACTGACTCACACTTGCAGTCGAGCGGGCATCGCCGGCTATACGGTGCGCGTCGAGGCGCGCACCAGTAACGGCATCCCGCGCATCGACATCGTCGGACTTCCCGACACGGCCGTACGCGAAGGCGCGTTTCGAGTTCGTGGCGCTCTTAAGGCCAGCGTGGAATGGCCTGAAGGCCGTCGCGGCCTCGTCAATCTATCACCAGCATCAACAAAAAAAGTCGGAGGCGGGTTCGATTTGGCGGTCGCGATGGTCCTTCTTGCCGCCGACGAATACTGCCTCGCCGCACCGCTTTTGGAAGCCGCGTTCATCGGAGAACTCGGGCTGGATGGAAGTTTGCACGCGGTCACAGGCGTGCTCCCGGCCGCGATCGCTGCAGCCAAGGCTGGGTTGAAACATTTGGTCGTGCCGGCCGCTAACGCACAAGAAGCGGCGATCGCCGAAGGGATCCGTGTCTACGGCGCCGGTTCCCTGAGCGAGGTTCGCGAATTGGTGCAGGGCAACTGGCAAGCCGCGCCCGTTGCGATCGACCGTGAGGCGCTGCTGGCCGCCGATGCCTCCGACCATCGTTATGACCATCGTGATGACCATCGTGATCGTGCGGACATGGCCGACGTACGCGGCCTAGGGCCGGCACGTCGCGCCTTAGAAATCGCCGCAGTCGGCGAACACCACATGCTCATGATTGGCCCGCCGGGCTCCGGAAAAACCATGCTGGCT
>JBLFWR010000093.1:0-13382 GCA_047611725.1 Binatia bacterium | reverse complement strand
GGCGCGTGGTGCTTCTTGGCGATGCGGCCCATGCCGCAACACCAAACCTTGGGCAGGGAGGGGCGCAGGCGTTGGAAGACGCATGGGTTCTCGCCGAGTGTTTGGCGCGCTATGAAAATATTGAGCACGCCTTTGCCGACTACGAACACCGGCGGCAACCGCGCGCACATTTGGTTACTTCGCGTTCGCGATACAGCGGGCAACTGGCTCATGTGACCCATCCAACTCTGCGCCGTGTGCGCAATGCCGTGCTGCGCGCGATGCCTGACGCTGTTACCCAACGGCATTTCGCGTCGCTGTCGGTTCCGGCCTAGCGAGCCGGATCGAGGAACTCGTCGAATCCGTAGGGTCGGTAAGGGCCGATGATCAAATTTTCCATCACGCCGTAGCCAGTGTTGGTACCGTCGGTGGCTCGCATGACCTGCTGAATGTGCAGGTTTTCGAAGTCCATCTCGTCTAGGTCCGCAGTTTTCCAAGACTCGCTCGCGATCGCCAGTTCGCCTTGCCATCGTCCGTGCCCCCATTGGGGATGGGAGTAGCCGAGGCCTTTCATCCGAAAACAGATCAGCGGCTCGAGGTCGATGTCGGTTCGTATTCCCTTAATGTTGGTCGCAGACACTGTCGCTCCACAGGGACGGCGCGTGCCAGCTTGCCAACGAATCTGGTGTCCCAAGGATGCCATGACTTCCAGGGCCGGATCTTCGACTCCGGGGATGTCTTCGCGCGACTTGTAAGCCGGAACGCTCATCGCCTCCTGGTGCCAGGAGGTTCCGTCGGCATTTTCGAACGAGATGAGATGCGTGCAGTGGTCTTCCCACTGGACGGGCGCCCAGGTGAAGAAAATTTGAGGGAGTTCACTGCTCGGCGCGCCGCCGCTTTCGGGTTCCCCAACCGGGCGAATTCCCCACGAGCGATCCTTGGTCGCGTAAACGCGGTCGGGGTCGATTGCTAGATCTTTGCCGTCGTAACGGATCGTGCCGCGCCAGCGACCGAATTGCGCAAAGCGAGTGGCGTCCATGATGACGCGACCAAACTGGCGCATCGTCTGCCGCCCTTCCTGGATATTGGCGGTGCGAGGCTCGAAAACCAGATCACAGGCCATTCCCGTCTCATTGTCGTCCAAGACTACGCGCAGCGACATCATTGGATCGAGAATGTCGATGCGGAACGGTCCGATCTTGGTCTCCGAAATTTCGCGCGGCGCTCTTCCCGAAACCCGAAAGCAGTGCTGCTCGCCATCTCGCACGATCGAGAATGCGCCGTCGATGACTCCGCGGGCAGGATAGCTGCCCAGGGCGATGCCAAAGTAGAACTCCCCGTCGGTAGAGAATCCGTTAAACCAATAGCGATCGTAGACGTTTCGATCGGTGGTGGCCGGGTGGGCCAGCGGCTCGGGGGTCGGGTGGATAGGGTAGTCGTCGAATTTGGAAAGCATGTGTGCCCCTTGGCTGGTGGTGCCGCGGCGATCGTGCCGCTTGCCCCCACCGGCGGTCGTGTGATCTCCGGAATCTAGAGCGCGCGCGGGGCGGGCGCGAGCGAAAGGGGTGCTACGGAGGTGTCGGCGGGCAGTTTGGACTGCGAACCTTGCCCGGAGTTTGTGTCTCGATTCTTTCGCCGCGAGTATGCGTCATCGACCGGGCCCGGGCCGAATGCCCGCCCAACTAGAGGAACTATTATGGCTCAGACCGCTCAATTGAGAATCATCGAAACCGTCGAAAACGAGGCGCAGCGCGTCTTCAATCTGCAAAAGGCCGCGTACAAAAAGCATCCCTTCCCAAGCTTGGACGAGCGCAAGGCCAACCTTACGAAACTCGAACGGATCCTTGTGGACAACGTTGACGCGATTGCTGACGCTGTGAACAAGGACTTCGGCCACCGCGCGGCAGAAGAAACGAAACTGCTTGAAATCTTCACGAGCGTCGACGGCGTGCGTGATGCACGAAAAAAAGTAGCAGCCTGGATGCGTCCTGAGCGGCGCCATGTCTCGATTCTTTTTGCCACCGGCAAGAACCGTGTGGTGCCGCAACCCAAGGGCGTGGTTGGCATCGTGGTTCCGTGGAACTACCCGTTGTTCCTGCTGATGGGGCCGTTAACGAGTGCGCTGGCGGCCGGAAATCGCTGCATGGTCAAGATGGCCGCGAACTCGAGCAATCTCTGTAATCTTCTAGCCGAAAAATTCGCCGAGCATTTCGACGAAGACACCGTCGCAATTCTACCCGGAATCCGTGGTGCTGATTTTTCTACATTGCCCTACGACCACCTTCTTTTCACCGGTTCTGCCGATGCGGGTCGCACTGTCATGATGTCGGCGGCAGAGAATTTGACGCCCGTAACACTTGAGCTTGGTGGCAAGTCGCCGGTGATCATTTGTGATGACTACGACGTTGACGCTGCCGCTTCGCGAATCCTGTACGGGAAATTCGTGAACGCTGGACAAACGTGTCTTGCGCCCGACTACCTGATGATCCCTGCTTCGAAGCGTGACCAATTTGTTGTGGCGGCGAAACGTTTGGTTTCTGCGCGGTATCCCGACACGAACGAGCGTGCCTATACCTCGGTGATCGATGAGAAGTCGTACCGTCGGCTGCTCGGGACCCTCGAGGATGCAGAAAAAAAGGGTGCCACCGTGGTTTGCCTGGTTCCGGGGGCGACCCCGAATGATGAGCTTCGCAAAATCCCGCCGACCTTGGTGCTCGATGTGACTGAGGACATGAAGATTATGCAGGAAGAGGTCTTCGGCCCACTGTTGCCGGTCAAGACCTATGCGGATCTGGATGAGACACTCGACTACATCAACGACCGTGATCGTCCCTTGGGCCTGTATGTGTTCACCAACGACAAACAGGTCGAAGAGAAGGTGATCTACGGAACCTGTTCGGGGGGAGTCACGGTGAACAACGTCATGCTGCACATCGCCCAGCACGACATGCCCTTTGGTGGTGTCGGCGCCAGTGGCATTGGTCACTACCACGGCAAGGAAGGGTTCGACGAGATGACGAAGAAGCGGCCAGTGCACACCAATGCGAAATTCTCGGCCATGGAACAAATGTTCCCGCCCTACGGTCCGCAGCACTCGCGTATCTTTAACCTGTTGTTGAAGTTCAAGCGCTAACGAATGTGCGGAAGCGGGGTTCAATAGCCCCGCTCCCGCGATTGTTTAGTATGTCACGTATGTTGCTGCGAATTTTCCAAACCAAGTCCATTGTCTCTAGCCCCCGATTGCGGGCGGTTACTTGCGCAATATTTTTGACCGTAAGTTTGGCTACGCCAGTTTGCGCCGGGGAAATCGAAGGCGTGGTTTTCGACGACACTTCCGTGGTCGGCGATCGTCGGGTCGAACTCGCGGGTGTGGCGTTGTTGCGCTACCGAATTTTCATCAAGGCCTATGTTGGGGCCCTGTATTTGGAGTCGGGCATCGGGACCGGACGGGTGTTGGAAGACGTCCCGAAGCGGCTTGTGCTTCACTATCGCTACACGATTCCGGGTGATGGCTTCGGTCCTGCTGCGGAAGAAATTCTTGCCACAAATTTTAGTCCCGGCGAGTTGGCGCCGCTGCGCGACCGTCTGGCGCGCTTGCACGCGCTTTACCAGACAGTCCACCCCGGCGATCGCTACACGCTGACCTACATTCCGGGAGTCGGCACCGAGCTTGCGCTCAACGACCGGTCTCTCGGAGTCATGGAAGGGGCTGATTTCGCTGCTGCGTATTTCTCGATTTGGCTGGGCGAGGAACCGATCAGCGCTGCCTTCCGCGATCAAATGCTCGCGGGCCTATAAGCGCAACCCTGCCGACCCTCGATTCTAAGACGCTGCCGCTCAGGCTCGGGCATCAAAAGTGGCTTGTAGTTAAGCCTGAATTTACACTATGGTCAGTAAGTCTCTGGCGCTGTCTGAGGACAGTTGCTGGTGACATCGAAATCATGGCCGCCTCTGGCGGCCTAATTGTTGTTGGGGAGGGAACTCATGAGTCATCGTTTTAGCCATAGATCGTCCAGTATTATCGGCCTGTTCACGGCATTTTTCGCCGTATCTGTACTTTCACTTATCCCTGTAAGTGCCTTGGCATTCACTACTTTTGAGACCGGCCAGGTTCGCCCCCTGGCGCTGAACGACGATGGCTCTCGCCTCTATGCGGTCAACACCCCCGACAACACGCTGGAAATTTACGATGTGACCGTTGAAGGCCTCAGCCACGCGGGCTCGGTCGCCGTTGGGCTTGAACCCGACGCGGTTGCGGTTCGCCCTGGCACTGAAGAAGTTTGGGTCGTGAACCATCTCTCCGACAGCGTTAGCGTTGTCGATGCCACGACGATTGCGGGCGCCCGTGTGGTTCGCACCCTTCTGGTCGGTGATGAGCCCCGCGACATTGTGTTTGGCGGCACCGGTTTCGACCGAGCCTTCATTACTTGCGCTCACCGTGGCCAGAACGTGCCGTTCGACCCTCAGTTCACGACAGATGGCATCGGACGTGCTGATGTTTGGGTGTTCGATGCGGATGCGTTGGGCGTTTCGCTCGGCGGTGACGAGATCGCGATCGTCAATCTGTTCAGTGACACACCGCGCGCTCTTGCCGTAACTCCCGATGGAACCCGCGTGTACGCGGCTGCGTTCCACTCCGGAAATCAGACGACGTCGTTGAACGAAGGTACTATCGCCAACGGTGGCGACGGCACTCTGGCTGATCGGAGATTGCCACCACCATCGGCGAACGCGCATGGCGAGGATCAACCTGAGGTCGGCCTGATCGTGAAGTTCGACCCAACAACCGGCGAGTGGAACGACGAACTAGGGCGCGACTGGGCGGCCGATGTGAATTTCAATTTGCCGGACGAAGATGTCTTCGTCATCGATGCCGACGCCAATCCGCCGGTCCAACTTGATGGCGGTTCGGGTACACCGGAGTTCGCTGGGGTTGGAACGATCTTGTTCAACATGGCGGTCAACCCGGTTAGCGGAAACGTCTATGTCTCGAACACCGAGGCATTTAATGAGGTTCGCTTTGAAGGTCCTGGCGTGTTCGCCTCGACTACGGTTCGCAGCCACCTTCATGAGACGCGAATCACGGTGATCGATCCCGATGCGGTGCTTCCGGCCGATCGCGTGACTCCGATCCACCTGAACAAGCACATCGACTACGATAGCTGTTGCGACACCCTGCCTAACGAGACCAACGACAACTCACTCGCATTCCCCGTGGAAATGGCTGTGAACGCTGCCGGAACCACCTTGTTTGTCTCCGCATTCGGCTCGGCAAAGATCGGCATCTTCGATGTCGCCGAACTCGAGGGTGATACGTTTACGCCGAGTGCAGCCGACCACATTGAGCTGTCTGCCGGCGGACCGACAGGCTTGGTCATTGATGAGAGTCGTAGCCGCCTTTACACCTTGACCCGGTTCGACAACGGGATTTCGGTTCTAAGCACCGGCACGGGCGCCGAGGTTGCGCATGTCGAGATGCACAACCCAGAACCCGACTCAGTGGTTGCCGGACGCCCCTTCCTTTACGACGCACGTTTTACGTCCAGCAATGGCGATCAGGCTTGCGCTTCGTGTCACGTCTTCGGTGACTTCGACTCGTTGGCTTGGGATCTTGGAAACCCCGACGAGGAGATTGTCACCAACCCTGGTCCGTTCAGCTTGCGCGGCAACCTGTTCATCGACGAAAACTTTCACTCGATGAAGGGTCCGATGACCACGCAAAGCTTTCGTGGCATGGACAACCATGGCCCGATGCACTGGCGCGGCGATCGTACCGGTGGCAACGACGTTCTGTTTTCGACCCAACCTGACACAGGATCCTTCGACGAGCGGGCGGCGTTTCGCGCGTTCAACGGCGCCTTCGTTGGGCTGATTGGGCGAAGCGAGGTCTTGACCGACGAAGACATGGATGCGTTCACCGAGTTCGTGTTGCAGGTCATGTACCCGCCGAACCCGATCCGAAGTCTCGACAACAGTTTGACGGTGAGCCAGCAGGCTGGTCGCGATCGTTGGTTCGGTGGGATTTCGGATACCGTGTTTAACTGCGACGGCTGTCACACTTTCGACCCCACCGGCAATTCCGAGTTTGGTGTTGAACGCCCCGGTTTCTTCGGCGGCGACGGCCGTTCAAGTTTCGAGAACGAGACGCAGATGATGAAAATCCCTCATCTGCGAAACGTGTACCAGAAGGTCGGCATGTTCGGCCTGCCTGTTGTTCCCTTCATCCGTCCCGGCGACAACGGGCATAAGGGAGACCAGGTGCGAGGGTTCGGATTCCTGCATGACGGCGCCATCGACACCGTTTTCCGCTTCTTCGACGCCACTGTGTTCGCTGGGAGCGGTGGCAACCCCGGCGGATTCACCAACAACGCTGCCGGAGACGCTGCCCGCCGCGAAATGGAAGATTTCAGCCTGGCGTTTGATAGCAATCTGAAGCCGATCGTCGGACAGCAGATCACCTTGAACGCAACGAACTCTGCCACTGTTGGTGCTCGTATCGATTTGATGCTGGCCCGCGCAGATGCGGTTCCGAGCGAGTGCGATGTCGTTGTTTCAGGAATTGTCTCCGGCGATTCGGGCACGGCGCTGTACGTTGGCGGTGGGTTCTTCCAGCCCGATCGCGTCGGCGATTCCACTGTTGCTGACGGTACGTTGCGAGCCGTAGCTGCTGTTGCGGGTCAAGAGCTGACGTACACCGCGGTTCCACCCGGTGACGGCCAACGAATCGGCCTTGACCGTGATGCCGATGGTTTCTTTGGTGGTGACGAACGCGACGGCGGTAGTGACCCGGCCAATGAGTTGAGTCTGCCCTGCGCTTCGCCGACGGCCCACACTTACAGAAAGGCCAAGATCGTTGATAGCAAAGGAGTTTTGGCGCTGAAGGCGGAAGTTGTTCTGCCTACATACGTCGGCGACTCCAACGTGCAGTTGGCGATTACTGACTTGGGCGACGACATTTTCGATTCCGGCGCTGTTGGAGCCGAATTCGTTCCCAACCAAAAAGCGACCAAGTTCGTTTTCAAGGGGCCGCGCAGGACTCCGGGGATCGTCAAGGTCGTCATTAAGGTCGACAAGAAAGTTGTAGATGGCTTCAAGGTGATTGCGAAAACGAAGAAGGCTTGGACCGCTGCGGCAGGCGAAACTGAGGCTACTACCTTGGTTCGGCTCAACGTCGGTGGCGCTTGTTTCGAAGGCAACGCGACCAAGCTGGTCAACTGATTCCGTGATCCTGTGATCTTAAGCCTCGCCGTCTTGATCGACGGCGAGGGTGGTATTAGCCAAGCCCCCCGAGAGTTTCGACTTTCGGGGGGCTTTTTCGTGGAGTCTCGTGCGTTTCGAAGGTTGGCTAGTCCAACAGGGAAAGAATGTCTTCCTGAGTTAGGCCGCCGCTTGGATCTCCCGCAGCCAGCGCTGCTGCAGCGATGCGACGCTTGCGATCTTGTAGGTCCAGGACCCGTTCTTCCACGGTGTCCTTGGCAACCAGTCGGTAGACCATCACGGGGCGCTCCTGACCGATGCGATGGGCGCGGTCGGCAGCCTGATCTTCGACCGCCGGATTCCACCACGGATCGAGCAGGAAGACATGATCGGCAGCGGTCAGGTTTAGTCCGGTGCCACCGGCCTTCAACGAGATGAGAAGAACCGGAGGCCCGGCGTCATCTTGGAAGGAGGCGACCACGCTTTCGCGGTCGCGTGTGCTTCCGTCTAGGCGGGTGAAGGTGATGCCGCGCGCGGTCAACGCCGGTTCGACACGATCGAGAAGGCCGGTCCACTGCGAGAACACCAACGCCTTGTGACCGTCTGCGACGACGTCGTCCAGAGCCTCGCACAAAGCCTCGACCTTCGATGAACCCTCGGCCTCCTGGCCAGGAAGCAGACCGCTGTGACACGCGGCCTGGCGCATCCTGAGCAGCGCTTCGAGTGCCGCCATTACATTGCGCCCACCGGCACTTCCCGCGTCAAGACGTCGCACTACGTCAGCGCGCGCCGCGGCGCGAACTGATTCATAAAGCGCTCGTTCGCGATCGTCGAGTTCGCAGATCATGACTGCGTCGGTGCGCGGTGGTAGTTCGCGCGCGACGTCACGCTTGAGGCGCCGCAGCAGAAAAGGCGCGACCCGTTCGCGAAGGCGTGTGGCTGCATCTTCGTCGCCGGCGAACATCGGTTTCTCGTAGCGTTCTACAAAATGACTGCGTCCGCCGAGCAACCCGCGATTGGTGAAGTGGATCTGACTCCAAAGCTCGCTCGGCCTGTTTTCGATGGGCGTTCCGGAAAGCGAAATTCGAAACTTTGCTTCAAGGCGATACGCGGCACGGGCCACTTGGCTGTCAGGGTTTTTGATCGCCTGCGCTTCATCGAGGACGACACAGTCCCACTCTAGGTCGGCCAAAATCTCGATATCGTTGCGCAGTGTCGCGTAGGTCGTGAGCGTGATCGCTTCTTCGCCTAGGGTCCTGCCCGGGCCGTGGTAAAGGCCAATGTCTAGGGACGGGCGGAAGCGCTGAACCTCGTTGCGCCAGTTGTGAATGACACTGCGCGGGCACACGACCAGGGTTCGGCCACGCAGTACACACAATGCTTGTACGGTTTTTCCCAGCCCCATGTCGTCGGCCAAGACTGCGCCGAGTCCGGCATCGCGCAATCGAGTTAGCCAGGCCACTCCGGCCGCCTGGTAGTTTCGCAATTCACCGACAAAATCGGGAGGCGTTGCGGCCGTGCTGAAATCAACCGGCGTAAGCAGCGCGCGTAGCTTTTCCATCTCGGGTGGAGGCGGTGCTTCCATCGCATCGCAAAGCTCGGCCAGTACAGGCAGTGCCGCGGTCGGTAAGTTGCCGTCACTGGCAGCCTTTGCGGCCAAAAGGTCGGCGACTAAATGGCCGTGAGCTTGGAGCCACGCCTCGGGGACGCTGGCAAATTGACCGTCGGAAAGCGGAACGGCGTTGAACCCATCTTGCCAGGCGCCGACTACAGTTTGCGCGTCGGCGTGCGCGCTTTCGGATTCGCCGCTTGACCCTTCAACGTCGAAGGTAAGTTCGAAGCCATCACCATCGACAACCAAACGGGGAACGAGCTTGGCTCGCGGCGAGTAGGCGGCGATGCTTTCTATACGTTTTCTGCCACGTCCGTCGTCGAACGATTCAACATCGGAAAGAAAACGAGCCGCGTCAGCAGGAGCGAATTGTACGCGACGGCCAGGGATTAAATTGAGCTGCTGGCGCAGTCGCAGCAACAGGTGCTGCTCGGCTGCTTCGTCGCGTGCGGGTAGATCACCACCGAGGTGAATGAACTTGCCGCCGTCAACCCGGGCCGTAGGTGGATCTGCGTACACGAGCAGCGGTAAGACATCGATGCCGCCGCCGATGAAATCGATTTCAAACTTGATCCAAGGCGGAAGCGCCGAGACTCGTCCCGGCAGGCGTTGGCTGGTGATTTCGACCGTGATCCATCGCTCGAGCTCTGGCAGCACAGAACCAACGAGTTCTCCGTAGGCGGACGGCGAAAAGTGTTTGCGCAGCGGAAGACGTTCCCAAAATTCGCCGAAGCGGTTTCGGGCACCAAACGGGTGCAGCGTGTTCTTACGCCGGAGCACGCCGGGGGCGACGATTTCGTCAACGAGTGGGTCGGGTTCGATTAGTAGCTCGACACCGCCTTGCTCGGAGTCGGTGATACTGGCGCGAGGAAAAAGCGGCTCTCGCGACGTCTCGACAGGCTTTCCATTCAGGCGTACGTCAGGGGCGCCAACCAGTGCTGCAAGCAAGTCGATCGCATGCTCGAACGACAACGGCGGGGCGCCGCAGCGTCGCAAAATTCGATCGGCGGCAAGGTCGGCGCGCGTGGGTGTCAGGCCTTCACCTACGCCTGGGCGCTTCACGAGTTCGTCGAGCGGTTCGTTGATCGCGTGTGGCGGGGCGTTCTCGGTGACAACAAAACGCAAGACCCCGAGTCCTTCAGGACTACCTACGAGTTCGTGGCGAACATTGGTGGCCGCGCCATCACTGTCAAACAGCGAGGCGCCTCCGTCGTTGGCTTGCGCGATCGCGCACAACGCGGCGGCAACGTGCTGGCAGGGGTCGAACGGCCCGTCGCAATCGCAGTCCCATTCTTGATCCTGCGGAAACAAAGAAACGGTGGGCGCAATGGTGTCGCCGGGCGTGCGAACGCGAAAGGTCCACTCCTTTTCAGTGCGGCTTTCACCACGAACGGCGCCTTGGCGAGCCAGGCCCGTACCCTTGGACCAAAGGCCAACGGGGCACTCTTCCTGAGCGGTTTGGAGCAGTGCGTTCCAATCCATGTTCGGTTTCTAACGAAAACCAGACCAGGCAGAGACGAGCTCGGTTGTGGCTCGTCTCTACCTGCAGTGGTTAGGAAAGGTAGAACATCGCCAGCGTCTCCGCGATGAGCGCAGGTTTGGTTTCGCCTTCAATTTCTACGGTGACCTGGTTCGTAGCGAGAATTTGGCCGGGGGCCTTCTCAAGAAACGAAACCGGTTTGATGCGGCCGCGAACGCGCTTGCCGGTTGGTACCGGCTGTAGGAAGCGAACCTTGTTCAGACCGTAGTTCACGGCCATGGCGATTCCTTCGGGCACGATGTTGGCTTGCCCTTGAAAGTAGGCGAGCAGGGACAACGTGAAAAAGCCGTGCGCAATGGTGCCACCGAAAGGGGTCTGTTTCGCGGCCTCGACGTCAACGTGAATGAATTGGTGGTCGTTCGTGACCTCTGCAAAGGCGTTGACCTTCTCTTGAGTCATCTCGACCCAGTCGGTCGGGCCGAATTCTTTGCCGATGTAGTCGGCTAGCTGGTCTTTGGGGACGATCTTGATGTCTGCCATGGTTTTCCTGGGTCTGTCCTGCGGCAATTGCGCCGCTATCGTGCACCCGGGTCGGGCGCGCCTGCGAACGTGATCCGCGGTGTATTGCATGAGGGGGCTTGCGACGAAACCTGGGGCGGGTCGGCCCCATATCGCCGGGACACAAGCCCGGGGGCACGGCCCGGGCACCGGGAGCCTGGCTTGTCAGCCTTGTGAGCCCACCCGTGGTTGGAAATTGTCGCTGCCGTCTCGTAGACGCAAAACAGCGGGGAGTGGCTCTCGCGCAGGAGTGGCCTGATGAATTCTAGTTCTGTGGATGACCAATCGCGCCAGGCGCACCTTTCGGGAGGCGATTTTCAGATAGCCATCATTGGCAGCGGTTTTGGCGGCATTGGCATGGCGATCGCTTTGAAGAAGGCGGGCATCGACGATTTTGTGATCTTTGAGCGAGCCAACGAGATCGGCGGCACGTGGCGAGACAACACGTACCCCGGCGCGGCCTGCGACGTTCCGTCTCACGTGTATTCTTTTTCGTTTGAACCGAACCCGAACTGGAGTCGTGCATTTGCCCGGTCGGGAGAGATTCAACAGTACCTTCTCGGTGTCGTTGAAAAATACGGGCTGCGCCGTCACTTGCGCCTGAACACGAACATCACCAACGCGCGGTTCGAAGAAGCCGACGGGAGCTGGACGCTCACAACTGCGACTGCGACTGCGAGCGATGGTGACTTCCGCGCGCGCTTCGTTGTCTCTGCCGTGGGCGGACTCGTTGATCCGGCGTTCCCCGACATCAAGGGGCTCGAGAACTTCAAAGGAAAGTTGGTTCATGCCGCGCGCTGGGATCACGACTATGATCTGGCCGGCAAACGCGTCGCAGTTATTGGTACTGGTGCGACGGCGATTCAGGTTGTGCCTTCGATCGCACCGCAGGTTGAAAAGCTAGTGGTTTTCCAGCGCACGCCGGCTTGGGTCATGCCTAAGAGTGATCATGCGATCAGTGAACGAGCTAAAGCGCTTTACCGCCGACTTCCGTTTGTGCAGCGAATCGTGCGCAGTGCACTGTTCTGGCTCAGCGAGGCATTCGGTCCGGTGATCATGCTGGATGCGCCATGGTTGTCGCGGCTCGGAGAGCGCGCGTCACAAAAGCATCTTGAGCAATCGGTTCCCGATCCCGAGCTTCGTGCCAAGCTCATGCCGCACTTCCAGTTCGGCTGTAAGCGAATCCTGATTTCGAACGACTACTGGGCGAGCTTTGATCGCGACAATGTTGAGTTGGAGACCGAGTCGATTGCAGAGATTCGTGAACACAGCGTTGTTCTGAGCGACGGACGAGAACACGAAATCGACACGTTGATATTGGCAACGGGCTTCGTGTTGGGTCTTGCGACTGCGCCGTTTCCGGTTTCGGGCCTTGGCGGTGTGAACCTGGACGAAACCTGGAAGGGTGGGGCGGTGGCCTATAAGGGGGTTTGCGTCTCGGGCTTCCCTAATTGGTTTATGATCATGGGGCCCAACACTGGCCCGGGACACACTTCGGTGTTGGTCTACAGCGAGTCGCAGATCAACTACATTGCTCAGGCGATACAGCGCGTAAAGGAAGATCAGCTAAAGTACCTGACCGTGCGGCAAGACGTGCAAGACGCCTACAATCAAAGCCTTCAAAAGCGCATGCCCTACACGGTTTGGGCATCGGGCTGCAATAGTTGGTATCTGTCGGAGAGCGGCGAAAACCACGCGCTCTTTCCTGGGTTCGCCAGTGAATACTGCGCACGGGTGCGTAAGTTTAAGCCGAGCGAGTACGTCCGAGTTGGCTAGAGATTTCACACGCCGATGGTGGAAACCGGGAGGAAGCGGATCACGCTACCGCGCTCTCAAATTTCGCCATGCTCTGATCGCGTTCGCGATACATTTTTTCGTAACTCTATTTTTCGTTGCGTGCCTTGCCCCCGAGGCTGATGCTGTTTGTGGCGATCTGAACGATAGCGGCGATGTGCGGGCGTCCGATGCACTTGTTTGTCTGCGCGGAGCGGTCGGCATCGTGGACCTCGTCGGTACGTGTACTCCGGCAGTGAACTGCGGTCCGCAATTTCCTAGGTGTGGAGACATCAACCTAAACGGAAGAGTTTTGGCGAGCGATTGCCTTGCGATTCTGAGCGCCGCGGTCGGAGCGCGTGACATTTCGCGAGCGTGCGACTGCACCGGCCTACAACTGTGCGGCAACCTGGTGGTAAATACCGATGCGGGCGAAGAGTGCGACGATGGCAATCGCGAGTCGGGCGACGGTTGCTCCCCTGTTTGCCTGTTTGAAACGCCGGCCGTGTGCGACGGCGTCCCCACTGTTGCGGGCACCGCGCTGGCGGTCGAGTACGTGGCCACGGTCGGACCTGGGATCACTGACCTAGCCACGGCGCCGGGCAATTTGGAACGCCTGTACGTCGTGCTCCAAGAAGGACTCGTTCGAATCGTCGAAAACGGAGTGCTTATTCCAGAGGCTTTTCTCGACGTTTCTTCGGCCACGATGCAGTTCAACAATGAGGACGGGTTGCTGGGGTTGGCATTCCATCCGCAGTTCGAAAGCAACGGTCGCTTCTTCGT